>CALMCP010000102.1 GCA_937863095.1 uncultured Candidatus Saccharibacteria bacterium | reverse complement strand
GGTCCCGTTCCCCCCAAGCGTGTGGTAGCTGCGATAGAGGTACTCCAAATTTTTCAGGCCGCTCGCGTCGATGTAGCCCTGCTGAATGTAGTGCTGGCAGGCCTGATAAATACGGTCGTGCAGAATAGCCAGTACGCCGTCGAGGAGGGCTTTGTACTTGATGGCTACGGCGATAATCGCCGTGCCAAGCAGTCCGAAAGCCCACTCCGCCCAATACTGGACAATGAACTCCCACATGGGTATCACCTCCTCCCTCACAGATATTTGTCTGCGCCAGACAGGGCAGTCCAGCTCTTGGGGCCGCAAATGCCATCCGGGACGAGGCCGTGCTTGCGCTGGGCCGTCATCAGTGCCTTTGTGGTAGCCGGGCCAAAACTGCCGTCGTGCGGGATGCCGAGGAGCCGCTGCAGCATAACCGTAGCTGCGCGGTTAGCGGCTCCCTCGCAACCCTGCTCGATGGTCGGCAGGACAAACTTGTTGTAGGTGGTGCTGGGATACACGCCGGGCTGGACGCAAAGCCATGTAGCCTTGCCTCCGCGCGTGTCGGTGTGGACAATGGCGGCCTTGTCGTGCCAGTAGATGCCGACCGCGCCAAAGCCCTGCGCGGCCGCGATGATGCCGAGGGCGACGGGGTTGACGCTCCGGTCCTTCGTGCGCCAGTCGGCCGCAATGCCGTAGAGGTGGCGGCTCGTCCGGCTGCCGCCGACTTTCGGGTCTGCGTTGTGCTTCACGCACCGGTAGCCCGACGTAACCTTGATGGCCTTGCCGAGCTTGGTGCGGATGGTCTGCATCTTCTGGACGAGCTCCGGGTCAATCATCTGCGCCGTGCAGCCGCACGGGCAGGCGAACTCGTACCGCTCGAAATCCGTGGTAATTTTCGTGTGGTCGTTCGGCTTAAAGGTAATTACGCTCATTCTCACCGTCTCCTTTATCAGTCTGTTTGAGTACGGAAAATTCTGCGTGTACCACCGCGCGGGCTGCGCCGTAGCCCTCCGGCTCCCCGCAGTTCGTTTCGAGGGAGTATTCCTCCCACCGGTCGAGCAGCTTAACGGTGGCCGTCAAAAGCTGTTCGAGCCTCTCCTCGCGGTTCATTGGCGGCTCCTTTCAGCGGCTCTCGCCGCGCCGGAACAGTGTGTAGTGCGGACGCTCCTCCCCAAACAGCCAGTATCGCAGCCAGTCATCGAGGACGACGGCCGCGATGGACACGAAAATCCACAGGATGCTAAACGGGAGGCAAATCTGCCCTTTGTAGTTGAGCGGCATCCCGGAGTAATCCCAAACGCCGAGGCCGAGCCAGACGTTGAGAATCATCCCGGTTGCGAGCTCCGCTCCTGTCACGATGGCTGAACCGATGATGCCCTGCAAAATGAGTGGGGTGTCCCACTCAAGTAGACCCTCGTTCAGCTCACCGAGAATCAGAAAAAGGAATCCGCCGAGGGCGAACATCGTCCAATGGCTATGTCCTCTGAAAAGCACCTCGAGTTCGAAGTATGCAAGTCCTCCGAACACAAAGAGGATGGCAGTTTTACATACAGAGTTCCTTGCCATTTCGGTCCTCCTTAGGCGGAGAGCTTGTTGATGATGGCCGTAATCTGCGCCTGCGCCGCGCTGAGAATGTCCCCGACTTCCTTTTCGAGGTCCTCGGGAAGGGCGCATCCGTAAT
>CALMCP010000101.1 GCA_937863095.1 uncultured Candidatus Saccharibacteria bacterium | reverse complement strand
GACGGCTGTGGCGGGTGTATCACTCATCGTCGGCGGTATCGGTATCATGAATATCATGCTAGTCAACGTCGCTGAGCGCCAGCGCGAAGTCGGCATCCGCAAAGCCATCGGTGCCACCAACTCTCACGTTATCAACCAGTTCCTCATCGAATCCTGCCTCATCGGCCTCGCCGGCGGTATACTTGGCTACGCTATCGGCCTCGCCACCGCCTACGCTATCGGCCTGTACTTACCGTTCACCCCAGCGCTCGAGTGGCAAGTCGCCGCCCTCAGTATCGGCATCGCGACCATCACCGGCATCCTCTTTGGCATCTACCCCGCTATCCGCGCCGCCAAAAAAGACCCTATCGAATCGCTGAGATATTAGCTCAGCGACGCCTTAAACTTCTCAATCAGCCCCACCGGTGTCGGGTCGACGCCGTTCAAGATAGCGCCGTAGATGCTCGTCATATCAGCCAGGGCTAACCCCCAGAGGAACTGTCGCACCAAACTCTCGCCCTCCAGCGTGATAACCGATGCCTTCGGCCGCTTGCCACTAAGCATCGAGTCGGTCAAACTCATCCGCTCGGCGATTCGCGGTCGCTCAAACGAACTCTGGATATCGAACACCGCAAACGGCTTCTCAACTGGATGCGACGTCCAGCCCATAAACTCATTGTGGCTAAACTCTGGGTATTGGTTGTAAAACGACACATTTTTGGCTGTCTCATTCCAGCTAATTTTCCACTTGTAGGCAATCGGCGCAGTCAAGTCTCCGCCATAAAACAGCGGCGTCTTGCCAACCGTTCGTTCAGCTAGTTGCTTCGCGTAATTGTGCTCCAACGGCCGTTCAACCGCCCACTCCTGCAGCCAGTGCGCCAGCCAGTCTGACGCGCCAGCCACTTCGTCATACACCACGGCGTTCGTCAGTCCAAATTCTTGTAGTAATTTCAACAACACTCGCAAATGATACACCGTCGACATCCGCGGCTGTGCGCCCGCTGGCACTCGCGAACGCACGATGCCGTCATTTTCCGCCCACTCAAACAGTGAACCACCAGTCGCCATGACCGCGAGCAGACTCCCCTTGTGGCGCGCCTGCCGATAACACTCGAGTGTCTCCTCGGTATTACCCGAGTGGCTCAGTGTCACCACCAGTGTCGACCAGCCAACATATGCCGGCAAGTCATAACCCTTCACCACCTCAATCGGTACGCCGATGGTATCTTTCAGCAGTGCCTTCACCATGTCGGCTGCCAGCGCCGAACCGCCCATGCCGGCCAGCACGATGTTCGTCACCTCTCGTCGCTCAACATCACCCTCTATAACTGGCTCAAATCTCGCCTGCTCCGGTAGTGCCTTGACTGCTGCCAGCGCCCCCGACGGGTCACGTTGGCTGATTACATTACTATCGTCTAACATATTACTTGCGCCCCCCTATTCATATATGCTACAGTATAACATAAGCAGAAATAATTCATAAAGAGGTGGGCAATGAATATTCAAGTAGATGAGCAAAAACAGCCGATTAGCGACGACCAGGAGCTAGCAAAAGCACTCGCGGGCGTAAATGACGAAGTAGGCGCGATGAGCTTTGGGCCGCCCGTTGCGAGCGCTCCACAAGGGTTCGGTCAGCCAACCGACGCCCCAGCAGTCGACACTCCTGTCGCCGACCAGTTTGCTATGCCTCCCGTTGACACTACTACCAGTGCTCCAGAGCCTGTAGCGCCAGCTGCGCCACTGGCAGACACCGCCGCCCCGTCCGACCCAGCACTCGCCAGCGTCAAACAAGCCGCTATCAGCGAGCTCCGTCCACTTATCGACAAGCTTGACGTTGACCCCGAAGAGAAGTTTAACACCTACTTACTTTTGATTCGTTCAACCGACGACAAAGACCTCATCGCCCCAGCACATGAGGCCGCCAAAGCTATCGCCGACGAAACCAAAAAAGCCCAAGCGCTCCTGGACATCATCAAAGAAATCGATTTCTTGTCAAATCCAAGTCAACAGTAGTGTCTTTTGAGGCCTCATAGACCAGTCACATATCCTGATAGGTGGACCCAAAGGTATCCTTATGCTCAGCAGATTTTGTCTACCAGCTAAGGTAGATGTGATGTCACGAGGTTACATAT
>CALMCP010000100.1 GCA_937863095.1 uncultured Candidatus Saccharibacteria bacterium | reverse complement strand
CTCACCGTCCGTGATGAGCAGCAAGTCGCTACGCTCTGCACCGGGCAAGACCAGGGTCGACATGATGGCGTTGTTCATTTCCGTCCCCCACAGGTCGGCTTCCAGCCGCTGAGCCCAGCGTTGAGCGGCAACCATGGACGGCGGCGCCACCTTCCAGAGTGCTTTGCAGCGGTGTTCGACGGAATCACCGAAGCGGCTCAGGCTGAAGCGGTCGCCATCGCGCAGGCTCGCCAGCACAACTTGAAGCGCGCTGCGGGCCGCATGAATGCTGTCGCCGTTCATCGAACCGCTGCAGTCCACAAGGACTTTCATTGTCACGGGCAGGCTTTGCCTGGTTGGCAACGTGGGCGTGAAGCTGGCCATCACCACCCCCAGACTAGTGTCAAGTCGGTCCCAGGCGGCCAGCCCCAGGCTGCTCTGAGTAAGTTTGTCGAAGACCAGTACGAAGTCCCGGTCTAGCAAGGCCTTGGAACTCAGTTGGACCTGGGTTATGAAAGTCTCTTTCATGCCCACTGCGGGGAGCGTCCGAATCGCGACCAGGTGGCTCGGGGAGCCGATTTGCGCGTGCACGAGCTCCCCTTGGATATCAAGCCGTATCTCGAACGGGTACTCGGCAGTTGTGCTGACTGCGGGTGCGGCATGTGGCTCGTAGCCGCCGTCACGCACTGCATCGCCATAACGGGGCGCCAGGGTTGTCGGCAGCATCAGTCGGAGGCTGCCTTGCTCAGGCTGGAGCATCTGCACGTAGTGCAACCGCACCACACAGGACTCATGGGCCATGAGGTTACCTAGCTCGAGTGTGTAGCTGCGGTCCGGATTGACGGTGACCAGAATGGCGCTGTCACCTTCTGACACAGCATCTTCGTACCGTTCGCGAGCCTTAGCTTTGCGCTGGATTACACCCACCAGCGACTGACCATTGAGTTCGACTTCCAGACCGAGCAACACCGCGTGCCACGGAAGGGGGAAGGTGTAGACGACCTCCACATTTGAGTCTTCAGGGTTGCGGAAATGTTGCTCAAAGTTCATGTCCAACATGCGGCCGACCACTCGCCCCTGTGCCTTGACGCCTTCAAGCAAAAGCGGTGAACCGTCAGAGGTGACGAAAGACGTAGTTGGCATATCCGACCCTTCTAGGTGACAAACACGGAGAACGAAAAACCTTTGCGCTGCCGGCTGACCCGCGGCGCATGGCTAGTCAGTCGGAGCCAGGGGCCTGGCCGGTGACTTGGTCGAAGAGGCGCATGACCTGGCGACTGAACTCGCGCACCTGCTCGGGTGTGAGGCCGGCACGACTGGGCTCGATAACGAGTTCCACCCCATCAGCAATCGTCAGTCGGCTTACAACCTCCAGCGTGCCGCGTCGACGGCTTCGTGCAGGCACATCTGGCTCATCGCCGTTCAGCAACTCCCGAATGCGGTCCAGTGACAAGCCGGCTGCCGTCCATTTCTTGATGAGCTGCAGCTGCTCAAGCTGTTTGACGCCGTACCGCGCCGCTCGGGTCTCCCCCTCAGGCCGGTCGACGAGTCCTTGCTGGACGTAGTACCGGACCGTGCGCACCGGCAAATCGACCAGTGAGCACAGTTCGCTGATGAGATAGGTGGTGACCATGAGTTCATATTAGCACACTGTCACTGTTTTTATTACTGTTTATTTAAACCAACACCGACTGGCCAATGGCACGGCGCATCTGGCGTGGGCGACGGGTGCGGCCCGGGCGCAGGGAGGACAGGCTTTTGTCACGCAAGATGCGGCGAAACCGGTGGCCAGTGGTGACCACGCAGCCATCGCTGTCGATGACCGCATAGACGTCTCGGTGGTCACTGGCCAGTTGCGCAACACGGGGGTCTTCGTGGCGGTCAATACGCTCCAGCGCCTTGGTGTCGAAGTACGCGATTTCGCAGTGGGTGTGGTCGTGCTCACGGCGCCCGTAGGCGAGGAGGCAATCGAGCACTTCGACCCGGATGCCTCGCTGCTGGAGGCGAACCTCCGCATGGGTTGTCAGCCGTGGCACGTCGATGCCTTGCCAGCCAAAGGACGAAACCGCTTGCGTCGTGAACATGTGGACCTCCTAGTGAACCGCGATGGAACTAGTATTTGCACGGCGGTGGCTCATAATATGAGCCACCAAAATCAATTGACGACCGATTGACGCAAGACCGAGGAACGCGCCCGATGGCTGAAACCGTGCCGATTGGCTCAGAAACCCAGCAGGCCCCTGACCTGGGTCGCTTTCTGGAGGCGCAGGCGCCAGTCTTGGAGGATGTGCTGTTGGAGTTGCGCCAAG
>CALMCP010000099.1 GCA_937863095.1 uncultured Candidatus Saccharibacteria bacterium | reverse complement strand
GATTTCGCCAACCGGATTGCCCGCTGCCACCAGCGCCTCGAACTGCTTAGATTGCTCCACTGAGCGCCTCCAGTTCTTTTTGGATAATCTGCCTTCCTTGGGCCAATTGCGAACGCACGCTCAGATCAAACACTTTGTTCGTTGTGCGCACATATGCCCCGCCGATGAGCTCGGGCGACAGGCCGATGGTCAATACTGCCTGCGGATGCACCGATTGGCGCACCCAGTCGACCAGTTTCGCCAGTTCATCCCGTCCGGCACTGGCCGCAAAGGTCACATGCACCACGGGCGCGCTATCTTTGAGCTGGCGCAAGCCAGCGATGAGCCCCGACCGAGCACTGCCATCTTTGATATCAATCTCATTTGCCGCCACAAAATCACCCAACTGACGCGACAGCACTAGCTCCTCATCCGACGAATGACCTGTTCGCTGGTGAATATCCACCTCAACCAGCGCGTTATCGATGCGCTCAACTTCGTTCATCAGTCGCCGCAGGTCACCCTGTGTCGTGAGACTGGCTGGCAATGTGTACTGCACCTCGCTCATAGACTCATGTCATCCATCATCGCTTGTTTGTGCTCTTGCATCTTCTCGAGAATATTCGGCAAATCTTTCGCTAGGTCAGACCGTTCACCCAGTGCGCCAATCAAATAGTGCTCGATGATTCGCGCCATATGCTCGTTTATCAGCTCCGTCGCCATCGTCTTTTGCTTGGCAATCGACTCATCCATCATCTGTTGCAAACGACCATGTTGCTCCTGAAGCGACGCCACCGACTGCTCGAGTGAACTAATCGCCTGCTCCTGTGACTGCTTCATCTGCGATGCGCCGCCAGAGGTTTGCTGATATATCTCACCGAGCATGCGCGACTGCTCGTCACTCTGCTGGCGGAGCTGCTGCACGGCTGCTTCCGACTGTTGCTTCACCTCAGCCATGCCGTGCTTGAGCTGCTCAAGCGCCTGCTCCTGCTCAGACTGTACAGCTGCGACGCGCGACTGATTGTCCTGAAACACACCGACCATCATCACCTCTTGGTTGGCCACTACCTGCTGCAGATTTGCCGCCATGTCTTGGTATTTTTCGTGCACCGCCTGAGCGTTACGACTCAGCGACTGGATGACCAGCTCCTGCGCCTCGCCTGAGACGCGATTATACTCGGTCATCTGTTCCTTCAGCCCATTTGAGATGTCCGTGTTCACCCGAGTAATCGCCAAATCCAGCTGAGTCGCCATGTGCCGACGGAGTGCCCCGGTCAGTTGCGTCAAAACGGCGTCAACATCCTGCTTGATGCCAGCAGAATTATCCTCAAGCAACTTCTTGAAGTGCTCCCGGCCCAGCTTTCGCAGCTCTTCTCGGTACTGCTCATCAAACACCTGCTCAGCGACTGCGACTGGCTCTGCTTTTTTCGGCTTGTGCTGCTTCTTCTTAAATAATCCCATGTCCCACCCGTTTTAGCGTCATAACCTTAATAACAAATATACCGCAAACAGCCCAATAATTAAAATCAACAGGCTCGTCAGGATGATTTCCATCAGCGCCCGGAAAATCGACTTTTTGGTCATCGGGTTGCGACCGATAGAGATGACGCTGTTTCTCACCCCTGCATATATCACCGCGATGGCCGCGATGAGGCTGACCACGGCAATCGCTAGACTGATGTAGATACGCACCGCGCTGACCTCTTTTTCGGCAATCGCTTGGCCTGTCCGCTCCAGTATCTCCGGTACATTGGCTTTGGTCGACTTCTCGTTGGGGTTGCGTTGGATTTCTATGGTCACCGGAATCGAACCGAGCTTGACGGTCTGTGTAGTGTTGCCATCGACGTCTTTGATGGTCGACTGGCCCAACGTTACGCCCTTGCCGTCGAATCCGCTGGCCGCTCGCCCGAGCACCGTCTCCTCCTCGGTGCCAGCCTTCATGCCTACGCCATTTATTGACGACAACGTGACATAGTCACCCGCTTTGATAGCACCAGCCTGAGTACTCACAAGAACGTTGTACGTGCCAGATACTGCCACAAACACTTCGTTCTCTAAGCCATCACTCGAGAGTTTGACCGAAAGTTGCTGTGGGTCCACCGTTACGCCAAACGTGTTTTGGAGTTCGCTCTGTTTTGCCACCGTCACAGTGTTGGACCCCTTGCCCGTCAGTTGGACAATCGTCCCATGGTCGAGCGCTCGGTCTGCCGCATATCCCTGCACGCTTCCGCCGCCATAGCTCGCCGCCAACACATGCACGGGCAGCGCAAACACGGCTATCGCCAGCACCATCACCGCCATACCGCGCACCATCTTCACGTGTGTTGTCACTCCCTCTCTTAAAATGCTATAGCTATTGTAGCATATTCGAGGTAGCTTGGCATATACAAGTTCAGAGCATATCCGCGGTCATATTAAGTTCAGACTTCAGCCAATTCTAAATAGACCGTCTCGCAGACTGTCTGGATAATATCATGCTTACGCTATAAAGTCAATAGAGCACCTGAATGCACGCAATTCCGTTGTAAATCTTCCCCCATTTTGCTACAATAAACACAAGCTTTGATGGACCACCACACGTCACAAGTGAAACAAATATTTTATAACCCTAACAGGGGTAAAAACATCCATAATGACAGTGTGGTCACGTTTATCGTCTCGGTTTTCGCTGTGGCATATTATGCAAGTAATAGGCCTAGGAT
>CALMCP010000098.1 GCA_937863095.1 uncultured Candidatus Saccharibacteria bacterium | reverse complement strand
TGTTTCACTCGCTGACGCAGTACGGACGGGTGTACAACCTGAACGGGGCGACGGTCGACTGGCTCGACACCCCCGAGCAGCAGCACTACGTGCTGGAGCAGGCCACCCGTATGGCGCCGCACCTGACCGAACCCGCTCAAGCCATGCTGACCGCTTGGATAGAAGGGGAGCTTGCTCGGGCGTAGGTATGCGTATGGACGATGCCCCCTCATCTCCATCAACCGAAGCCAAGGACCTTGAGTCTGCTCCGTTCGAGGCGATTCGCTTCACTCCCGAACAGCAACGACACGTTCAACTGATGAGGGGCATCGCCCGGTCCGTCACCGCCAGCACTGGGGACAACTTCGTCCTCAAGGGAGGCACCGCGCTCCTGTTGGCCTACGGCCTTCCTCGCTACTCCGAAGACCTCGACTTCGATGGCAAGCGCCCGGCAGTCGACTTGACCGCAGGCATCCACGCGGGCGCGCAGCAAGTGGGTGTGACGGTCGACCAGCTGACCACCAAGAAGAACACCGCCACCACCCGGAGGCACATGCTGCACCACGGTGGCGACACCGCCGCCCCGCTGAAGATAGAAGTCTCGTACCGGCAGTCGGACGACATCGATGAAGCCGACGTCACGTCGGTGGACGGCATCCGTGTCTACAAGCTGGAGAAGCTCGCCGAGCTCAAAGTCGCCGCGATGGTCAACCGGACGGCCGCTCGTGACATCTTCGACGTCGCCTTCCTGCTCGACCGTTATTCAGCCGCCATCAGCGACGCCAGCCTGCGCGAGATAGAAGGCCTCATCGACCGTCTCGGTCTCGACGACCTCGAGGCCATCATGCGCCACGACCGGATACTCCAGAGCCATGACCTGGCGCACGTTGCGGTGGCGCTGGTCGATGGGGTGGCAGCGCTGCGGTCGCAACGTTGACTGTTGCCTAGGCCGGAGGACAGTCCGACCCAGCCCGAGGACCCCACTAGGCATCGTCGGATGCATCCAGTCCTATCTCTAGCAAGCGGATAGGGGTGAATGCTAGAATCTATCATTTCCCGGACGCGGAGGCTGGTGGTGAACGTGACTGTGGCGTCAAGCGACAGGCTAGGTATAGGCGTGACCAAAGATTCAGCCGCCACCGCCAGACTACTTTTGCGGCAAATGCGGAAACCCCAGGAAACTTTTACTCGGGTAACCGAGACTTGCTTGGTGGGCGAAGGTGAACTAATTCGACGCATCCACATCGAAGTGCAAGGCGAGTTTGACCGCCTGGTTACTGACCTGGTTCATCCGACCAAAGGAGCCCATGTCGACTTGCGACTTCTCGACCCCGCCACAGTCCGGCGTTTAGAGCATTCTGAACACATCCGCGTGACGCAGAGCGCCCTTCTGTTCCGAATCGAATCTGCTCGACGCTCTATCAACATACCGAAAGGCA
>CALMCP010000097.1 GCA_937863095.1 uncultured Candidatus Saccharibacteria bacterium | reverse complement strand
AGCCGCAAAAATGGCTGTAGATAGAAGAACTGAAAAACAAACCCAACGGTTTGGCGACGAAATGTCGATAACTTTCGGTCGGACAATTTCGCGAGATTTGTCTCGCCAAAACGAATTTCCCCGCGCGTTGGCTTATCAAGCCCACCAAGCAGCTGGAGTAGTGTACTTTTGCCACTGCCACTTGCACCCGTGATAGCCACAAATTCACCCTCATGAATGTCGAGCGACACCCCTTTGAGTACTTCCAGCTTTCGGCGACCCAGCTTGTAGGTTTTTGACAGGTCATTTGCCGACAAGAGCAGCGGCGCGTCACGTTTGACCTGACGCCGATGACGAGGCTGCCGTTCTTCTTGAAAGTACCCACGCAACGACCGAACTGCTTTCGCAGCATCATCGTCAAACGCCCGTAAGAAGGACTGGATAGCCTCCGTTTGCCGGCATGTCCGTTGCCCACTCTGATTCATAACTGCTTTTCAGTATAGCAGTTAATGGACACAATACCTACACTATACGTAGGGCGGCGACACGCTGTATATAGCGTGATATCAATATATTGACATGTTTTAGCGAGATTGTTCGACGCTGGCTGTCGTTCGCGTGACCTTCACCATGGCGGGACGGATGACCGTGTCGCCGAGCTTCCAGCCAGTTTGCAGCTCTTCGGCGACGACTTCGGTGTCGCCCTCGGCGTCGTCCATCTGTATAGCTTCGTGGAGGCTTGGGTCGAACAGTGTTTCGCCAGGGATGATGGCGATCTTCTCGAGGCTGAGGTCGCCGACCATCTTGTCGAGGTGTTTCGAAAGCTTCACCACGCCGTCTGCCCAGGCATTGCCCTGAAGTTCTGCTGGCAAGTGCGCTACCGCCCGGTCGATATTGTCGATGACAGGCAGTAGTTTCATGACCGCCTGGGTCTTGCCCGTCTGCTTGGCCTGCTCTTTTTCGACCTCGACGCGCTTGCGATAATTTTCAAAGTCTGCCCGCTGGCGCTGTAGATCTTGCGTCAGTTCACCAATTTGTTGTTCTAGCTCAGTCTGTTTCTTGCTTTTTGTCATAATACCTCCTCTAACATTGTTCCGGCGTGACGCACGAGCCGCATAGTCTTCGCATAATCTTGCCTCGTTGGACCTAACACACCGATGTAGCTGGCGTTTGAATACGGTGAGCGAAAGCGGCTGATGATAAGGCACGCGCCCGATGATTTGCCGATGGGGTTTTCGCTGCCGATGTAGACATTGAGCGGCTGGTGCGGCGCTGCTTCGCGCAGCCATGGCTCGAGATTGTCGATAAGCCGGGCAACTTCCTGAGCGTGTACGCCGCCGGCAAACTCTGGATGAGAAAACAAGTTACTCATACCGCTCAAGTACAGTTCATCGCCGATGGTCGCCAGCCCCATGTTGTAAGTCAACTCGACAAGACTGTCGACGGCACTGCGAATCGCTCGGTCCGCTCGGTCGACATGGGTTTGCACGCGCGCTTCAATCGCTCTCGCACTGCGATCGATGCGTGGTGCCTCGACACCCTCAGCCTCCGTCAAACGGTTCACATAAAACCGATAGCCCTTGTCAGTCGGCACGCGACCAGCGCTGGTGTGCGGCTGGTGAATCATGTCCAGCTCTTCGAGGCGCGCCATCTCTGAACGAATGGTTGCCGATGACACACCAAACAGCTTCGCCAGCGTGACGCTACCAACTGGCACCGCCACCTCTGCGTATTGCTCGATGATAGCTACTAAAATCGCTGCTTGCCGCTCGGTCATAACTTCATTGTAGCACATGATTGGCACTCAGCGCAAGAGAGTGCCAAAATTGTACATCGCACTGTGTCATTTCCTCATAGAAAATGCTACACTGGTCACATGAAGAGGAAGTTTACATTTCATGTCGTCAACCTACCCCACACGCAGACGACCGCAGAGTACACCCACTGCGCCTACACGCAAAAAGTCCGCAAATTTTGTAACATGATGACTGACCTCGGCCACGATGTCATCCTGTACGCCAGCGAAGAAAGCGAGGCGCGCGTCAAAGAGCTCGTCACGGTCATCACCAAAGAAAAGCAACAAGAGTTTTTCGGCAACAGCGACCACACTAAGCAGTTTTTCAACATCACCTGGAACATGTATGACCCCGGCTGGGTAGAGATGAACGCCAACACCATCCGCGCTATGGCAGAGCGGATACGGCCAAAAGATTTCATCTGTATTATCGGTGGGACTTGTCAGAAGATTATCTCTGATGCGTTCCCTGACAATATGTCAGTCGAGTACGGCATCGGCTACCTCGGCACCTACAGCAAATACCGCGTCTTTGAGTCGTACGCTCACATGCACTATGTGCACGGTCAGGACCACGACGACAATGGCAATTTTTACGACACAGTCGTGCCGAACTACTACGACAAAGAGGAGTTTCCATTTGCTGAAAAACCCGATGACTACTTCTTGTTTATCGGCCGACTCATCGACCGCAAGGGCTGGCGCATCGCCCAGGAAGTTTGCGAAAAGCTCGGCAAACGCCTCATCCTCGCTGGGCAAGGCGAGTTTTCGGGCTACGGCGAGCATGTCGGTGTTGTTGGCGTCGAAAAACGCGGCGAACTGATGAGCAAAGCCAAGGCAGTGTTTGTACCGACGACCTACCTTGAGCCATTTGGTGGCGTTCACGCCGAAGCACTCCTCTGCGGCACGCCAGTCATCACGACCAACTTTGGTGTGTTTACAGAAACAGTCGTCAACGGCGAGAACGGCTATCGATGTGATACTTTCAGAGATTTCGTCGCTGCCGTCAAGGCTGTCGAGAAGTTCAGCGCCGCCAAGCGCAAGAAGATTCGTACCGTAGCCCAAAACCGTTTCAGTACCGATGTTGTCGCACTTAAATACCAGAACTACTTCAATCGCCTTTACGACCTGTGGGGAGATGGCTGGTACGCTCTCTAGCTACGAATAATCCCATCCATGCTCCGTGTCGATGGACGAAACATCTGTGGCGCAGCACCAGAAGGAGTACTCATATCTAGTTGGCGTATGCGAGGCATAACCTCACTCATTGGGCGAGACGGAGGAGCTACAACAGAGCGCGGTCGAACCATGATATCCATAGTACGTCGTCGTTCCGCGTAAGTGTTCGCGACAGGCGCTACAACCTCAGGGGGTACTGATGCCGCGGAAGCCTCAACGATATTGTCCGGAACAGCAATCTCGACAACCTCATCCACCACTCGCTTTTGACGTTTCCCTGTTCGGGCATTTATGCGCCATATGACCACAATACCGAATTGATACATAATAATCACCGGAGAAGCCAATAGTGTCTGGTTTAGCGCGTCGGGGGTTGGTGAAATCACCGCAGCGACAATAAATGAACCGACGATGATAAACTTCTGTGCCGACATAAGCTTCTTCGGGGTCAAGGGGGTGACCGAGTTAACAATAAGCATTAGTAACGGCACCTGAAACAGCACCGCTCCCGCTAGCATATATGTCATGATGAAGGAGAAATAAGAATCAATAGTCAGCATGGGGTTAATATGCTGCAAGTCAAACCCGGTCAGAAAGTACAGTGCTGCCGGCAAACTGACATAGTACGCGAACAATATTCCGCACAGAGCCAGCACTAGCGAAGCTGTGGTATAGCCAAGTACACGCCTGAGACGCACCGCCTGTACCGCTGGCATAACAAATCGGTACACGTGGTAAATAACTATAGGCAACGTAGCGATAAGCCCGACATACGCACACACCTTGATGATAAAACTAAAGGCCCCTCCTGGTGTCAAATACACCAGCTCCTGCTCATCATTGAGCGGAGCCAGTAACCAATTGGCAATATAATCAAAAAAGGGATACGCAACAGCAGCAGCAACAATAAACACTGCAACTGTAGAGAATAGCCGACCCTGGAGCTCTCGGAGATGATCCTTAAGACTCAGTAGGGTCGGCTCTTCGAGCAATTCGGGCGCCTTAGGCGCTCTTTTTGTCCTTGCTTTCATCTTGTGCTTTGCCCTTGTTCGGCTCGTCGCGCATAGCACCCTTTAGCTCCTTGGCTGAGGTACCGATACTGCGTGCAAGCTCTGGCAACTTCTTTGCTCCAAAGAGCAAGAGAAGGATGACAAGGATGACTACTAGCTCCATAGGTCCTATAGTTGGCATTTGCTACTCCCCTTAATGTTGCTTATACTAATACTATACTGCTCTCACGAAAAATATGCAAGCATATTACTTATTTTTCGATTGCTTTCGACGCGTCGTTACAAAAATAACAACAGCAATGACGACAAGAAGCGCGCCACCAGTCACGCCAATAATCACACTCGTACCAGTGTCTGCCAGTGAGGCTGAACCATCCACAGTTGCAATACAGTCATTGGTGTCATACCCCCCTCCACCGTACACACCGCAGTTATACGATTGGTTTGTCTGAGCAAATTGCGTAAGATAATTGAGTACTATATGATTCATAATGCCCCCTAACGGTTTCTAGCTAATGTCTATACAGTACCCGATAGTGTCCTAGAAATCAAGAAAGTTTTCCACATCGTTTACAAGAACGCGAAAAATGCTCGTGTTTTTTGTGAAAGTCTGCTATAATCGTGACAGTATCATGTAACGATGGTAAAAACAAATATGAAAGACAACGTAAAAGCAAAAATCGCACAATTATTAGACACCAAGATGGACCGCAAGTCTTTCTTGAAATACACTGCTGCAACTGGCTTGATGGCCATCGGTGGTGGAGTGATACTCAAGTCAGCCGACCACTTTGAGAAACTGACTGGTGGTTCATCATCACCTCAAGTAGCTGCTGGCTATGGCAACGGGTACGGCACCAGTGCTTACGGCGGCCAAACCATGCCATCGCTTCGCTAGTCACAGCGTCGCACCAAGAAACTCAGCCCGGCTATTCCGGGCTTTTTGGCGACTACGCCCGGATTTCTTCGAGAATATCTCTTGCTAACAACCGCGCCTCATCGTCCTTGCGGTAGAACACATCCGTCCTGTGGGCTATCTCGTCGACTACCCGAACCGCTCGCTCCAACTCATCATTGATGATGAAGTGGTAGTACGGCACCGACAGCGCTAGCTCCAGCTCTGCGATGGCGATTTCTCGACGTGTCGCGAACACATCCTGAAACGATGCTTCGTCTGGATAGCGCTTCTTCAGTCGTACCATCCACTCGTCATACGACGGCGGCAAGATAAACAGCGCCCGCACAGCATCGCCGCCAAGCTCACGCATCGCCGTGATACCATGGACATCAATATTCGCTACAACTATCTTCCCTGTTTGGTTCGCCCGCTCAAACTCCTCCACACTTGCCCCATAGAACTCACTCCCAAACTGGTTGATTTCTATCATCTGTTTCGTCTCGAGCAGTTGGTACATCTCATCTTTCGACACGAAGTGATACTCACGCCCATCCTGCTCCAGCACACCGTCGTTGTACCGAGGTGCCCGCGTCGTGTGCGTCACCACCCGATGGTATTCAGGGAGTTTAAGGATGTGCGTCTGTATCGTATCCTTCCCCGCCCCAGATATGCCAACCAGCAAGATAGTGTTCGACTTCGCCACGACTTCTCGCGCTCGCGCTCCAGGTTGATAGGCTTTTGCCAATTCTTCTATGGTCATCTCAGTCCCTCCTCAACATCACCGTAAATGCTTCTGACGGTATCTCGACATTGCCAAATTTCTTCATGCGCTTTTTACCCTTAGCTTGTTTGGCGAGGAGCTTTTTGCGCCGCGACACATCACCACCATAGAGCTTGGCCGTCACATCTTTGCGATAAGCCGAGATGTCCTCACGGGCGATGAACTTGCCGCCAATCGCCGCCTGCAATGACACCTGAAACGCCTGTCGCGGTACAACTTCTTTGAGCTTTTTCACCACATCGCGCCCGAGCGCCTGGCTTTCAGAGCGATGCGCCATGACACTCAGTGCATCGACCATCTCGCCCGATACATAAAAGTCC
>CALMCP010000096.1 GCA_937863095.1 uncultured Candidatus Saccharibacteria bacterium | reverse complement strand
CTAGCCGTTCCACGCTTCGGAGGGTGAGGTTGGGGGTGGGGGTGGCGGAGCTGCTGGCTGCTTAGGCTACGCGCACGCCCGACTCCACTGGCCCGGCCCATACCTTGAGTGCGACGAGCACGCCAGATTTGTCTGTGTCGACCACTACGGTTGGGAGCCAACGATGACTATTGAGCGGAGACCCAGCCAACATGAAACACTACCCAGCAGCGATACCCAATGCGTCGGAGCGTTGGGAGTTCGTGCAGTTGGAGGTCCTGCGGTTTTGTCAGGATGGATGGCGACACCCGCAGACTCTTCCCGAACGCGTTCCGATGACGCAGCAGGAGTTGGACGACGCGTTGACGTACCTCGCTGAGTACGAACTCCTTGATGCCGACCGGAACTACTCTGGAGATATCGAAATCGCAGCGACTACCCATCATGGCCGTCGGGCGTTGCAGCTGGGCTCGGTGGACGAGTACCTGAAGAGGAAGAACGGTATGACCAGCATCACGAATGACAACAGTATGCACGTCAGTGCATCCGACGTCGCGGGCAACTTCACCGTGGTGGGCGGACAGAACAACACTGTAAGCGTCGGCGCTGACATACCTGCTGAAGTGCGGCAGGATATTGCCAGTGGTATCGACGAGTTGCTCGAGACGGTGCCGGCCACACCAGAGTCTGAGACGCTTCGCGGCGAACTCGTTGAGCTGCGCGGCAAGACTCTACAGCCGTCCACGGACAAGGAGACCCTCCGCGAGAAGCTCCTTCATGCTCTTGCCACGGCGACCATCTCGGAAGTAACCGCAATAGCAATACCAGGCATCGCCACCCTTCTCAGCAGCCTGATGGGCGCATGAACACCTACGAGCTACGGTCCCAGCTACGTGACACTGATGCCGAGGAGTTGCTCCTGTTGGCAGGTACGAAGGACGGCGCAAGTATCTGTCCCACAGAAGTCGAGGAGCGTCTAGGTGAGGCGTTTCCCTTCGCACAGGCAGCTGCAGTGCTGCGTAGCAGCGCACTGGCACGGCCTCCGAAATATGCCGGGTGCGTAACTCTGACAGCTCTTGGACAGAGCGTTGCCAGCGACGTTGCAGAGTCCCGTCATTCCGGCGAAGACCGAGAGTTGCGCGTACAGCTGAGTATCCTCCAGTGGTTGGTGGCACAGCCGTCACCTCCGAGTAGCGCCGCACGATTTCTCGATGACGACCTTGCGCGAGTAGATGACCTAGTCGTGAATGCTGACGAACTCGCGGAGCAGGTTGACCAGTTGGTCGACCTCGAGCTAATCGCCGTCACCCCAAGTGCGCAGAGCCGACTACTACGGCCTAGGCTTACTCGTGCCGGAAGGACCGCTGCTCGCATGGGCAGCGTCCACCGCTACCTGTCCACACGGCAAGCGCCAACGACCCAGGTGACCAACGACTACAGCGTGCGTGTCGACGGACCGCGAGTCGGTGGAGACCTGCGGATTGTCACTGGGGAGAGCAACACCGTCGGCTGGTAGGCCTAGGCTTCATCGCGTCTCTTCCATCATTTGTCAACGGCCTACTCACCCTCGTCCTTGGTATCTCTCGGCCTATTTTGCGCCGAATCAAAGACTATGTAGATGAACAGGAGCGTTCCTACCGCAGCAAGCGCCGCCAGCACATACGCCCACCACACCGCATGGCCCACGAGCCAGATGGTGAGGTATCCCAGGAGAATAGCGACGATTAAGGACAGCACAAGCATCGGAAGGTCCCGGCGCCGTTCTTCCGAACGAAGTTGTTCCGCTTGATGCTGGACGAGCGCGAGGACGGCTTCGCGAGCGGGCCCCTCGGGCAACTTGGATGCAACCTCGGCATCGTGGGCGAGGCTTCGTCGTTGCTTGCCAGCACCCTGTGAAGTTGCCAGGAGCAGGGATACGACTGGGGCCAAGATGGGCAGTGCCTTCAGAGCATACTCAAGCCAGTTGTTCATGGCACCGTTTCTAGCAGACCGAGACGTACGTTCATGCGGCAGGACAAACATCGGTTCGACCTGTCAGGCTCCCAGCCTTGGAGTAAACTGTAGGTCGTGAACGCTTCGCTACTCACTCTCGCAAGCCCTGTGCAAGCCGGACATTGGCCATCATTGCCGTGTCCAGGCTGTTCAGGCAATCTCTCCTTAGGACCCGTTCAAGAACACGAAAAGAGGGAGTCACGGGAGTCAAGAATTCACGAAGCCTGGGAACCAGAGTGGATAAGCGGAGTGTTCTGCTCTGTAGCAGAATGCCACAGCTGCGACACACAAGTCGTGTTAGCTGGAGACTACTATGTGGACGCAAATCCCCTTTTCTACGGTCAAGACGACCAAGAAATATATGACACTTTCTACAACATCCGCGGCACCACGCCAGGATTGCGCATGATTGACATTCCTGAGCGGACCCCTCGGGCTGTCAATCTCTTGGTGCATGAGGCGGCGGAAATTCTCTTTTCCAACCCTCTAGCAGCCGCTGGCACCCTGAGGCGTGCCGTCGAGGCAATGCTCGATAACCTGAAGGTACGGAAGACTAAAACCACAAAAAAGGGAAAGCGAGTGCGAATGTCGACACATGGCCGCGTTCTCCTCTTGGAAGACAAGCGTCGCGATGTCGCCAAAGCGCTGCTCGCCGTGAAGTGGATTGGGAACTCAGGTAGCCACGAAGCGAACTCGCTCACGGTAGTCCAAGTTCTCGACGCTGCAGACATGTTTGCCTACGCGCTGAGGCTCGCCTATGACCATACTGAGCCAGCTCTCAAGCGGAAGATTACTCAAGTAAATCGGTCGAAGAGGCCTATTTCGCCGCGCAAATAGCCGTCCAGAGCATAGCCACGAACGAGCCCGGATACCCAGGTTCTGCCTCCAGTGGTCAACACGTCTCATCTGTGAAAACCAACTAACAGCCATCGGGGTCTACTTAAGCTACTTCATCGCGAACACCAAACCACGCCGCGGCTACTGACGAGAAATAAATTCCGCGTAGGCGCTCACAAAACGCTCAGTCGATGTAGAGTGCTCGTTTGCTGGCTTGAAGTCAACCACGAAGTCAACCAAGCGGTCGAATGCTTCGAAATCGTCGGAGTCGATTCCGTCGCCTTCAAGCCCGTCCGCAGGCTCCGAGTAGTGAGAATGAATGAAGAGCTCTCCACCCCGAGGCTGATATCGGCCATGTTTGTCTATGAACCCACGCTCACGCAACGTCTTGACTCCATCGTCCGGCTTGCCGCCAGTCGTCTTAATTGATACGGGTTCTTCAATTATACTCATAGTGTTACATCTCCGTCAACTGTGAAAAAGTTGTCACTGGTCTTAGCGGGAGCGGATTGTACGGCGAGGTAGCGATTGGCGATTTTGCGCCTCCGCACTGTCAGGATAATCGCCACTACAAGAGTTGGCGCCACGAGTGCAATCGAACCGTAGTCCTTCGCCGCCGCGACCAGTTTATTGAGAGTCAATGTGAATGGCACGGACATGCTGGGCCAAGCTGATTTGTCCATACTGAGCCATAGAGCAAATAAGGCAGCATTGAAGCCTAGTGCAACGGGGGCAAATCTGGCAAATAGTGGATATCCCATGACCCCCGGTCCCGGCTGCGGGGCGCTGGCAAAGGCACCTAGGGCTAGGATAGCAACGAATAGGGACGCGGTTGATGTGACCGTCTCGTGGTCAAAATAGTACGACTGCACGCCGAATACTAGTAGGACTAGTGCTACAAACCACGAAAGCCTAAACGCTCTTGCCGTCATTCGGCCTGGTATTTCTTCGTGACGCACCGCCAGAAATGTCGGATATCTCGTTCCTCGGCCATTGGTCACAAAAAGGCTTACCCTGCGCCCTTGCTCGGTGCTAATACTGAACCGTGGCTGCGCGGGTTCGTTCGCGGTAAGGAGTCGCGGCACTTCGAACGGGGGTTTCTCGAGTGCATGCTGGAAAGCGATAAAGTAGCCCGAACCTGCTTCCAGCGACAGCGTGTAGTGGTTGCAGCGTTTCACCCATGGCATGTGGATGCGGAACGATACCGGAACACTACCGTAGTGAATCCGACGACGCGGGCGGCTTTGTTCTTGGTCGGCATACTTAACATGATGCCGCTTGCTGCGCCGACGGAAAATCGGCTTGTCGCGCCGGAACCGTTGCTCATTGATAGCGTGGCGATATTCGAAGGATAATCGCCCTTCCGCGAGGTTCTTTGGGTTGAGTTCGACGAGTAGCAAATAGCGCTCCACCAAGCGCTGAGCTAGGTCGTAAAGTCGTCTCAGCTTCTCTGTCGACTTAGGTCCGATATTCGGGACCTTCGTCAAACAGTTCGGCAGCTTTGTCGATTCGTCAAACGCGGACTTGACGGTCTCGGCCGCGGTCTTCGGGTCTTGATTTGGAAGCTGCATGAGACTTCCAGCGAATTCGGACCACTCGGACTTGAACT
>CALMCP010000095.1 GCA_937863095.1 uncultured Candidatus Saccharibacteria bacterium | reverse complement strand
CGGTTATCGGCCTGCGAACGGATAGCTCTTGGTGCAGACCTCCTTGCAGCCAGCAGGGTTTACCTCTCCCTCGTGTCACCACGAGCGACTGTGAGCTTTTACCTCACTCGTTTCACCTTTTCCCGGATACCGTAGCATCGGGGTAGTTTCGTTTCTGTGGCACTTTCCCTAGGGTCACCCCCGGTCGCCGTTAGCGACTGCCGTCATTCTATGCTGCCCGGACTTTCCTCTCAGCAAAAAGCCAAGCGATTACCTAGTGGACTGCTCTCAGATTATACCACATCGCCCCTCCGTTGACGATCGAGCGTCTTATTCACCTCGCCATCTGCCAGCTGATTAAGTTCGCGCGGCACGTGCGTAAATTTCACGCTCTTAAAACTACGCATCAGCTCATTGACCCGTTCATTGACTGGCCACAGTTCGCGATTTTTTATCTTATAGATGCCTTTGAGCTGGTTCGCGACCAACATACTGTCGACCCGTACCTCAACCGTCTCAGCTCCAAGACGCTGAGCCGCCTCAAGCCCGAGAATTACACCGTGATATTCCGCTTGATTGTTCGTCGTGATACCCAGGTATTCTCCACCCTGGTCAACGACATCTCCTCGGTCAATCACCACATATCCTGCAGCCGACGGACCAGGATTACCGCGAGAGCCCCCATCCGTATATACCACCAGTCCAGCCTCGGAGTGCTTTACAATATCAGTCGCTGTACCGATGATGCTCAGAGAAAGCGGCAAGTTGCCTAACATAATCTTGCTTACATCGGTAACCATATCGGGCTCAAGTTTCCCCGGTGCATACCATACATACTTATCATAGTGCCGACTCAAGTGCACACTTCTGCTTTTGTTACCGATGACTACCCGATACACCACTACAAGATACTGGATGTCGCGGTCATCACTGTCGATATACGTAAAAACATCCTCCAAGTGAGGCGACACCTCTCCGCCGAGACCGATGTCATCGACCAAGTACCGCTTCGCCGCATCATCAGGCTGCTCTCCATCGCTCACTTTGCCGCCAGGCAGCTCATATTTACCTAAGATTGACTGCCGACCGTCTGCCCTTCTGAGCAGCAACACTCTGTCGCCACTTGTTACGCGCACCCTCACAGATATTCGCTGTATCATAAGTTCTCTTTTCGTTTGGTCGGGATGACTGGACTTGAACCAGCGGCCTCACCACCCCCAGCGGTGCGCGCTACCAACTGCGCCACATCCCGTCAGCTTAACAAAAAAGCCCCGCATAACACGCCAGATGCCCGACATTCCCCGCATAACTGCAAGGTGGGTGCTCGCAACTCGCTACCACGGTAGTAAATCATTAGAGCTCCCTATCGTATGATGTTAGGAAAATCATATGCACCCGAGCGCCTACTTGGGGCTACTTCCAGTATACCACTAAACACGAAATACCGTCATGAATAGCTGCAATATTGCGTTCATACCGCCAACCATCACCTGCCCCAGTACAGATGAGCCGACCAGTACCAGCGCAAACACCAGCATGATACCGTAGCGCTCTATTTGCTCCATACCTCGCCTCACCACTTCGGGTGCGAGCGCGTACACCACACGCGACCCATCGAGCGGCGGAATGGGCAAGATATTAAAGATGAAGAAGCCGAGATTGACCTGCACCGCCGTCCAGATGATAGTTCCTGCCAAGTTCATCGCGATACCATCACTGCTGATGACCCCAAAGATAACTCCTACGCCGAATACAACAAACGCGATAAGCAGGTTTGTCAGTGGGCCAGCAAGCGCCACCATCGCCGCACCCCACTCGCCATACCGCACTCGATGCGGGTTGAACGGCACAGGTTTAGCCCCACCAAATATCGGACCGCCCATGATAGCAAGCACCACTGGTAGAGCGATAGTCATTACCGGGTCGATGTGCTTCAGCGGATTTAGCGTCAGCCTCCCCTGTGCTTTTGCCGTATCATCGCCCAAAAAATGCCCCATAAACGCATGCATCGCCTCATGCAGCGTCATCGATAACAATATCGTCACGAGGACAATAATCAAATACGTAATATCCATCACCTTTAATTGTACAGCATCTTGACTAATTGTTCATATACCGCTACAATACTAAAGATTGATAAATTAACGTAAAGCGAGTAAATACATGGCATCACGATGTGAACTTACTGGTAAGGGCAAGCAGTCTGGCCACAATGTCAGCTTCTCTTTGAGGCGCACCAAGCGAGTTTTCAAGCCAAACCTACAGAAAAAGACGTTTGTAGTAGACGGCGAGAAAATCACTATGACACTGAGCACCCAGGCTATCCGCACCCTAAAGAAAAAGGGACTACTCACCGCTCCAGCGAAGTAGTCAGCTACACCAACAAAATATCCCGGTTCTCTTTACCGGGATATTTTGTGCTATTTCATACTAGCTACGAGTGAGTAAAATCACCGTCATTTGCTCTGGGATACTTGCGTCATTCTTCACCTTGAACTTTGGCCCCGCCTCTAACACGCCTGCACCCAGTTCCTTGACAAACGTATCGACTGCGTCTTGCGGCATTTCATACGCGAGCGCGTCGTCTTTGAAGTGCACTGGCACTACCGCACGAGGCTCAATCTGCCTCGTCATTGCCGCGGCATCGGTTGCATCGAGCGTCAGACCGCCGCCGCCAACTGGGATGACGAGCATATCCACCACACCGAGCGCCTCGAGCTGGTCGTCACTCAGTTTTGGTGCCACATTACCAACAATCGCTACGCGTATGTCACCAATGGTCATGCGATACATCGTCGACTGCTTGCCCTGCTCATCAGTGTCAATGTGCCGACGAGCTGCAACTCCGGTCAGTGCGATATCACTTGCTTCGTACTCACCTGGACCGTCAAACAATAGCTTTGACTCGGTGTTTGTCTTCAGGCGCTCTTCTGTTAGTACTACGATGTCGCCTTTTGCGGACACATCTTTGCCACCCGCTACTGATACATTTGGGTCGAACACCACGCGTGTTTTCTTCGTTGTAAAAACTACAGCATTTGCTCCTTTATATTCTACGTCAAACATCTTCTTTCCTCCTAATCTGACAGAACGCGCTCTGTATCCACCAGTACCGAACATGCGCCATTTACTATTTCTGATACAAACTTGTCGCGAACGCTGAGCCGATAGTAGAAGTCATCGTACGTCATGACCGTATAGTTTAGGTCGCGCCCCTCTGCTTTTTCCACCTTTTTCATAAAGGCGTCTACCTTTGCCTGCGGCATGGTGCCCACCAGCAACACATCGACTGGACTGGCCGAGCCACGAACCAGCACTCCAGCGACAAGCGCTAGTCGCAAGCCTGACAGCTTCAGCAAGTCAGCCTTCCATGACGGCTGGTCATTGACGGTTATTGGCGCGACTTTCTTTTGCCCACCATCGCCAAATATCTGTCGGAATGGCTCAAAGTACTCATACTGTTGGTTCACTGAGTAATACAGTTTGTTATCGGCACTGTCTGACACGATGATTCCAACAGACAACATGTTTGATAGCTCGCGACGGACAGAGTTTATCTGCTCGTCAATCAGTCGAGTAATTTCGCGCACATAAAATGACTTATCTGGGTTATTCAAAAACAGATGTAGTAGTTTTACCCGAGTTTTTGAACCAAATAGTGCGTCAATCATGTTTATCTCACCTCTTCCTTCTGATTATCATTGTATCACAGAGTTCACTCGCGTAACAACAAAGTAGACAAATAGTGTTCGGCGGCCGGGATGTCCGCCCACATCATGTGTTCATTTCGCCGAAGCCACGTCATCTGCCGCTTCGCCAGTCGCCAGTCGCTCACCACAAATCGACGCTTGAGCTCAGCTTCGTCGATGGCTCCGCAGAGGTACTCGTGCACCAGTGGGTAGATATTGCCCGTCATCGCCTCACCCTTCCAACCATACTTTTTGCCCAATAACGTCGCTTCTTTTACAACATTGTTGGCAAAAAGTTGTTCAGACCTGTACTCAATTCTTGTTCGCAACACATCACTGGCTGTAGTAATTCCTACAACATATGTCGTACCGACAGGCGCACCGTACCTCATAGTGCTTGTGTTTTTTCGCTCAATTGCTCGTACAAGATACCGTTTATTGTTCTTGTTTTCCGGTAGCAAGACGTTGTTTTCTTTACAATACTTCTGCAATTCGCTCACGCTCATGTCATTTAGCCGTTGTCGAAATGACTCATCGGGTGCGGCTGCAAACCGAAAGTCAAACACGACCGAGTCGATGTACAGCCCCGTTCCGCCAACGAGGAACGGCACATGCCCTCGCTCTCGTATCTCAGCAATCTTCTGCTCGGCATACGCCTTGAAGTCAGCGGCCGTAAATCGCTCGCCCGGCTCAACTAAGTCCAGCCCCCAGTGCGGCACACCGGCCTGTTCCTCAGCGGTAGGCTTTGCCGTACCGACATCCATCCCCCTGTAGACCGTACGACTGTCTGCACAGATAATTTCCCCGCCGAATTTCTTAGCCAGCTTGATGGCGAGTGCTGTCTTACCGCTCGCCGTCGGTCCAGCAATCACAATAAGCGGAGGTTCGGGTCGTTCCACTCGGGCCGCCATCGCCGTTCTCCAAAGTCTTTAACGCACCACTCTTCGTTGCACTCAATACCATCCTGCTCGAGCAGCTGCCGCTGCCCCTCCTGACCGCCCGGAAAGCCAATTGCTAGGCCCCCTTGCGCATTGACCAGTCGATGCCACGGTAGCTCTGTCGGACCGGTGTGCGCGATGCCGCCAACAACTCGTGCTGCGCGCGGACTTCCCGCCAGTGCCGCCAAATCACCATAGGTCGTAACGTTGCCAGCAGGCAACTCGGCCATCAGCTCATAGACCCGGTCGCGAAGCCGACTCGTATCGCCAAATTCATCTTGCACGTGCAGACACCCTCGGCGTTACTATTTTCGGTCGCCCACTGTTCATCATAGTCCCTTTAGATAGTCTGCGAGCTCGTCCAATGCGACTTTCCCCTCGCCATGTTGCGTGCGCACGCTGACTTCTCGCGCTTCTTTGTCCTTTGGTCCGACAATCAGCTGAACTGGGATTTTCATGGCTGTAGCTTCGCGAATTTTCTTGCCCAAGGACTCGTTTCGCGTATCTGTTGTAAATCGTACTTCATTGTATTTGACTGGTTTCATCAAAACGACCTCTGATAAAATCGTTGTAATTTCCTCAACATAGTCATTGACGCTGTCATTGATGGTCAAAATCCGTACCTGTTCTGGCGCCGCCCAAAATGGAAACCAACCGCCGGTGTGCTCAATAAACACACTCAAAAACCGCTCAATTGACCCAAGAAGCGCACAGTGAACCATAATTGGCCGCTTTTTAGTGCCGTCTTCGGCCGTGTACTCTAAGCCAAACCGCTCAGGCATCGCATAGTCTAGCTGCACAGTTGCCAATTGCCACTTTCGACCAAGGGCGTCGGTCGCCATAAAGTCCATCTTTGGACCATAAATCGCTGCCTCGCCTATACCAATTTCGTATTCCAGGCCAAACTGGTCGGCGAGCTTATGAATAGCCGTCTCGGCGCTCTCCCACATCTCGCTCGTACCAAGATAGTTGTCGGCATCATCTCGAAAAGAAAGGCGCAACGAAAGTTTCATATCCAGTAAACCGTAGAGATCTTGCGCACTTTCAATAAGCTCCGAGAAAATACCTTCTACCTGGCTACTCATACAGAACACGTGTGAATCGTCCTGCGTAATCGCTCGTACGCGACTGAGCCCACCGAGCTCGCCACTCTTTTCATCACGATAGACCGCAGTTGTCTCCATAAACTTCAGCGGGAGGTCACGATAGCTACGTGGCGCACCAGCATAAATCTGGGTATGATGCGGGCAGTTCACTGGCTTGAGCGCCAGCTCGTCACCCGACTCAGCGGAAGTAAAACGGAGTAACTCGGGAAATTTCTCAAAATGACCAGAAACCTTGTAGGTATCAAGCTTTGCAATTGTCGGAATCCATACTTTTTGGTAGCCATTTTTTGCACGGTAACTTTGTGCAAGCTCATTGAGCTTATCGCGCAGCATGGTACCACGAGGAGTAAACAGCGGCAGTCCAGCGCCAATGAGTGTTGAGGAGGTAAACAAGTCCAACTCCTTACCAAGCTTGCGATGATCACGCTTTTTTGCTTCTTCGAGCATAGCCAAGTGAGTATCCATCTCCTCTTGAGTCGCGAACGCCACGCCGTATAATCGCTGCATTTGTGGATTCTTTTCATTACCCCGCCAGTACGCCCCGGCAACGCGCATGAGTTTGAACGCGCCGATGTCACTAGTATTTTCAACATGCGGACCACGGCAAAGGTCGGTAAAAGTACCGTTTGTGTAGAACGAGACTTCCTCGAGAGCACTGTCGCCGTCAGTAATCGTACCCATCTCCGCCGCGTCCAAATCTTTCGCAACTGTCGTCCCAGCCCGCTTCAGGTCGTTCAGCAGCTCTACCTTGTACGGTTGCTTGGCCTCTTCTGCCCAGGCAATTGCTTTATCAATAGGCTTGAGCGACTTCACAAATGCTTGCTTTTCAGCGATAATCCGCCGCATAGTTTTCTCTATTTTACCAAATTGCTGCTCGCTGATTTTTGTTTCTCCGAGGTCGATGTCATAGTAAAACCCGTTCTCGACCACTGGCCCCACACCAAATTTCGCCTCCGGCCACAGTCGCTGGACCGCCGCCGCCATAATATGCGCCAAGCTGTGCCGCATGGCATGTAGTTGTTCGTCATTCATAGGGTATATTATAGCACCTCTCGCTCCCAGGCCGTAGCACGAACGAGCTGTTCGGTGCGGTGAGCATTTGCGTGCGAGCAGATGCCAACATACGACGAGGATACAATAACCTAGGTATGCGTGTTCACCGTTATCATCCTGTAGCTACCGCTGTCATTTTGAACTTGATTCAGAATCCAGTCAGACTATAATCAATCACATAAAAGACTACTTCGTCTACATACTGGCCAGCGGTCAAAACGGTACACTATACATTGGCGTGACAAACAACCTAGAGCGTAGAATCTATGAGCACAAACAACCCCTCAACAAAGGTTTTACTGACAAATACGACGTTACGAGATTAGTATACTTTGAACAAACCAATTCGATAGGATCCGCCATCGCCCGCGAAAAACAACTGAAGCAGTGACGACGAGGCTGGAAACTTGACCTAATAGAAGCGCACAACCCGAGATGGCGTGATTTAGCTGATGATTTTTCACTGGACCCTGAATCAAGTTCAGGATG
>CALMCP010000094.1 GCA_937863095.1 uncultured Candidatus Saccharibacteria bacterium | reverse complement strand
GGCGGTCTGGTTCACCACCGTGGCTAAAGTTAATACGAAAGCCGTTTGCTCCTGCGCCGAGTAATGCGGCGATTTTTTCTGCACTGTGAGTGGCAGGTCCAACAGTGGCCAATATTTTGGTTCTCTTAAATATAGTACTCATTCTTCACAGTATAGCACCGACGGCAAGCGTAGTAAAACGGGTTTATTCACTTTTTGAGGCAAAACCGTCCGAAATACCATCGACCGCACTCCCAACAGACTCGTCAAGTGAACCCGTATCTCCATTTACTACGTCGACAACATTTTGAGCCTTACTAATAACCACGTCGCCACTGTCAATCCAAGAATCCAGCTTTTCTTCAGCCGACTCAATCTTGCGGACAATCTCGTCCGGGTCGAAGCTTGAAAGCACACTAAACAGTCCCATATGGAGCTATTGTATCACGCTTGTGCCGTTTGATAAAAGATGGTGACCTCACGGAGAATCGAACTCCGATTGCCAGGATGAAAACCTGGTGTCCTAACCGTTAGACGATGAGGCCGCCAACTGTCATCAAACATTGTGAATTATACCAGAGAGTGGTGCATAAAAAAAGGCCCCACAGATAGTTGGGGGTGCCCAGTTGGGCGGAGGAAATGACTTTTATTGTCACACATCTCCGCCCAACCAGGCAATCGGTCGCTCTAGCTGGGTGCCGACACCAGCAACCTCTCCTCGTTGAGGAGGTAGCGGACTTCGGGGTCAATCTGGTCCTTACGGACCGAAACACCCTCTAGGCCCCTGGGGAACTTGCGTGTGTCGTAGATGACTACGACGCCGTCCAGCCCCCCATAAGGCTCCCTGCACAGCAGGAGTCTCCTGAGGGGCATGACCCAGTGGTCGATGGCGCTCTGCTTCACCGAAGGGTGAGTCCAGCGCCGCAGCTGACGCCGCATCTTGTCATCCTGGATGACGAGGATGCCACCATGTTCCTCCACCCACTCTCCAACGAGCTGACCGACCTTGTTGAAACTTTCACGACACATGTAGTGCCCTTTCATTCGCGTTTCTACTCCGCAAGGAGCCTTGGGAGCAACAGCGCCCCAGAAACGATGTTGCATAATATACACCATAACAGACATGATGTCAACCATTTTTAAAGCTGAGTATACCCTCACATCACGTAGTTAATTCTACCCACTGTAATTAGTAGCTTAGAATCTTGGTTGATTTTCGTTTTGCCTTTTGATTCAGTCCTGGCTTCCCTCATCAGTACGCCATACCCTATGGCGGCTGTGAATATAAACGTTTCGCAATGCCCGCACCATGTAAGACTAGGCCCCAATGATATATACTGTATATATGATATATATACGTATCGCAACTAGAGATGATCTCGTGAGCATTATTGATATGGGCGAGCAGCTCCAAAACGAGTCGAAAGATTACGAGCCGCTCCTTACTTTTGACCGGCAACAGTCGTATGATCATTACTCCAAAGAGCTTGTAAATAACTCCGCACGAATCATCGCTGCCGTTGATAGTGACGATGTGCCGGTTGGCTATCAGTATAGCTACATATCAGTACTAGACTACCTCTCTACAGATAACCGAGAGTGTGTGCTCGAAGCTCTCTATGTCAAGCCTGAGTATCGCGGCAAGGGTATTGCAAAAGAGCTCGTAAAAAACGCTGAGCAATGGGCAATCTCAGAAATGAAAGTAAATCGTATTAAAGCTGGTATTTATGCTGGCAACCACGCATCCGAGCATGTACATCTCAAGGACGGATTTGTACCGTATTATATAGAGTACGTAAAGCGTGCTAATACGAACGGGTAGCAACGCGCATTGCGGGAAACATAATCGATCGACACGAGATGGCGTCTTGAGATAATGTCCAAAAAATAGAATCGATGAACGCTTCACTTTTGCCTGTAGCTATTGCGACTCGATGACGCCGCAGTTGTGGCACACCTCCATGTCGCCGTAGGCTTGTGTGAACATATAGTCCAGACACGCGTCGTCATCTGGGAATAGTTCGTTAAATTGTTTGGCGGTAAACTTGTTCTTATTCATGTTTCCCTCTATACTTCTATCGTATTACTGAGGTTATGTGACGTCAAGGGATAGTCGGCTTTTTAAAAGCTTGTGCTTATTGACATTATATTGCTTAAACTATTGACTTTTCTATAAATCTGTGATAAAATGGACTTAGAAGTGAGGTAATGTTCAAACGGTTGTGAGGATCTTTGGACGGCATAAGGAGTTTTATATGCAAATAAGGAACATCAAACTATGGGCTATCAGCCTGTCAGTCCTGGCCACCATTACAGGCGGCTGGTTCATTCATGCAGACGCCGCGACTATTGATAAGTCTCGCGACTGCGATAATTTTGCGGTTATTAAGTGCGGCACTATGACTGCCGCTGAGCTTCGCACTGAGTACGACAGCCTCAACGTCAATAAGTCCAACGGCTCGACCGCCAAACAGTCTGATATCCCAGCTATTTTCACGGCACTTGGGATAAAGCGTGCTGACCTGAACGGCGATTTCGTTAAGGGCGCCGTATATCAGGACGGCACCGTCAAAGTTGGTGGCAAAACAGTTGCCAAGAACGCCAAAACAGCCATTCGTAACGTCAGCGGCACGGCTATCAGCGGCTCATCAACCGCCAAGATAGTTTCAACCAGCAAGATGGGCTCAGCTCAAGAAGCACTGGTTCGCCTGAACGACAAGGGGCAATTCGTCTTCGCCGTCATGACACCATGCGGCAACCCTGTCAGCGCTGAAAATACCGTCCCTGAGCCACCAAAGCCTGTCTATGAGTGTACGTCTCTAACGCCTTCAACAAATAAGATTGAAGAAGGTGAAACGGTCAAATTTACCACCAAAGTCGTCGCCAAAGACGGTGCTAAGGTTAAAGACTACCAGTTTGACTTCGGTGACGGCACAAAGGAAACCTCTGCAAACGCCTCTATCTCTCACAAATACACCAAAGCTGGCACCTTTACTGCCAAGGTTATCCCTCGATTTACCGTTGACGGCAAGACTGTATCATCAGACAAGGCTGCCTGCCGCACGACTATCACGGTCAAGGCAAAGCCTGCGCCAACCGCAAAGTGTGAATCACTGGCACAGCCAGTCATCACCAACCGCACCAATGTCGCACTCAAGGCAACTGCCAATGTAACGAACGGTGCGACGATTAGCAGCTACGTCTTCACTATCGTTGACGCAAGCGGTAAGCAAGTTGCAACCAAGACTGTCACGACGACCAACACGAGCGCTTCGACTAACTTTACCGTACAAAACGCCGGTACCTATACCGCCAAGGTCGTTGTCAAAACAAGCCTCGGCGAGAAAAGCGGTACTCAGTGTGAGCAGAAGTTCACCATCAAAGAAGCTGACAAACCAGGCGTCAGTATCGAGAAGACTGTCAACGGCGTGAAAGAAGATGTCGTGACCATCGACCAACCATTTACCTACGAGCTTCTCGTCAAAAACACTGGCAATACCGACCTGAAAGCTGTCAAAATCGAAGACAAAGCTCCAGAAGGTGTTACCTTCCAGAAGGCCAGCGCTGGTACTATCAGCAACAACGTCTGGACGCACACTATCGACCTGAAGAAAGGCGCAGAAGTAAAATTCACTATCACCGCTGTGGTCACCAAGCACTTCGAGGACGGCCGCAAAAACACCGCCTGTGTTGATGCACCGGCTATTCCTGGCAAGCCAGACGACTGTGACGATGCGAAGATTAAGGTAAAGAAACCTGGCATCAACATCACCAAGAAGGTTGAAGGCGTCGACCACAAAGCCGTTGAGACGAACGTTGAGTTTACCTACCAAATCCGTGTTACCAACAGTGGTCAGACTGACCTGAAGAATGTTGTCGTCACGGACAACGCAGAGGCAGGTGTGACGTTCATCCGCGCTAGCCACGGCACCGTCCAGGACCGTTCATGGACCTACACTATCCCTGAACTCAAGCAGGGCGCACACATGGACTTTACAATCACGGCAAAAGTACCTGAGTACAAAGCTGGCGCTATTAAGAACACTGTTTGTGTCGACGCACCAAGCGTCCCAGGCGACCCTGATGACTGCGATGATGCAACAGTTGAAGTGCCCGCACCAGAGAAGATGATTGTCTGTGTACTCGATGGCAAGAAATACCCTGTGACTATCGACAAGGGCGACTTCGACGAAGACCTGCACTCAGAAGACCCAGCTGACTGTGACGAGGAAGAAGTTCCTCCAGTGCTACCAGAAACTGGTGCTGCCGACACTATCCTCGGCGCGCTTGGTATCGGCGCCCTAACAACGTCGCTCCTCGCCTACCTTGCAAGCCGCCGGGATAGCCTGATAGGCTAATCACGCAGCGGTTAACAAAACCCACTCCATAGTCTGGAGTGGGTTTTGTGGTATGATACGTATATGACAAAGGCAAAGAAGAAACGCAACAAAAAGTACACTGGTGCAGATGCCGTCTCAGCACGCCCCACCATCACTCGCGTCCAGGCTGTCAATCGCAGCCCGCTCAAACAGTGGATGTTTGAGCATCAAAAACAGCTGAAACTCGCGCGGACCGTTCTACTTGTCGGACTCGGTGGCGCTATCATCATCTCCGGCATCGTCAGCCTCTTTTAGTCCGATAGGCACGCGAAACCCAAAGACACTCCCTTTACCCTCTTTTGACCAGAAGATGATGTCCCCACCATGTGCTAGTACGACTTTTCGTGACAAAAACAGTCCCACGCCCGTACCGTCTGGGCGTTTTTTGCGCGCATTTGACGCACGAAAGAACTTGCCAAACAGCCCCGACTTCTCCGATTCCGGCACGCCGATACCAGTATCCTTGACACTAAACATAACGTCGTCGCCATCTCGCGCCAGCATAACGTCGATGGTCGTCGATGGTGCCGAATAGTAGATGGCATTGTCAATCATATTGAGCATGACTTGACGCAGTTTGTCGCCATCGACCCATACTCGAGGAACTTTCCCTGTTACCTGCAAGTCCAACCGCAGACCGTGCTGTTTCGCCACTACGCTCAGCATCTGCACTTGCTCTTTGAGCATCTCCACCATGTCAGTTTCCCGCTTGTCGATGATGAACTTGCCCGTTTGCAGCCGCGACACATTCAAAAAGTCGTTAATCAGCGTCACCATCCGCTCACTCGAGATGTACGCCTCCGACAACACCGAGCGCTGCGTCGCTGTGATTTTCCCCAGGTCACCGTCCAGTACCATGTCCAAGTAGCCCTTGATGCTCGTTAGCGGCGTACGCAGCTGGTGCGACGCCATAGAGATGAACTCGTCTTTGGCTGTGTCGAGCTTTTGAAGTTGGCGATTACTACTCTTGAGCTCTCTCGTCGCTTCGTCCACTCGCTGCGTCAAGCTACTGTTGAGCTCACGAATCTCTTCAACAAACAACGAGTTTTGTACGGCAATCGTGAGTTCGTTAAGAATCGATTCCAGCGCCCGAATATTCCGCACCGTGTAGCCACGGCCCTTGTGCTCGCCCAAAAACAAAAACCCCATCACTTCGCCCTGGAATACCAACGGCAATGACATGCCGATGCGATGTCCCAGTAATACTCGCTTGAGTTCTGGCGCCGTCACGAACTCCGTCACGATTGTCTTTGCTAGGCGGTCATGTGTTCGACAATAATCCGCGAGTATCGCGACGTCAGGCTCGGGTAGGCGAGTCTTTCTGGTTGCATGGCGGCCTACCACCCCCTTCTCAAAAAGATAGAAGAATGCGCTCTCGGCACCCAGCCCATCCACCATATATCCACTCACTCGCCTCGTGAGAAGTTGTAAATCCGTATCATGAGAGATTATTTTGCCGAACCCTGCAAAAAAAGCATCACTGTCATACTCATTTCGATAGAACAGCCGATTAGTAAGCCTATCAAAAATATTCTTGATGGGTTGAAACAGAAATGCCGAAACGAGTGCTAACACTACATATACCGAACTTAGCCCGTTCACTGCAGCGCCATCGAGGTCCTCGAGAAGACGCGACGCTATATATGCTAAGCCATAGTACATCAAAGCAAGGGCCGCAAGCGATAGTGTATACGCCATAGTTCTTACCACTGCTGCACGGATGTCGAATAAGCGATGCCGGGCTATAGTGTAGAAACTCCCAGCAATAAACACCAGTACACCCAGTGGTCCGATTTGTACCAATGTATAATTTCCGAACATCGGAAATATAAGATTGCACACTATGCCGATAGTCGCACCGACAGCCAGACTACCTATCATCGTCGCTATTCGCTGCTTCTCTAATCTATTTGAACGGGCATACCCTTGCACCAGCAGTACCACGCCAGCCAGTAAGCTTCCCACTAAAAACACACCATAGGCCAATAGCGCCGGTATGCGCGTCTCAATCTGTAAATCAGCCGTAACACTGACCAACACAATCCCCGGCACAGCAGAGAGCAGGGCGACCACCAGCCCGATGCCAACAAACACTTTCTCAGACCTCTTCTGTGCTCCTACGCTCGTAATAGCTAAGCAAAATTTCAAAAACCCTGTTGCCAAAACTGCAGCAGCGCCATAGCTCAGTAGTGCTACAGTCACCCGCCCTGGCACTGGCACTATCGCAAAGAGCGCATTAGTCACCGCCCAAACAGCAGACGAAGCCGCCAATATAAAAAACCACCTGTGCTTTGACGTCCTGTCAGTCTGGAGCACCACAATACCTATATAAAAGCTTACGAGTGCCGCTAGCGAAAGTACTATCGACAATACATATTGATGACCACCCTCCATACAGATAACTATAAGCTATATCGCTGCCCGAGTCCAATATTGACATTTCGAAGAGTTTCGTTCCTCGATGGATTCGCACACAAACCAGAGTAGGCCTCCCAGGGACTCGTTGTGCAAAATAGCGTCTTTGCATGCGCTTGTGTGTCTTCGTCGGAAACACAGCCTTCGGCGAGCACCTCCTGTCTAATACCCATACTAGCGAGCGTTCTTGCCATATCTGTTGTGGTTGCGTATATCCATCGCACTTTTTCTGGTGCCTGCGGATAGTACGTTTTTTCAAATCCCAGTCCAAACATCTGCGCCATACCCGCCTTAATCAAGCGAACATCGTCACGACTCGATAGCTCAGGCAAGGCAACAAGTCTCGTCAAATCATAGAATACACAGTCATTGCCCATGACAGCCAATGCTCGACGGACATCATCGGACATAGTTTGATTGTTCGACATCATCTCTAAGCTCAGGGATTGTTCTGGTGTCGAGACTGGCGTCAGACGCATACCCGCAAGAAGTCGCTCGCCATGCCTAAACATGAGATGCATCGTATCACCCCGCTCATCATATATATCATGGTCCCCGTCCTCAGCACAGGGCCAACCCATGGCTTCAACAAATACCGTACGCAGTTCTTTTATGTCTGCTAATAGTTCCGGCTGGCTGTTGCCAGTTACGCATGCAACGCTATCCAGCCGTCGCACTTCTCGTTCTATGTGTGCTGTCATATTTTATAATCCTACCACACTGTGATACACTGTTACCATGACCAAAATCGCCATCATCGAAGATGACCCGACTATCAGCCAGATGTACCGACTAAAGTTTGAAGCCGATGGGTTTGATGTGCGGATGGCGGGCAATGGCAAGATTGGCGTTGAGCTCGTCAAGACATTTAAACCAGACATTATCCTCCTTGACATCCAGATGCCAGAGATGGACGGCGCCGAAGCACTCAAGCACATCCGTGCCGATAGCCACTCCAAAGATACTCCTGTCATCATCTTGACCAACCTCGGCGAAGAAGAAGCCCCATCAGAGATGCGTTCACTTGGCATCAGTAGCTATATCGTCAAAGCCAACAACACACCACGTCAGGTTGTGACGCATGTGAAAGAGATAGAGAGTAGAGAATAGAAATTAGAATATAGAGGTTAGAATACAGAATAGGTGTAGACTCATTATTACACTACGCTCTGGCCCCTATCGAGTGTCATTGCCCGACCTCCTGAACGAGTCAGAGGGCAGGCCCGTTCGGGGTATCCATACACCTTCGTCATTGCCCGACTCGTTCGGGCAATCCAGTTAAAAAAACAATTTAACTAATGTATGTTTACT
>CALMCP010000093.1 GCA_937863095.1 uncultured Candidatus Saccharibacteria bacterium | reverse complement strand
ATTGATACGGATTGATTCGTGGACTTCGACATACTCGCTCAGCCCATCTTGCCGAAGACCCTCTACTAGATAGTCGACAACATCGTATTCTGAACGCCACACACTCTGCTGTATTTGCGTAAATCGTAACTCACGAAGCAGCGCGCGCAGACGACTACGCAGCCGCCTCTCCTCCTCTGGGATATCAAATATCACCAATACGCTCGCTGCTCCCTTTAGTTTTCGCGGCTCGTAGCGACGAAGCTGCTGCAGTCCCGCCTTTGTCAATCGCGGCATGCCAGCATCATCAACACACACCAACCCTCGTTTCACTGCTCGATAATAACTCACCCGTAGCGTACCCGCCCTGCGCTTCTCTTGGTCTAGCCTTTCCAAATCGTTGAAAAACGCACTCGGTTTAAACGCCAGCTTGATGTTCGCCTCAGTATATGGCACGAGACCACTCAAGATATAGTGCGTCGTCGACCGATAGGTTCGCTTCGCGTTTCTTCCTCCGCCGCGCCCATCACTACGCCAGTTCTTCATATTGATATAGTAACAAATCTTGAACGGCCGTTCAAGATTTGTTACTAATTGCAGATTGTAGATACTGACAAGAAAGGAGTATAATTAGCTCATGAAGATTGGGGTGTTTGACAGTGGTATAGGTGGCGAGGCGGTTGCTCGGGTGCTTACACTTGCGTTCCCGTCGGCCGATATCCTGACCGTCAACGACCGAGAGCATGTGCCTTATGGGAATAAGACACCAGATGAAGTCCGCGCACTGACCGAACGAGCCATTCGGCCGCTTCTTGGCCACGATGTTATTGTCATCGCCTGCAACACCGCCACGACGCTAGCGCTTCCCTCTCTACGAGCTATATACCCGGAACAGAAATTCATCGGCATTGAACCGATGATCAAACCAGCCGCCATGCTCACACAAAGTGGGGTGATATGCGTCTGTGCAACACCGGCAACACTTGCGAGCGAACGCTACAACGAACTAAAATCTAACTTTGCATCCAACCACACTGTCATCGAACCCGATTGCTCTCAGTGGGCCTCGATGATTGAGCAAAATACCATGACTGAGCAGCACATCAGAGATACCATCTCACCCGCTCTTGAGCTTGGCGCAGATGTTATCGTACTCGGCTGTACGCACTATCACTGGATAAAAGGAATTGTGCAACGCGTAGCGAAACATCGCGCAGCCGTACTTGAGCCGTCTGAGGCTATTGCTCGACGAGTGGCGCAGATGCTGGCGGAGTAGGTGGCGTCAGCTGAGCGGCATAGCGGTCGATATGCGCCAGACGACGGACGAGAAATGGATGTGAACTGAATGTTTGAGCGAAACGATTCATCGGTCGTTCGGCGTTGTGGCGTAGCCAGTCACGTGCGGTCTGGTTCATCGCCTGGGCCACGTCAGGGCCAACATGAATCTTCACCAAAGCATTTTTGACAAGCTCACCGTCCTCGAGGTACATCAGTGCCAAACGGTCGCTCGTTAGTTCCGTGCGGCGATTCCAAAACCCAGCAATCCACCCCGTAAAGATGCTGACAAACGGCATCGACAGAAACGGCTGTAAATACACCAATGCCGTCGTGTGGCCATACTTGATGTGCGCCATTTCGTGAACGACGATAGCCTTGAGTTCGTCTTGCGTCAGATAGCGGATGGAGCCAGAGTTCAGAACGATACAGTACGGCCGCGCAAACCCAAACGCAGACGCATTCATGACTGGGTCTTGGGTGACGAACATCTCCACGCGCGGCATGGCAAGGTCGGCGGCGACGTGATTTGCCCAGTCGCGAAGCCACGCGTAGTCACTGTACTCCACCTGGAGCGAATTGCCAAGTACCATCTGGCGCTGCATCCGCACCCAGAACATGCCGAAGAGTAAAATCATCGCAAACACAAAGCCACCACCAATCAACGCACCGAGCACCCCAAACACACCCTCCAGGATGCTCGCGCCCCGCATCTCTTCTGCCATGAGCGCCGTGACAATGAAGTAGCCGCTGGTCAAAAAGAAAAATCCGACAAATGTGGCTGCGAGGATGAGATTGTCCGTGCCGTTCTTTGCGCGCGCAACGGCGACTGCGCCTTTGGTTTGTGGGTTCACTGTAACTCCTTTACTGCTGTTATAAATTGGTCGCCGCGATCAGCGTAACTACGAAACATATCGAAACTGGCCGCGGCAGGACTGAGGATAACGACCGAGCCTGGGGTGGCGTGAGTCCGAGCTGCGGCTACCACGGCGCGCATGTCGCCTGGCTCCACCACGCATGGCACGCCTACTCCGTCAAACAGTTGCTTCAATGTATCGCGGTTCGCACCGTACGCTACGACTTTCACATCCGCACCCTTGTATACATTCAGCAACTCGCCATAGTCACCACCCTTGTCGTACCCACCCATGAGCAAGACCTTTGGCACATCAAAACTCCGCACCGCCGCGATAACACTGCCGGGCGTTGTCGCGATGCTATCGTCGTAGTAGCGCACACCGTTCACTTCAGCCACGAACTTCAGTCGGTGCTCTAAACCATCAAATGCTGCGAGTCCGTCGGCAATCTGCTCATTTGTTACCTCTGGAGCAATTGCTTTCACAGCAGAGAGCGCGGCGCAGGCATTTTCACGGTTGTGCACACCCGCTATATGTAGCGTGTCGACACCACATATAGCGTTTTCCTGAACAAAAAATGTATTACTTTTCACATACACTCCACCGTCATCGGACACGCCATATCGCTGCTTTGCCCCCTGCCCGACTTGAGCGATTGCGTGAGAAAACTCATTTGTCGGATGATATATCACCATATCATCAGCCGTCTGCAACCGAGCGATGTTTGACTTTGCCTGAACATATTCATCGAAACTCTCGTGCACATCCAGGTGGTCCGGTTCAATCATCAACACTACCGCGATGTGCGGCGACTTCTCAAGGTCCCATAGCTGAAAACTACTCAGCTCGTAGACGACGAGGTCATCGGACTGGATGCTCGGCAACACTTCCAGGGCTGGCGTGCCGATATTGCCCACCAAGTGAGCTGTCCTGCCAGCCGTTCGCAGTATCGACGTGATAAGGCTACACGTCGTTCCCTTGCCCTTCGTCCCTGTCACGCCGATGATTGGCGCGGGACACTTGGCAAAAAACTCATTGGTCGCGGACCACACCGTGCCATTCGTTTGAATCTTGCGCGGCGCGAGGCCAGCCGTCCGCACCACCATGTCAAAATCATCAAGCTGAGAGAACACACCCTCACCGAGCAAGGCTTGTGTACCCTCTGGCACTTCGTCAAGCCGTTCACGCTCATCAACGATGACCACCTCAGCATCCGGGAATTCCCGACTGAAATACGTGTAGTTGACCCGCCCCTCGACACCATAGCCTGCAATTGCGATTCTCATATGTTAATGATAGCGGTTAGTTGGCTAGTTCGCAAGTCAGCAAGACTGTTAAAACAGCGTTTCCAATTTCTCTTGAAGCTTGAGCAACAGTTCTCGCTCGCCGCAACTCACTCCAGCGAGCACCCACGTATCGGCTTTGAAGAACTCGCAGGCAGTTTGGACGATTTGGTCTTGGTCGACTGCCAAAATGTCTGCTGGGACTTTTTCGTAATCCTTGACAACATCGTCTGAGAAATAGCGATTGGTGTAAAAACCACTGATTTGCGCCACGGTCTGCGCACCCATCTGATAGCGACCGATAGCATAGGACTTCGCACTCTCAACGTCAGCAGAGTCGATGTTGCCGCCAAGCACCTTTTTGAGCTCGCGGACGATGATATCAAACAGTTCTTCCGCCGTCTCGAGATTTACCTGCCCACCAAAGTCCCACGCTGAATCACCAAATCCGACCGATGTATCGCTAAACACACCGTACGCCAGTCCTTTCTTGCGCGCTGCGCCAAAGATACGTGAGCTCATCGTCCCGGTGAGGATATGATTCAAACAATTCATCGCGTCTGACTCAGTATCACTGAGCTCTCGCGTGATGCTCATCGACCAACCAAAGTTCAGGTTTGACGCTTCTTTACGACGGATAAGCACTGGATTTGCGCGGTGCAGCTCGTTGTTCGGTACCGCAAAGCGCTCACCCGGCTCAAGCTCCCACGACTCCAACATCTCGCGGATGCGCTTTTTGCGGCCCTTGAGTTTGCCCGCAACAACAAACCGCATATTGTTCAGCGTGTGCGTGCGACGATGGTGCTCTTTGACATCGCGCAGCGTGATGTTTGAGATAGTCTTCAGCCGCTGATTGTACGTCAAGATATCTTCACCGAGCGCTTGCTGGATGCGTGGCCACATGACGCGGTTGTGATTGTTCAAGTAGCCCGTCAGCTCACTGCGGACATTGCCCTTTTCGGCGTCTAGCTCGGCATTGTTAAATCTCGGACTGGTGATAGCCACCTGCTGCAAATCAAGTATCCTGTCCCACTCAAAGTCCGCACAGGCCGCCTCGTAGACCATAGAATAGTCAGATGTAAAGGCGTTATGGTATGCACCGTTCTTCGTAAATTCTTGCTCGTAGGCGTGCTCCGAACGAAACCGTTCATTGGCGCCAAATGCCATGTGCTCCATGACGTGGGCTGTCTCGTAAATGTCTTTATTGTCGACATAGCGACTGCCTGCGCGGAACTGAAACTGAAAGCTCATCACTGTCGCATCGGCCACGTCAATCAACAAACCGCGCGCGCCATTTTTCAACCGTATCTCTTCAACTGTATGCTTCATCTATCTGTCACTCAGCCTATTAGTTACGACTTTTCTTACGATTTTGACGAGATGCTTTTTTCTTTTTGCGGGCTTGGTTTTTTGCACGATTCACTTCGGCGTTGGTTTTTGCCTTTTTCACCGAAAAGTCCCCGTCGCGATTTGCCTCACCCGAGCCAATCTCATTGACGCCTTTTTCGACAGCGTTTTCTGCCAAGCGCGTCAGCTCCGTCTCATACTCATCGTCCTGCGACTGAGCGATAACGGCGTCGTGCTTGTGAATCCTAAAGATAGTGTTGAGTACTTCATCGCGTAGATTTGACTGCAGGCTATTGAACAGCTTCTGGCTTTCTGAACGATACTCAACCAGTGGGTCGCGCTGACCGACACTGCGCCAGTGAATACCTTCGCGTAGGTGTTGCATATTCTCAAGGTGCTGCATCCACAGCGTGTCAAGCACCGCCATGTAGACTTCGCGCTCAACGCCACGCAGCCGCTCGTCACCGATTTCTTCTTCCTTTTCGGCGTAGGCTTTCTTTGCCAACGCCAGCGCTTTTTCAGCTCGTTCACGGTCTTTTTTCACCTTGCCAATAGTTGTAATTTCTCCCTCGTCAACCGGGAAGATGAACGTAAAGTTCTCGACAAGTTTCGGCTCATTCTTTGATGGCACAACAACAACTTGATTGACTTTCTCTTTGATGAGACGCTCAATCTCTGGCTTGATGTCGTCGCCCTCAAGAATACGTCGGCGGATAGAGTACACGGCACGACGATGGCGATTAATCACGTCGTCGTACTGAACAACTTGCTTTCGCGTATCGAAGTTGTAGCCTTCGACGCGCTTCTGTGCGGCCTCAAGCGTCTTTGATACGGCCCGGTTTTGGATGGGCGTGTCTTCATCGACACCAAGTCGGTCCATGAGTGCGGCGATTCGGTCACCCTGGAAGATACGCATCAGGTCATCTTCAGTAGAAACATAGAACTGGCTCTCACCTGGGTCACCTTGGCGTCCGCCACGACCGCGCAGCTGATTATCAATTCGCCGTGATTCGTGTCGTTCAGAGCCAATAACCACCAGACCGCCCAGTTCTTTGACACCTTTGCCGAGCTTGATGTCCGTACCGCGTCCAGCGATGTTTGTTGCCAGTGTGACGGCACCCTTTTGGCCAGCCTGTTCGACGATAGCTGCTTCACGCTCGTTGTTTTTGGCGTTCAGCAGTTCAAACTTGATGCCCTCTTTCTCGAGATAGCTTGCTATCATCTCGTTCTTCGCAATCGAACCCGACCCGACCAGCACTGGTCGACCAGCCTTGTTATGCTCTTTGATAGCCTCGGCAACTGCTTTGAGCTTGGCTTTTTCGGTCTTAAAGATGAGGTCTTCCTTGTCAACACGACTAATCGGCCGATTTGGTGGAATCTGCACAACGTCAAGACTATAAATCTGCTGAAACTCCTCCGCCTCGGTAAATGCCGTACCGGTCATGCCCGACAGCTTTTTATACTGGCGGAAATAGTTCTGGAATGACACCGTCGCCAGCGTCATGCTCTCCTGCAGTACCGACACGCCTTCTTTCGCTTCGATAGCTTGGTGGAGTCCTTCATTGTAGCGACGGCCTTGCATGAGGCGGCCAGTATGTTCATCAACGATGATAACTTCGCCGTCATTTGTCACGACATAGTCCTTGTCGCGCTTGAAGATAGTCTGCGCTCGCAGTGCTTGGTCCATATGATAGATACTGCGGACATAGTCTGGCGTATAGAGATTTTTGATACCGAGCATCTTTTGGACTTTCTCGACACCAACATCAGTCAGTGCGACCTGACGGCGTTTTTCCTCGAGTGTGTAATCCTCGTCGGTCAGCTTGGCGGCAATCTTCGCAAACGTATAGTAGCTCTCTGGATTTTCGGCAGCTGGCGCTGAGATGATGAGCGGCGTACGCGCTTCGTCGATGAGGATAGAGTCGACCTCGTCAACAATCGCAAAGTTCAGGTCGCGCTGACGAAGCAGCTCGACGTCATTGACCATGTTGTCACGCAGGTAGTCAAACCCAAATTCATTGTTCGTGCCATATGTCACGTCCGCCGCATAGGCTTCCTTACGAGTGACTGGACGAAGCTTTTGCATGCGCGGGTCGGTATGTTGCTCGTTTGTGTAGCCCTTATCATAGACAAACGACGCATCGTTAATAATCACTCCGACGCTCATACCCAAAAAATCAAACATCTCACCGTTCCAGCCAGCGTCACGCTGTGCTAGATAGTCGTTCACCGTCACGATGTGTACACCCTTGCCCTCGAGCGCGTTTAAGTAGCTTGGTAGCGTTGCTACTAGGGTCTTCCCCTCACCGGTTTTCATCTCTGCTACATTGCCATCGTGCAGCGCCATGCCACCGATGAGCTGGACGTCAAATGGTCGCATCTCGAGCGTGCGCTCGGCCGCTTCACGCGCCACCGCAAACGCCTCTGACAAAATGTCATCGAGTGTCACGCCTTTTTTGCCGAGACGTTTTTTTAGCACGTCCGTCTGCTTCTTCAGGTCGGCGTCCGACATCTTTTTGTAGGTATCGGCCAGTGCATTAATCGCCCCGACGCGCTTCTCTAGCTTCTTTAAAATTTTCGCCTGTGGGTCACCAAATACCTTCGTCAGTGCCTTTTGCCTCGATAGTGCCATCTAAAAATCCCCTCGCTTTCAGCCTATATCTTCAAAACTATGGTTTATTATACCTCTTTTTGGCGAGAGTTTAAAGAGGAAAATCTAGCCTTCGCGCTGATAACTGCGCTTAAACTTGGCAAGTGTCTTGCGAAAGCCGAGATGCGGCACGGTGGCCTGCTTGTACTTGCGCAGCTGGCCGTTGAGCTTCGCCTCGACGATATCCACCGCCGCCAAAACGTTCATCGTCGAATCTTTTGCAGTAATCACTTTTTCCGGCACGCGGATGATAACTTCAACTTCATACTTATTGCCACCAGGGTTGTCGATTTGTTTAATCTTCACGTCAGCCGAGGCACTTTTGCGCGCATGACGCGGTAAGTACTTGTCCAGCGCACCAATCTTTTTCTCCACATACTTTTTCGTTGTGTCTGTCAGTTCGTACTTCACACCGGTAATGGTTAGATTTTGAATCATGTCCCCTCCTTATGTTATTACTGTGGCAACACCACGCCCTTTTTCTTCGCTAATTTCTGCAGCTCGTCGTGTAGGGTTGTTATCTTGTCTTCATCAGACATTTTGGCGAACATCTCGCTCACTAGAATCTTGTTTGGCTTTTTGTAGATAACATTGTAAATTTCTTTGATGTCGTTTGTCAGAGCTTGAATCTCGCCCTCGACATAACCAAGTCGTTCTTTGACGTCACGCATATCCCTCTCCAAGGATGTCAGTCGACTTTCAATCGAGTCGAGTCGGCTCTCAATCGCCTCAAACCTCGGAATAACAATTTCATTCAACGCATCGACGATACCCTCAGTTATCGCCCCTTTTATCCATTGTCTGTCATCTGTCGTTAGCGTCATTGCAGGTGCCCCCTTCTGTCTCTATCATAGCACACTTCGCCCGCCCATGTACGGCTGCAGCGCTTCTGGCACGGTGAGTGTCCCATCTTCATTTTGGTAATTTTCAAGAATAACAATCAGCGAGCGACCCATAGATACTGCCGTGCCGTTGAGTGTGTGTAGCACTTCGACCGAACCGTCTTTACGCCTGGCGCGGATGTTGAGGTTGCGCGCTTGAAAATCCGTACAGTTGCTACAGCTCGTTAGTTCGCGGTACTTTTCATCAACCGGCGACCAATACTGAATGTCGTACTTTTTAGCAGCTGGTGCGCCGAGGTCGCCTGCCGCGATGTTGATGACTTGATACGGCACTCCAAGCGCCTGCCATATCTCCTCTTCAATAGCCAAAATCTTCTCATGCATCTCTTGTGACTGTTCTGGCAGCGAAAACGCATACATCTCAAGCTTGTTGAACTGATGGACCCTGAAAAGCCCACGAGTGTGTTTGCCAGCCGCGCCCGCTTCGTGTCTATAGCACGGACTCAGCCCGGCGTACAACAGAGGTAATCTCTCTTCATTGATAATTTCGTCAGCATGATACCCAGTTAGTGGCGCCTCAGCCGTACCAATCATCGTCAAGTCTTGCCCCTCGATGAAATATTCATTACCTTCCGCATCGCCACGGGGTGCAAACCCCGAACCTTCAGCTATACGACTGTTCACCATGTGTGGCACGGTCATATAAGTGAAGCCATGCGCTATCACGACATCGGTTGCATAACGGATAATTGCGCTCTCGAGTAGTGCCAAATCGCCCTTCAAGTAGTAAAACTTCGCCCCAGCTACTTTAGCGCCGCGCTCAAAATCCACCCAGTCACGGCTCGTCGCGTAGTCCAAGTGGTCAATCGCCCCGATTTTCTGCTCGCCCCAGCGCCTTACCTCGACGCTATCCTCTTCGCCGCCTTCCGGCACATCGTCAAAAATGATGTTCGGCACAGCGCCAAGCGCCGCCCGGTACTGAGCGTCAATTTTACTAAATTCCATCTCAACACTCGCCAACTCCTCCTTGACGACTTTGCCCTGTTCAATCAGTTCTGGCGATGGCTTGCCCCCCTTCATCTGCCCAGCGATGGCATTGCGCTTTTCACGCAGAGCGTCCACCTGCCGCCCAGCACTCCGCCTAGCTTCATCGAGCTTCAACAGCTCGGCGATACTTACGGTATAGCCTTTTTTATCGGCCGAATCTTGGACTTTCTCTGGGTTTTCGCGGATATATTTGATGTCTAACATATCTATATTGTATCAGAATAAGCCATTAAACCGCAGCCAAAACACCCGTCACCAACAAACCAATGAGCACCGCCCCTAATCCCAATCGATACCAAATAAACAGCGAGAAATCATTGCTCGCAACAAATTTCAATAACCACGCAATCGCCGCGTACCCCACCAGAAATGACACCACTGTGGCAAGCAGCGTATTGAACCACCCTACGCCGTCAGCGATGTGCTGGTACTGCGTCACTGCCTGCAATGTTCCGGCCGCTACCAGCGCTGGGATACCGAGAAAGAAACTCAGTTTGGTCGCCGCCACGCGGTCAAACCCGCGCAACAACCCGGCAGACATCGTCGCACCCGAACGGCTGACGCCCGGGATGAGCGACAACACTTGCACCGCACCAATGATGAGCGCGTCCTTCCAAGTCGTCGATTTCTCTGGTCGCGTCGCCTTGCCGTAGCGGTCCGCCAGCCACATCACGCCACTCCAGACGATGAGTCCGATGGCCACAAACCACAGACTCCTCAGTACCGTTTCTATCTCATCCTTAAATAGTAGCCCGACCACCGCTATCGGCACCGAGCCAATGATAATCGCCCAGCCATACTTGTAGTCAAACTTTTTCCGCTTCTCAGCCGCCCACAGCCCGACCCACCACGCACCCAGCACTCGCCAGATATCGTCCCAAAAGTAGATAATCGCCGCGATGATAGCTCCTATCTGGATGACCGCCGTAAACGCCAGCAAACTCTGGTCCTCCAGCGACATGCCCATCAGCTTTTGCGCAATCGTCAAGTGGCCCGTCGAAGACACTGGCAAAAACTCCGTCACACCCTCGATGATACCGAGAATAATCGCCTGCCACCACTGCATCTACTCAGCCCGACCTTTGCGGATGTATTTTGCGCCTAACATATTCTACAGTATAGCATGTGTCGTCATGCTCATTGCCGATATCATTATCTAACTTTCATGCTTCGTCATTGCCCGACTTGTTCGGACAATCCAGTGGAGATGAATCAACGTCTGACTAGATTACCCGGATACACCGGGTAATGACGAGCTGAAGGGGTTTTGCTCTAGTGGTGATGGGATATGCGCTAAGCGTGGTGTTGCTCTGCGCTAGATATGGTGCCCACGCTACATATGGTGTAGCGTGAAAAGTCGTGAAAAGCTCCTCGGACACCTTTCTTGTGGCGGCGAACGGGAAAAGTTGTAAAAACTAACACCGTATAGGGAGTATCCTTATACTACATTTATCCTATCAATAATCTCTTGCTTATCGCCTCCCAGCTGTTCATACGCACTCACCAGCCCCACCACCTGCTCTGGTAGTTCTCGCATGTTTCGCCGTCTGGCCTGCTCGTCATAAATCTGCTGAAATAGCTCGTTTAGTTCATTGTCGGTGAGTGTTTGATAATCTGTGTTCATTGGTTTCTCCTTTCGTATCAATAATGTATTAATAAGCAATAAGTTTTCTATGGTGTTAGTGTCGTAGGCCATGCTGAGGTGTTCGCTGGGAGAACTCTATCTTTCAGAACTATCTTACTCCCAGAAGTAGCGTTAAGAAACCCCATGTTAGAAGTAAAATAACCCGTTTCTTGTGTTGCACCATTTTGCCAATAAGTATCCGTCGTATCCGAAAGCCTATAACCAATTGGCAGGTCAAGAAACCTAGAGCTCGTTCTACTAGAGGCGCTCAGGATTATGTTCATCAACAATAACGAGTTCCAGCGACGAATTGTCACCCTTCCACCTACGCCAACCTGCCATCCGTTCAATAACTTTCCTGAAAAATCGACGTCCCCCGTATCCCCACTCGTCACCACCCAACTACTCCCCTGTTTCATCCACACCCAAGCCCCTTGTGGGCCGTCAGTTGAGCGGAATTCAGTGCCAGAGGTTGCAGAGGCTACTTTAGCTTGTGTGCCTGCGTCCATGCTAGCCGATACATCAGGCCGTCCAGTCCCAACAATGACATTGGTGTTTGCCCAGATAGCATCACAATCCGCACTAGAGTTCTTCGTCAACACCTGCCCCGAGACTCCTCCACTCGGCAAACCTGGTATACCAAGATTAAGCGTCTGATTTGGAGCCGTGCCTGTGATACTAGCTGTTGGTATACAATCGCTAGGCTTGGTGACAGAGCCGATGGTGAGGGTGTTGGCAGGGCCGGTTGCTCCGGTGTCACCTTTGTCCCCCTTAAGCTCACTGTAGGCGATAAGGTTACGCCAGCCTGGTTCACCAACATAGCGCCATTGGATGAAGTAGAGGTCTTTTTGGAGTTCTATTTCGCGGCCGTTGAGGCCATTGGTACCGTCTACTCCATTTGTGCCATTGATGCCATCTTGACCATTCTGACCGTCAATTCCATCACGACCATCAGCACCGTCTCTTCCGTCTGTGCCATCCTGTCCATCATTGCCGTTGACGCCGGATTGACCTTGGTTGCCTTGAAGACCCTGTTCTCCTTGGGGGCCTGGAGTGCCTTGAATCCCCTGCTCGCCTTGTTCGCCTTGAGGACCGGATTGACCATTTGTGCCGTTTTGTCCGTTCACACCGTCTGACCCGTTCGTGCCATTGGCCCCATTCTGGCCGTCTGTTCCGTCTTGGCCATCCTTGCCATCTTTGCCGTCTTTGCCGGTGAGGGCGGAGATGGTGGTGATAGTGTGCCAGTTGGAGTCGGTGTCTTTGGCGGAGATGAGTTTCCATTGGATGTTGCCTTGGTGTTGGCGGAGGGAGAGGTGGGAGGGGGAGATACTCGCTTGTGGAAAGAAATACGCACGAAAGAAGAGACCGAACAGTATAGCGAGCAATAGGAAGATAGTCGCTATGGCAAACTTCATAGCTTTGGTAGTGGTAGGTGTGGCGGAGGTGGCAGATGTGGCTGGTGACCTCATGAAGATTGGTACTTCCCTTTCTTGATTTGACTGTTTTTGCGGGAGAATAAAAACGACACCGCAAGGTGTCTTAATCCATTCACAATATAGCGTCAGCCAACTGTTTATGCGGTGCCGATTACACAGGCCGACCACACAACAGTGTGTCTATATTGTTTGAGATTAAGACATTTGCATTATACCAAACTTTGCAACGCTTATGCTACCCCATCATAAAAATCAAGCCAAGAAGACAC
>CALMCP010000092.1 GCA_937863095.1 uncultured Candidatus Saccharibacteria bacterium | reverse complement strand
GGCGATGTTTGCACGAACGAAACGGGCAGAGCGACGCGCCCGCGCTCAAGAGCTGACCGAAAAAGTCGGGCTGGCTGACCGGCTACGGCACTACCCGAAAGAACTTTCTGGTGGGCAGATGCAACGGGCGGCCATCGCTCGGGCACTATTCAACCGTCCGAAAATCCTCCTCGCAGACGAACCAACTGGCAATCTCGACAGCCAAAACGGTCGGGCGATTATCGACCTGTTTGAGGCGATTCGTGACGAGCTTGGCACGACTATCGTCGTTGTGACGCACGATGCTGACATTGCGGCTCGCGCCGACCGGGAAATCAGGCTCAGGGATGGGATGATTGTATGATACGGTTTCTTGACGCGGCTATCTTAGCGCATACGAAGCTTCGTACGCACAGAGTACGCACCGGCATCTCTGTCGGTGTTGCTGGGATATTATTTGGGCTGATGCTGGCAGTCATCATGGTGTCACAAGGGGTATTTGAGAGTGTCGAGCGCTTCAGTAAAGAAGGTCTGGGTGACCGCATGATTATGACAGTTTCGCAGTTTTCGTCTACGATGGCAAGTCCGTACGACTACGCAGACGATGCGGCGTTTATCGCTGAAGTCGAGCAGCATCACGCTGAGTATGTCGCAAAGAAGAAGACGCTTGCTGTCAAGTATCAGATTGACTACAACCCCAAAACTGAGGACCCCTCACCGGTGGAAGTACATCGTGATACTGGTAAAAAGCATATCATCGAGAGTATGATAAGCGACCAGCATGTTATGGCGGTGAGTCAGAAGCGTTCGAGCGCTCAAGAGAAGCTATTTGATATCAATCAATATCTTGCAGCATATCCGAGTGCCAAAGTCTTACCCGACAATAGTCCGGTTCAGCCGCGTGACGGCGCTCTTCAATACATGCAAAAAGGGAAGGAGTCGGCGCTGTTGCCTGAAAACGAACGCTCAACAAGTGCGCGCGACGAGCCTCCGTCGCTCAGCGTGACCAATGAGACGATTACTCGACCATTTATTGCGACGACATTTGACGCGTCTCGTGGCGAGGTCCCGGTGGTGGTACCGTTTAGCCACGCCGAAAAGATGCTTGGGCTGAAGCCTCTCCCGAAAGATAGTGTACGCCAGGATAAACTCAAGCGTCTCCAAGAAGTGCGAGAGCGAGTCGGCGAGGTGACGGCATCGTTTTGCTATCGCAACGCTGCTTCACAAAGAACACTTGAACAAGCAGTCGCCCAACAGAAAGAGATAGCTGCGAACAAAAACAATCGTGAGTATCAGGCGCCGCCGCTGCAATACGCGGTACCAGCGAGTGATAGCTGTGGCGCAGTGGTGACGACGAAGGATACGCGCACTACCCGAGAAAAAGAGCAGGCAGAGCGGCAGACTGCATATGAGAAAGAGCTGGGCGTTTACTCGGGTGACTCAGTGCAGCACAAAGTAACGGTGCGCGCAGTGGGCATTTCGGGTGATGTAACTGACAGTATGGCGAGCACTGTGGGTGATATGGTGGCGAGTATGCTGGGCTCATGGTTGGGGTACAATGTGTGGACTGTCCCGGCAGACTTGTTACGACAATTGCCGGACGAAAGTCGTCCCGAAGTCCTCTTTTCGTCAGGAAGTGCACACGCTGGCGTACCCGTCAGTGAGCATGCCCAGGTTGATACCTATTTCGTAGAGTTTACCAACAAGGATGAAGCTCGTCAGGTGCTGAAGCGTAATTCGCAAGATATGGCAGGTGAGCGGAGTGTGTATGTGTCACCGTACGGCAGCGCAACACTGGTGGTGGACGAGTTGCGGATGGGGCTTGAGAAGGTGCTGTTGTGGGCGCTGGCGGTTATAGGGGGTATCGCGCTTATCATCCTTGCGAGTATCATTGGTCGTACAGTGGCGGAAGGAAGGCGCGAGAGTGCAGTATTTCGGGCAATTGGCGCGCGTCGTGTAGATGTCGGTAGTATTTACGGCACCTATGCGTTGCTGTTGTCGTTGCGAGTCGTCCTCTTTGCCGTGGTACTAGGGGCAGTCATGGCACTTGTCGTTGAAGTACTGTACCAGGCTGATGCAACCATGGGCGCACGGTTGGCGTATGCTGCGATTGACGTGACAAAAGAGTTTCACTTATTTAGCATCTGGTCATGGTACATTCCAGTTATCATGGTGGCAATTGTGGCGGTTGGCCTTCTTGCTTCGGTCATCCCTATCCTTCTTGGTGCTCGTCGTAACCCAATTCGTGACATGCGAAATGAATAGGCTTGCGCCTGTTCTGCGAAATTATTGACACTCGTAGGGCGGGAAGACATACTGTATACCATAACAACTATCGCATCAGCGAAGAGGAGTAAATAACATCATGCCACGCCTACCAAAGCCCGGACAAGACCAAGGCCAATGGGGAACTATTCTCAATGACTATCTCTCTCAATCCCACACCGACACCGGCTCCCTCAAGCCTAATAGTGTCGGCACATCTCAGCTCCAAGATGGCAGTGTCACTGCCTCTACTATCGCTCCAGGGACTATCACTGAGTCCAATCTTTCCCAACCCCTGCAAGACAAACTGGATATCGTCGCTGGTCAACAAGGTGCTACCGGCCCAGTAGGTCCACAAGGTGCTACGGGTGCAAGTGGTGCTCCCGGTGGTCAGGGCGCCACGGGTGCCCCTGGGGCTGCCGGCTCTCAAGGAGCCACGGGAGCTTCTGGAGCTTCCTCTACAGTCCCTGGTCCCACTGGGGCCACTGGCCCACAGGGACCTCAGGGCATTCAGGGTGAACCAGGCCCTGCGGCAACTATTGGCTCTACAGGTGCTACGGGCGCAAGTGGTGTTCCGGGCAGTGCTGGCGCCAGCGGTACCGCCGGGACACAGGGTGCTACTGGTGCAAGCGGAATGCCCGGTTCTGTTGGTGCAACTGGGGCCACCGGGACTCCAGGTCAAGGTGTACCTACTGGCGGAACAACAGGACAAGTCCTTGCCAAGAACTCCGGAACGAACTTTGATACAGGGTGGGTGACGATGAGCGGGGGTGGGCAGCCTCTGCCGGCAACGAGTATCCTGCAGATTGACGATTTCCCTGGCGCAACCGATGATGCCAAGCACGTCGCTGCTTGGACCGCTGCCGCAAACGCAACGCGTAAACCTATATTGCAGTATCCAGCGCGAACATTCGGTCCTCTTTCGACACCGATTGCGGCGTTTTCAGGTATGCGTGCTATTGGCCCGGACTCAACGGGCAGTGATGGCCCAAAAAATCAAGAGCTGAGCGGTGGTAACTATGTGCCGCATAGGGTCAATGTCTCCTGTGGTACGGGTGCAGCATCGCTTTTCGTTCAGTCAGAAACTTTGCGAGAGGTCGTATTCATGAATATATCATGGTCAGGGACGGCAAGTTCGCAGTGGTGGCATAATACGAACGGCAATTCTTATACCATCTATCCGGGGCAATTCCATTCCTTGGCATTCGACAATTTTAACTCGGTGCTTGGCAACAGCGCCAATCAGTTTACTTGCACACAGTTCATCTTCTCTGGTCACTGGACGGTGCTGAACTTCCAGAATACGCCGATTCATATCGGTGGCTCGGATAACTCCTTGTGGATGACCGGATATATCAATGCTAATAGTCCGGCCTCTGTAGCTGGGGCGGGTAGGCCAATTCTCCACCTTGATTATTTAGAGAAAACGGACATCGGATATGTGTACGTTACGGCTGAAAATGGCTGGAGTGGCGTGCGTATCGAAGGTCCCATTTCGCGTGCCGTCCGTTTCTATGGCGGTGTGTTTGAGGGACGTGCAGCGGGCAACCCTGCAACCTACCCGGTTATCGATATCCGCGGCTGTCATACCGTTTTTCACAGTCCAAGCCTGGGGCAAGTGACAACGGCCAACGGTGCTATTGTTCAGTCGGGGGGTGTAACGGAGATATACTCACCACACTACTACAAGGCAACGGCCGTAGGTGCAACTTATCCGATGTTCTACCAGACGGGTGGTATTGCTAGCATTGTTCGACCGTTTTCGGGAGATGGCAATGCTATTCGCATCCGCTGGAAAGACGCGGCCCTTGGCGCTCAAGATGAAGACATTCCATATCCAACGGGTAACAGTCGCACAAACTGGAGTTAGCAAGGACGTGACAAGGTATGGACACCTATAGAGGCTTCACTATCGTCGAACTCCTTATCGTTATTGTGGTGATTGCTATTCTGGCTGCGCTCTCTGTTGTTGGATATACCAACATCCAGCAGCGAGTAAAAAATACCGCCAAGGTAAGCGTTGTGCAACAATCGGTTAAGCTGGTCCAACTCTATAGGGCAAGTAATGACGACTACCCCCAGAGCCCTTCGGGGAATAACTTTTGTCTCACGACGGACAATATGTGTACCTCGTACAATGGAACACCAAACCCCTCGAGCAACGCGACGCTGATGAACCACCTTCGTGAATACGGGACGCCTATCGCGCAGTCGGGCGATTCCACTACTGATGCACGATATGGCATCACCTACAGTCATTTGCCGGGCCGCACGTTAGAGTCTCAGCCAAATCCCGTGCTGATTATATTTTTTCTAGAGGGGCTCAACCAAGACTGTAGCGGACGTATATCTGGCATGGTGAGTGTCAACGATAGTGGTGCGAATAACTATGCACCAGCCGAAAGATCGCAGGGCAACTCTGGTGGCAAGACGCGGTGCTATGTGATGTTTCCGAACTAAATAGAGGAGAATAATAAAATGTTGGCACTCTATTGACATGAGTGCTAATATTATATACAATGAAAGTATTGGCACTCGTGGGCAATGAGTGCTAGAATAGATACATAGATATAACACAAGAAAGGAGGAGCTTCGCTCCAGGGCTAAGGAAAAAGAGCAGCCGGAGTCGGCGGATTCACTCCGCGACACCGCGCGATGATAAATGAAATTTACATGAGCTTTAGCGAATTGAAAATTTCAAGTTTTGAGCGAAGCGTAACATTATGGGAAAGATTATAGGAATCGACCTCGGTACAACAAACAGCGCGTTTGCGTACATGGTAGCAGGCAAGCCAGAGGTCATCACAAATGCAGAAGGTAACCGCACCACGCCAAGTGTTGTCGCGGTCAACAAGAGCGGTGAACGACTGGTTGGCCAAGTGGCACAACGACAGCGCGTCACTAACGCAAAGAACACCATCTACGGTGTGAAGCGCCTCATCGGTCGCAAGTTTAACGATAAAGAAGTCCAAAAAGACCTCGACATCATGCCGTTTCAGATTGTCAAGAAAAACGGTGGCGTCGCAGTCGAGATGGGCGGTAAAGAATACACGCCAGAAGAAGTCTCGGCGATGATTTTGAGTAAAATTAAAGCGGATGCTGAAGCGTTTTTGGGCGAAAAGGTCACCGAAGCGGTCATCACCGTGCCAGCATACTTCGACGACGCACAGCGACAGGCTACCAAAGACGCTGGTAAAATTGCTGGTCTCGAAGTCAAGCGAATCATTAATGAGCCAACGGCGGCAGCACTGGCCTATGGCCTGGACAATGCCAAAGAAGAGAAAATCGCCGTGTTTGACCTCGGTGGTGGTACCTTTGATGTGTCCATCCTCGAGCTAGGCGATGGCGTATTTGAAGTGAAATCAACCAACGGTGACACGCACCTTGGTGGTGAAGATTTCGACAACACCATCGTCAACTACTTCATCGACGATTTCAAGGCAAAAGAAGGTATCGACCTGCGAAAAGACAACGCAGCGATGCAGCGCCTCAAGGACGAAGCCGAAAAGGCCAAGAAAGAGCTCTCGAGCACCAACGAATACGAGGTGAACATCCCGTTCATCACTGCGGATGCTGATGGTCCAAAGCACTTTGAGCTGAAGTTGACGCGAGCGAAGCTGGAAGAGCTGGTCGCTGACCTTATCGACCGTTTGGCTGGACCAGTCGAAAAGGCACTCAAAGATGCGAAACTGTCTGCAAGCGACATCCAGTCGGTGGTGCTGGTTGGTGGTATGACCCGTATGCCAGCGGTTGTCGAAAAAGTGAAGAAGATTTTCGGCAAAGACCCGATGCAAGGCGTGAACCCTGACGAGGTCGTGGCTGTCGGTGCGGCTATCCAGGGCGGTGTGCTGGCCGGCGATGTCAAAGATGTCTTACTGCTCGATGTGACACCACTGACGCTCGGTATCGAAACGGCGGGCGGCGTGCGTACGGCGATGATTGACCGAAATACGACGGTGCCAACTAGCAAGTCGCAAGTATTTTCGACCTACGCGGACAATCAGCCGCAAGTGGAAATCCATGTTTTGCAGGGTGAGCGAGAGATGGCAAATGACAACAAGAGTCTGGGAACATTTCTACTTGACGGTATCGCGCCAGCACCTCGCGGCGTGCCACAGATAGAGGTGACATTTAATCTCGATGCCAACGGTATCCTCAATGTGACTGCTAAAGACAAAGGCACGGGCAAAGAAAACTCTGTCACCATCCAAGACAGCGGTAACATGAGCAAGGAAGACATCGAAAAAGCCCAAAAAGAGGCTGAGCTCCACGCCGATGACGACAAGAAGAAGCGCGAAGCTGTCGAATCACGCAATACGCTCGAAAACGCCATCTACCAGGCAGAGAAAATGCCATCAGAGTTCAAGGACAAGATTTCAGATGACGACAAAAAAGTCATTGAAACAGCGGTCGAAGCAGCCAAAAAAGTCAAAGATGATGACAAGGCTGACAAAGACACGCTGGAAGCGGCTGCCAAAGAGCTGACCGACACCATCATGCCTATCGGCGCTAAGCTCTACGAGGAAGCCGCCAAAGAAGATGCGCCAGCCGAAGACGCAGCTGAAGCGGGCGACAAAAAGGACAAAAAGTCAAAGGTTGACGACGCTGTCGAGGGCGAAGTCGTTGACGAAGACAAGAAGTAAGAGACTTCTTTTACGAGCAGAGCAGCCGATTGGGAGGTCGGCTGCTTTAGTATATGCGTGATACAATGAAGCTATGCAGATGAGGGGCAAGGGTCGTTTGAGGCGCACTATAAGCTGGCTGTGTGCTGGCTTGTTATTGCTGACGCTGGCGGTGTATCGCTACCAAACGGCACCACTTTTGACAGCTGTAGAGTTTCAGGAGATAGCGGCCCATGCTCCAGAGGTGAAGCCGCTGACATGGCCGGGGTATGGTCAGGCCGCAGTAGCCACAAAAGACCTGGGCATCGTGGCGACGCACGGAGAGACTGCGCCTCAGTCAACGGCAAGTACGGCAAAACTCATGACCGTCTTGGCAATCATGCAGAAAAAGCCATTTTCTGATGGGCGAGGTGAAACGATTACTTTCACTGCAGACGATGTTGCCCGTTATAGCACCTATGTCGCCGGCAATGGTACGACGGCAGCGGTCAGTGCGAGGCTGCAATGGACACAGTACCAGGCATTGCAAGCTATTCTCCTGGCTTCGGCAAATAACATCAGCGATACAATGGCAATCTGGGCTTTCGGTTCGCTGGAAAATTACCGTGAATACGCCCAGGAAATGGTCCGCAAATTGGGTATGAATGAGACGACAATCGGCACCGACGCCAGTGGCTATGACGCTTCGACTACTAGCACGGCGCACGACATGGCGCTACTGGCTCTACGAGTCCTAGAGGAGCCGGTTTTACGGGATATCGTACAGCAGCAAATAGTAACATTGCCAGTCGCCGGAGTGATAACAAATACTAATGTTTTGCTAGGTCAGGACGAGGTGATCGGTATGAAAACTGGCTATAGTCCTGAGGCTGGCGGGGTATTCGTGCTGGCAGGCCGACACTCGGTGGATGAGCACACGCAGGACATCGTGACAGTAGTTATGGGTGCGCCGGGAGGGGCGAGCCGAGTGGCGCAACAGGACGCCTACGCACTCTATGCCTCGGCAAAAGAGAATTTTTCATATCAGCAGGTAGTCTCATCGGGGCAGCCTATCGGCAGTGCAGTGCCTGCATGGGCCGAAGCGATACCCGTACTCGCCAAGGAAAGTCTGGGTATGTTTGTGTGGAGCGGTGCGCCTATCGGTCTGCAGCTGCCGGGCGCAGATATAGAGCCCGGTAGTCAGGACGCTGGCGTGCTAACTGTCTCTCGAGGCGAGTGGCGGCGTGACATTCCGTTGACTCTTGCTCGCCCCATCCCGCAGCCAAATCTCTGGTGGCGCATCGTCGCCCGGGGCTGGTAGTCTACTAGCACTCTTGCGCTGAGAGTGCTAGTTTGCTATCATAAGTAGATATGGCACAACGGGATTATTATGAAATATTGACAACACGAGGCGACTTTGCTATAATTAAGTTACAGCACCTCGCCCTCGTGGAAACACTCGGTGAGGTTTTTTCGTCGTCTGACTTGACGGTGGCCAGTATATTTACTAAAGTGATAGATATAGCACCCCGTGTTGGCTCTAGCCTCAGCGGGGCTTTTTATGCAGAAATGGACGGTTGCTAGGGGTGTATATGGAAGGGGAAACGGTATGAGCAAGCAAGATTATTATGAAGTACTAGGCGTGTCCAAGACCGCCTCTGAAGATGAGATTAAAAAAGCCTTTCGAAAAGGCGCGGTCAAACATCACCCCGACAAAGAGGGTGGCGATGAGGCGAAGTTTAAAGAGATAAACGAAGCCTACGAGGTGCTGAAAGACAAGCAAAAACGCCAGCGCTACGACCAGTTTGGTCATGCGGGTGTCGGCGGAGCAGCGGGTGGAGGCGCGGCAGGCGGCAATCCGTTCGAAGGCTTTGACTTCGGTGGACAGGGCATGCAGTTTGACTTTGGTGGCGGACTGGGCGATATCTTTGGGCAATTTTTCGGCGGTGCGCAAGGTAGCGCTCAGGGACCACGACGGGGGCGAGATGTCGAAACCAGTGTGACCTTGACGTTCGAAGAGGCGGTATTTGGCATCGAAAAGACGATTTCTCTGACACTTGAGGACGAGTGCGAACACTGTAAGGGCTCTGGAGCTGAGCCGGGCTATAGTCTCAAAACTTGTCCAGACTGCCAGGGTGCTGGCCAGCAAACACGGGTGATGAACTCTATCTTTGGGCAGATTCAACAGGCAGTGACCTGCCAAACCTGCCGTGGTAAAGGCAAAATCCCCGAGAAAAATTGCTCGGTCTGTGGTGGCAAGGGAACGACGCGTCAAACCCGTGACGTCAAACTCAAAATCCCCGCCGGCATCGACGACGGTGCGACCATCCGCCTACGCGAACACGGCGAGGCCGTTCAGGGTGGCGCAAAGGGTGACTTGTATGTCCACATCCGTGTCAAAGCCCACAAGAAGTTTACGCGCGAGGGCAACATCATCCTGTCATTTGAGCACATCTCCATGGTCGACGCGGCGCTGGGCACCGAGATAGACGTCGACACAGTCGATGGCAAAGTCCGCATGAAAGTTCCTGCTGGCACGCAGAATGGCACTGACTTCAAGCTCTCCAGCCACGGCGTACCAAACCTCCGCAGCGACTCCCGCGGCCCGCACATCGTCGGCATCATCGTCGACACCCCAACAAAACTGACCAAAAAGCAGAAAGAACTGCTCGAAGAGTTCAAAAAGGGCGGGAAGAAGGGGTTATTTGGCTAATAGGACGCTATTATTTCCAATTATGATTGCATTTTTGTAAAAAATGTGCTATAATGTAAGCATGATTCAAGGCACAACACAAAAATCATTCACAGAAGTAATCAAGAGCGCATCCCCCTATACGCCAGGTAAAACACTGGATACTATCGCTACTACAGCTGGTGATACGATGCTTGCACCTGCCGCAGTGAACACTCTCGATTTAGATAGTATGACTATAGCAGAGCAGCATTTTCGTGATTTTCTATCGACAGAGACAAGTACTGGCGTACGCGAGCAGGCTCAGGCGGCAATTATTCAGAATAGACTCGCAGAAGTTGCACTGATACGTGCCTGTCACGGACAAGTAACGGGCGAAAGTGATAATAGTGCTGAGATTCATGAGTTGCAGAAAGCTCTCTACGGCCACTATAGCCCTGCGCTATTTCGAGCAGCACTCCGCAAGAAGGTTGAGCTTCTCGAGGCAACGTCGGTGTCACAAGACCTTGAAGTCACAAAGGCGCAGCTTCTTGATGAACTCGATGTGTACGCCAGCCCGGGCGAGTTAGAGACTGAAAAGATGGAGCTCGAGCAGCCTAGTGCGGAAACGTTGCAGGCGATTGGCGACTGGATACATGGTCAATTTGAGGATATTTTTGATGAGATTGATGCTATCGATGGTGATGAACTTGACGCTGAGCAGCTCGTCGATGTACTCAATATGGCGATAGACACAACAACGGCGCTTCGTAGCAATGGTTGGCGTGCAAAAGTGATACAACGCAATAAAAATGCCGTATCGGTATTTGCGTCAGATAGGGAAACGATAGTGCCGAGCCAGCGTCGCGTCACCAAGACAGGGGCGAAAAAGCTCGTTGTCCACGAAGTATTCGGTCATGCGCTGCGGTCGGGTATTGCCGAGACAAATGGCGATGACATCGGTACGACGGGTACGGCCACCTACGGTGAGTTTGAGGAGTCGCTCGAGATTGCGCTTGAGCAATGTCTGGATGGTGTATACAACCCACGTCGCGGGCTTGACCATTACATCACGATTGGTTTGGCTGAAACGGCGGGCCTCTCACGGGATAAGATTGCGCAGTTGACACGGTCGATGCGTCAGATTACGCTTGCCGTTAATGGCCTAACACCGGAAAAAATCCAGCGTGCGGATGTGTTAGCGGAAGGTCAAATTCGCCGTACCTTTGCTGGGTTAACCGACGTTGATGATGGTGTCACGCACCGAAAAGACATTAATTATCTTCATGGGCTGAACGGTGCATGGAAATTGCTCAATGCTATCGTCGAGGCAGATGAGGTCGATGAAGGGATGCGCTGGCTGCTGTCGGCAAAGTTCAATCCGTTTGACGAGACCGATAGGCAGCTCGTCGGGCAGTATGCAAAAATGCCACCATCTATAAAAGAAGCACTTGAGATATAATAAAGTCATGGGTAAAAACATTGTCATCGCAATCAACAAACTAAATCCGTCGGCGGCTGCATCGCTCGGCAGGCTAAAGGACGGTGGTTTAGATATTGATATTATTGTTTTGCGAGATAGGCGTGTTGCGCCGCAGGACCGCTCGCATATTTACCTTGGTGATTTGGTGGTATCGGAGCAAGAGACGGACTTCTTTGATGAGGTACAGCTGGCAATGGACCTTGCGCCACTGCGCGAAACGCTTCTTGGCGTGGTGTCTCGTGGCGAGTCATCTATTCAGTATCTTGCGAAACTTTCGGATATTTGCTGCGATTGGGGGCTGTCGCTTCCGACGCGTCAGTCGCTGGAGATCGCCACTGATAAACAGCGCATGAGGCAGGCGTTTATGGAACATGCACCTGAGGTGACACCTTCGTTTATACGGGTGCTTAATAGCAGTGACGCAACAATGCAGTCCATCGACCAGGTGGTTGGCTATCCCTTGATTGTAAAGCCGGCAAATCTGGCGTCGAGCTTGCTGATACAGAAATGCGACACGTCCGAACAAGCCCGACAAGCAATCACAGAGGCACTCCGTACGATTGGAGAATTGTACTCCCGGAGCGGGAGGCATGAAAAGCCAATTGTGATTGTTGAGCAAATGCTCGAGGGTGACTTGTATTCAGTCGACTCATATATTACCAGCAACGGGGAAATATCATATTGCCCCGCGGTCGAATATGTTACGGGGCAGGCGATTGGCGTCGATGACTTTTTCTTGTATCGGCGCAGTGCACCGACGCAACTCAAGGCAGCAGATTGGCATGATTGCAAACGGGCTATAGAGCGAGCCGTACAGGCCATTGGCTTAACGGCGACAACCGTACATGTTGAGCTGTGCAAAACGAAGGACGACTGGAAGATCATCGAGGTAGGCCCCCGCGTCGGGCGGTATCGTATCGAGATGTATCGTGAAGTGTACGGGATTGACCATTCTGATAATGATGTGAAAGTCAGACTAGGTATAGAACCCCAGATACGTGACGAGGCAAAAGCGTATTGCTCGGTATATAGCATTTATCCTGCAACAGAGGGAAAGCTAGAGCGAATCGATAGCTTTGATGAAATTAACGGGCTAAAGTCGCTGGTATACATGCGGCGTTTGATTGACGATGGGTCAAATGTGTATCACGCAAAGCATGGCGGGCATGCACTTGCTGAGGTGATACTGGCATGTGAAGACATGCGGCAGTTTGAGCAAGATTGTGCGTGGCTGGAAAATAACGTAAAAGCTGTAGTTGTATGAAAATAGTCAATAAGAATATTGCTATTGTAACATCGAGCCTGACTGCGCCTGGTGCTACTATGCTGCAGCAAGCTTTTGCGGCAAGAGGGCAGACGGCTGATATTGTGTTGCTTGGTGATGGATATAGTGCGGCTGGTCGTATTAATACATCTGACATTGTCATTCTTCGCATTGGGCCAAAATCGTTTGCGATGTATCGGGACACGGTCTTGCCTAGTCTGGAGAATGTAAAGCATAAGAAGTTGCTTACACGTATGTTGGAGGCTTTTGATAAGAGTATTCAAACTCAAAAGTTACGCGATAGACATGTGCCTGTGCCAGCGACCCGTATTATTCATGACATATCTGAGCTTAGCCCATGGTTGCCGTGTGTTCTTAAACAGCCTACCGGCAATCAGGGAAACGGTGTTTTTTTAGTTCATGACGAAGAGAGCGCCAAACAAACTGCGCGACAGCTGATTGCTAGTAGTGGCTCATGTATTCAGCAGGAGTACATCCACATCCGTCCCGCAACAGATAAACGACTTTTTGTTGTCGGAGACACGGTAGTTGCTGCTATGAAACGAACCGCGCACGGGGCTGATTTTCGTTCAAATCTTCATCAGGGTGGTTCAAGCGAAGCGTACACGCCGCTGCCCAACGAGCGCAATATAGCGGTACGAGCAGCGCAGGCCTTGGAATTGCCCTTCTGTGGGGTCGATATTATAGATGGACCTGCGGAGCCTCTAGTGCTCGAAGTAAATCCATCACCTGGATTTGCGATAGCCCAAACGACAGGGATTGCGGTACCAGATATTATAGCGCAACACTACATTGAGGGAGTACTAGAATGATACATATCACAAAAGAATTAACGCTGTCATTATCAGGCACATCTCGTTTAATCTGCCTAAAGAGCTTGGAACGGGGCTGGAAGGTCCAGACTCCTTATCTATCGAGTCCGCATTATTTCATCAACAGGGGTGATGGGCGTGAACTGCATATATTTAGTGCAACACCACCAACTGTTTCGTATGCAAGTGCTCAGTTGGTGAATGATAAGTATGCCACGACGGTCGTACTTGGATCGGCTGGTATTGTGCAACTACCAGTTATGCGACTTGACGAGCAACTGACGCAGCTGGATGAAGCGATGCACTTTATAGAAACTCATGGCCGTGTGGTTGTAAAGCCTATTGATGGCGGTCATGGTAAGGGAATTACTACAGATGTTGTTAGTCGGGACGGATTAATTCGGGCGCATCAATATGCAGTGGAGAATGTTCGTGCTTCTCGATCGACCGTCATACAGAAGCAGTTGGTGGCCAAAGATCTGCATGATATCCGTGTTGCGGTGATTGCTGGAAAGGTTGTTGGAGCAATCGAGCGCGTGCCTGCACGCGTGAGAGGAGATGGAATTCATACGATAGCCGAGCTCATTGAAATTGAGAATCAGCAGGAATATCGTGGCGACCCATATCGGGCAAAATTGGCGCGGATTGACACGGAACGTGCAAGGGCGTACCTTGGCGATAGGATGAACGATGTTCTCGCAATTGACGAGTGGCGATCCGTAATGGCCGTAGCGAACTACGGTGCAGGCGGCGAGTTAGTCGATGTTACGGATGACATACCCGGCTGGATGCGTAACGAGTCTATTGAGGCGGCGGAGGTGCTTGGCCTAGATGTAGCGGGGGTTGATTATTTATCTAGTGCCGTGATGCATAGCACCTTGAGTCGCAAGGAGTCTGGTAGTGTCATCACAGAAGTGAATAAGTGTCCAGCGCTACAGATACACGACGAGCCAACGATTGGGAAGAACAGACATGCGACTGAGGCGTATTTAGACTTTATTGCGACACTTTGATAGCAACATGCTCCCGGAGATAGCGAGTATCTTTTTCGAATTGTTGCTGATTACTGTTATGTAGTATGACGACAGCGCACATTTTGTATCCATCGCCAGCTTTACCGACAAACTGGCCAGGCTTAGCCTTGATGCTGAGATAGTGGAGTGAGGGCAGTTGACGGAGCTCTTTCTCGTTGGCGAGACCTTCGAATATTCCTGGTGTTTTGGGAAACAATTCAAAGACACCAACAGGGTCGTCTTTCAGGCTTCGAATATCGAGTGGCCGGTTGAGTGAAAGGGCGATGGCATTTTTTGTGATATCTATGCCGTTCGCTAGCCAGTGCATTCGCTCACGGTAGCCACCGTTACGAGCGCCAATTTCGACGATACGGGGGCCATTTGTCGTGTAAATTATTTCGATATGAGCAGAACTGGAGGTCATACCAAGTGCACGGCAGCCTGCTTTTGCGGTCTTACGAATAGCTTCTATTTTATCTGATGAAAGGCGGGAAGGAAGTAGGCGCGAATAATGGAAATTGTCGTCATATCCGATATCATATCCGGTTTGGTAATCAACGACATTTTCAAGAATATGAGGCTCGCCATTTGCATCTACAAAAGCATCAACCGAAAAAATTGGTCCTTCTAGGAATTCTTCGATTAGCAATTTTGGTTGCTGGCCAGGGGCGTATTTTTGGTACACAGCATTAATCTGCTGGATTGTTTTAGTGTAGTTCTGCGATAGTTCATCAAGAGAGCTGCTTTTAGTTACGAGGAGGCTTTTTGAGAGATTGGCTGGCTTTATGATAAGAGGAAACTGGTGGTTGTTGGCAAACACCTCGACGTCAACCTCGCTAGTAACAACGGCAAAATCTGGACTAATCTTAGTGGGCGAGATAGCAAATAGGTTACGCATGCGTTCTTTATCGGTACAGGCAGCTGCAGCTTCGGTGCTAATGCCTGGTAAACCGAGGTGCTTAGCGATGTGTGCAGCATCAAGAATGTAGTTCTCGTAGGTTGTGAGTAGTCCGTCAATCGGTCTCTCTTGCTGGATGTTATCGACTGACTTAAAGAGATTTTCATAGCTACCAAAGTCGGCTACGACACGGTTTTTGAACTTTTTATCAGGAAATTTTGTAGTTCGCATGTCTTGTAGGACCGTGAAGCTATGTCCGTTATCAATAAGGTAGTTTTTTAGTCCAGAAAAAGACTTGCCGACGATTAAAATATGTGCCATAGTATTGATTATTATATCAATCTATGCTATAATAATCAAGATGGACAGCAACTAGTAGCTGACTGTATAGTGAAGAATGTATTATGGCAACAAGAAATGATTTTCATAAACTAATTGTTGGTCGCTCGGAGCGGCTTAATTTTGCCGATCTTCATATACATGGCGTTCCCGCTAAAGTAGACTCTGGCGCTTACCGTTCGGCAGTACATGCATCGGATATCCAGGAGAAAGATGGCGTTGTCTCGTTTACGTTGTTTGGGGGACACCCTGTCTGTGGCAAGATGGCGCAGCGTTTATCGACAAAGGACTTTAGCAAGGTAATGGTGGCAAATTCGTTTGGTCACCGTGAGGAACGGTACGATGTACGATTCCGTGTGAAGCTTGGCCCAAAGATATTTAAAGCGAAATTTACTTTGGCGGATCGGTCGAAAAAAATATATCCCATACTACTCGGGCGCACAATGCTAAATAGGCGTTTCTTGGTCGACACTAATGAGTCAGCGGTTGATCGTGTGCAGCTTAAAAAAGAATACGGTATTGATTTTCCGAATGATGAGGAAGAGGGAAGAGAGTAGGTATATGCGGATTGCGATTCTATCTAACGGTAACGCCAACTACTCCACCAAGCGCCTCGTCGAGGTGGCGAAGGCTCGTGGGCACGACGTAAAGGTTGTTAAGTATAAGCATGCCTATGCGTCGATTGAGCAGAACAATCCCAAGCTGAGCTATCGTGGCAAGGAGCTGGGGCATTTTGATGCAATCATCCCCCGAATCGCGAGCAACATGACGCGTTATGGCACGGCGATGGTGCGGCAGCTGGAGATGCAAGGTATGTATACGGTTTCGAGCTCGATCGCTATCAACCGCACGCGTGACAAGCTGCGGAGTATGCAGTTGTTGTCAAAGGCGGGCGTGGCGATTCCAAAGACGGTGTTTAGTCGCAATACGGCGGATATTGATGATTTGATTGATATGGTGGGCGGGGTGCCGGTGATTATCAAGCTGGCGCGCGGTACGCATGGTAACGGCGTGGTGCTGGCTGAGACCAAGCGGATGGCAAAGTCGGCGCTCCAGGCGCTCTATCTGCACAATGAGGATGGTACGAACATCCTGCTGCAAGAATTTATCAAAGAGTCGGCCGGGACGGATATACGCGCATTTGTGGTGGGCGGTCGAGTAGTTGCCAGCATGAAGCGTCAGAGTCTGGATGATGATTTTCGGTCGAATTTACACAAGGGTGGTGAGGGGACGGTTGTCAAACTCACGGAAGAAGAGCGGAAGATGGCGGTCAAGGCAGCACGGGCGATGGGACTAAGCGTAGCTGGTGTTGACATGATGCGCTCGGCACGTGGACCGCTGGTGCTCGAAGTGAATGCCAGTCCTGGGTTTGGTATTGAGAAGATTACCGGACGGGATGTGGCGACGCCTATCATCGAATACAACGAGCAAAACGCCAAGCGACGGCCGAAAAAAGACAAAATCGGCGCGTAAGAACGACGGCTCTCAAGGGGCGCACCTGCGCCCGGCTATGGCATGATAGAGAGTATGAGTAACGTTGACGCCAAGGCGCAAAAGGGCATCGTGTGGCTGATTGTCATCGGTGCTATCGTGCTGGTGGGGCTGGCGTTTTGGGCGGTGTTGGTTAAGGTGCAAGACATGAGCCGAACGGTTGTGCTTGGCGGGGAGACGTACCGAGCAGAGGTGGTTGATACGTTTGAGGCACGGGCGAAAGGACTGTCGGACCGACCGTCGATTGATAGTGACCGGGCAATGTTGTTTGTGTTTGCTGAGGATGATTTCCATGCGATATGGATGAAAGATATGCGGTTTGCTATCGATGTCGTGTGGCTGGACGGTGACAAGCGAGTCGTGCATGTTGAGCGAAACATCCAACCGGATGAGCCGCCACATGCCTCGTATACACCGGTGAAAAAAGCTCGTTATGTGCTCGAAGTGGGGGCTGGCAGGGCGGCAAAGGTGGCGATTGGCGAAACGATGGTTATCCGGGGAGGAGGTCTCTAGTGGAAGTGGTGATAGTGTTTGCGGCTATCGTCGTGTTGGTATTTGTCGGAGCGTTCCTGTCGGGGCGACGGTTTGGCGCGTTAGCGCTGGGGCTGGCGGCTGGGTCTATCCTTTCAGGGTTCTGGGCGTCGGGTCTGGCGTTTCCGTTGGAAGGTGTTGGGTTGAGTATGTCGTGGCTACCGGCTGAGGTGTTAGCGACTATCATACTGCTCATTGTGCCAGCGGCTATCTTGCTCTTCAGCGGTCCGAAGTACACAAAAAAGTTCAGCCGTGTCGTGTCGGCACTGGCTATCGGCGTGTTGACGGCAGCGTTTCTGGTGAAGCCGCTGGGTGGACTGATGACTCTGGACGGCACGGCACTCGAGGTGTACAAAGTATTCGCCGAGTATTGGCAGTATGCTGTTGGGGTGGGGTTGATTTTTGGCGTGCTCGACCTCTTTATGTTGCATGGTACGAAATTATCGAAGGACAAGAAGCATTGACATAAGCGTCAATCTGTGCTAAGATGAAAGAGGTAGGATAGACTACCGATTGTTTGGTGTGGGTCATCATGAAACCGCATTCAGCATCTCATTACGGGTCCGTAGCTCAGCTGCTGTCCGAGGCACTCTTGCCGAGTAAAATCATGAAGCACTAGGTGCTCGATTGATTGACAGTAGGTTGCTCTACTAGCCTAACCGTACATTTTACAATTTGGGTCCGTAGCTCAGCTGGTTAGAGCACCTGCCTTTTAAGCAGGGTGTCATGGGTTCAAGCCCCATCGGACCCTCCATAGAAAAATCACCTCTGTTAAAGGAGGTGATTTTTCTATGGAGTATACTATGAGTATGAACAATACTTTTCTTCGAGGCGTGAACTTGGGCGGGTGGTTGCTGCTAGAGAAGTGGATGACGCCGTCGTTGTTTGCGGGGACGGAAGCGATTGACGAGTATACGTTTATGCAGACGCCGGGTGCCGCGAAGAAGATAGATGAGCACCGCAAGGCGTTTATCGCCGAGTCGGACTTCAAGTGGCTGGCTGAGCATGGAGTAAATGCCGTGCGTATACCTGTGGGGTATTGGGTGCTCGAGGGGGACGCGCCGTATGTCGAAGCCACAACATATCTAGACTGGGCGATGAGTATGGCGGAGCAGTACCGACTCGAGGTGATTATCGACGTGCATGGTTTGCCAGGGTCGCAAAATGGCCGAGACCATAGCGGTCGCGTTGGCAAGGCTTTGTGGTATCGGAGTGTGGACGACCGGAGGCGAAGTGTCGATGTGGTAGTGGCGATTGCTGAGCGCTACAAGGAGAGTTCGGCTTTCTGGGGTATCCAAGCGGTGAATGAACCGAGGCTTGGGCTGTTGCAGTGGAGGTTGCGTCGGTATTATCGGGCGGTCTATCGAGCGCTAGGTGGAGTGTTGCCGCCTGAGACAAAGGTTGTTGTGAGCGATACATTTACGCCGCGGTTGATGTCTGGGGCATTGCGACCAACGACTCAGCCTGTCGTGCTCGATGTACATCTGTATCACATGTCGACGCTGTTTGCGAAGTATCTGTCGGCTGACTGGTTTTTGAGAAAGACGAAGCGCCGTCAGAAGATGCTGGAGCGGTTGTCGCGAACGCAGCCGATTATTATCGGCGAGTGGAGCGGCGTGATGAGCTGGGAGACGATGCGCCATGTGCCGAAGCAGCAGCGCGACGAGTTGTTTGCGCGCTACGTCGCGTTGTAGCAGGAGGTGTATGGCGTGACAGCCGGCTGGTTCTACTGGAGCTACAAAACAGAGCAGCCCGGGCAGTGGAGCTTTCGTTCGCAGGTCGAGGCGGGGCTGATTGATGTGGTGTCGTAGCTTATTTTGATGCTATGGCGGCTGTTCGTCGCTGCTCAATCACACTGGAGATGACTGCGATAGAGATGACGATGAGGCCGAGCGAGCCAGTAAACCACTCTGGTGGGTCGACGTGGTAGAGTTTGATGAGCATGATAGCGCCAAGGGCGAGGATGGCCCAGTGAGCGCCGTGCTCGAGGTAGCGGTATTTGCTGAGTGTGCCGGACTTCATAAGGTAGACGGTGAGCGAGCGCACCCATATAGCGCCAGCGCCGAGGCCGGCGATGATGAGGACTATCTCGTTGGTGATAGCGAACGCGCCGATAACGCCGTCAAGCGAAAATGATGCGTCGAGCACTTCGAGGTACATGAACGAGCCAAGTGCCGCCATGCCGACGAGTTTGCCGGTAGAGCCGCGTTGTCGTTTCTCGAAAAATGCGCCAAAAAGCTCGAGGCCGAGGTGGAGCAGTGTGCCGAGGATGGAGGCGATGAGCACTGTTGTTTTATGTGCATCGTCAACGGTGAAGTAGAGCGCCATGGCGGTAAGCAGCATGACAAAAACTTTCAGCGTTTCATAGTTACCGGCTCGGGCGAGATACTTCTCGATTGACCGGAGCCAGTGGATGTCTTTTTTGCGATCCATAAAGTAACTGATGCCAATCATGATAAGAAATGTGCCACCAAACGCGTCAATGGTTGGCGCGGCGTCGTGGAGTGTCTTGCCGTAATCTTCGGGGTTGTTGAGGGCGAGCGCTATGACCCCATGAAACCCATGTCCCGATGTCAACATGACGATGAAAATTGGCACCAAAAATCGCACCACAAACACCGCGATAAATATGCCGACCGTCAGGAAAAGCTTCTGCCAAAACGGCGACATGCGCACGAGTACGCGGCTGTTGATGACGGCATTGTCGAAGCTAAAGGTGACCTCGAGGACAACAAGGATAGTAAAGAGCCACAGCCCGACCAATCCGCCATGTGCGAGCATCCATGCGCCAAGAGCGATAGTGATGAGGCTGGACAGCCAGAAGATTCTGAGGGGGTGGACTGAAATTTTGTTTGCCATAACCTTTGAAGTATAACAGATGTTAGCGCCAAGAGCATAGACAGTGTACACTAGCTGTATGTATTCGTGGCCGCTTCAGAAAATTCATGTTTCGTGGTTGGTGGCGAGTTGGTGTGTCGGTGTAGTGGTCGGGGCTATCTGGGTGATAATGCTGCCGTTTGGGATGTTTGCGGGGATGGGATGGTTATTTCTGGGATTTGTTTTGCTGTTGCCAATCGTCAAAACACAGCGGCGATGGATGACTGTGTTGGCGCTGATTTCTGGCGTGAGTGTTGGGCTGTGGCGGGGAAGTGCTGGGCAGGTCGGGCTGGAGAAATATGAGCAATTAATTGGTCAATCGGTGACATTGAGTGGTCGCGTGCTGGAGGACCCGGACATTGACAAACGCGGGCAGACGGTGTTGCGGTTGAGTGACTTAGTGTTTAGCGAATACGAACTGCCGGGAAATATATGGGTGGTGACGAAGAAAACTGACGTGGTGCGGCGGAGCGACCGTGTGACAGTGAGCGGCAAGATGACCGAGGGGTTTGGCTCGTTCGTCGGGGCGATATATCGGGCGGAAATCGAGCAGGTTGAGCGACCGGTGCCGGGCGACGTGGCGGTGGGTGTGCGCGACTGGTTTGCTGAGCGGGTGCGTACGCACATTCCTGACCCGGAAGCGTCGCTGGGGCTGGGGTATTTGTTGGGGTTGCGGCGAGCATTGCCGCCGGGACTTGTTGAGGCGCTACAAATCGCTGGGTTGACGCATGTTATCGTGGCGAGTGGGTACAATTTGACGATTTTGGTGCGGTTGAGTCGGCGGCTGTTTGTGCGTGTGTCGAAATACCTCGCGATGGTGTCGAGTACGGCGATGATACTGGCGTTCATGGCGGTAACTGGTCTGAGTCCGAGCATGTCGCGGGCAGGGTTGGTGGCGGGCTTGAGTCTGGCGGCGTGGTATTATGGCCGGAAGATTCACCCGCTGGTGCTGTTGCCACTCGCGGCGGCGATAACGCTCCTGGTCAATCCGCAATTTGGCTGGAATGACCTCGGCTGGCAGCTGAGTTTTGCGGCATTTGCCGGGGTGATTATCCTCGCGCCACTACTGCAGCGCTATTTCTTTGGTGACAAAGAACCGGGGGCGATTCGGCAGGTGGCCGGCGAGACGTTGTCGGCGCAAATTTTCACGCTACCGCTGCTTGTCATGGCGTTTGGCATGATGAGTAATGTTGCACTGCTCGCGAATGTGCTGATTTTGCCGCTGGTTCCGCTGGCGATGTTGTTGGTATTTCTGGCTGGTATCTTTGCGACCGTGCCGCTGCTGGGCGCAGTCATCGCCGCGCCGACAACATGGCTACTCAGCTACATGGTGTGGGTAGCGGAGTGGTTAGCGGGGCAGTCATGGGCGCAGATGGAGGTGAACATTAGCTGGTGGATAGTTGCGTTTGTATATGCCCTGTTGTCGCTTGCGGTGTGGTGGATGGTGCGCGCGACGGGTTACCGGCTGCGGGATAGCAATGTCGTGAAATAAAAGTGGGCGGTTGGAGTTTACGGTTGCCCGCCACCCATCATTTGTGTCGGTAGGGTAGTTGCTTCTTGTCCGTTCAAAATGAGCGTACCGCCGTTGAATGCGCCTGTACCGTCGTAGTCAATAGTTGATTGACCAGTCAGGTTGATAGTACCGCCGTTAATGATCAGGTCGCCGTTGGAGTCGATGGCGTCGGTGTCGCCAGCCGCAACCTTGACGGTGATGTTTCCGCCATTGATGGTGATGACGGGACTGGCGTGGAGGTCTGATTCGGAGCCATTGATGCCATCGTCGGTTGCGTAAATGTCGATAGAGCCGTCGTTAATGGTAATAAGTGGTGCTTCGAGGCCTTCTTCGCTGGTTGGAATCGTGATAGTTCCGCCATTGATGGTGATATTCAGGTCGGCTTTGATGGCGTTGCCGGCATCTGAAGAGATGGTATATGTACCAGAGTCAATTGTCAGGTTATGTGCTGCCATGACGCCATGTTTGAAGTGCGCGTCAATAGTCAGGGTGCCGCTTCCGGTAAATGTTACATCGGCGGTCGTATAGATAACGGCATCGCTCTCCTCGTTGCTTCGTTCGGTGCCATCGGCGAGCGAGTTTTCACTGCCATCCGCAGTCTCGATGACTGCGATAGCGGCCTTTTTGATGTCAATTGCAGCACCGTCGGCACTACTGATGGTGGCGCCGTTCAGTACAAGCCGCACGTTGCCGTCGCTGTTGACTGTCACGCCAGCAGTACTTGAGCCGCTAAGTATGTACGTGCCTGCATCGCTAATGGTCAGCGATTCATCTGATAGTGTTATGTTGGTGGTTGGTAAATTACTCCACTCAGTGCTTTCGCTATCTGTGTCGATGGATGTCGCTTGGCTGTTTGTAGACACGGTACTGTCGGCCTGCGACTGCATGTACCAATATCCGCCACCTGCCCCGAGTAACACGGCAACGATTCCTGCTGTGATGACGAGTCGTTTGTTCTGAAGTGTATTCATAAATATAATGCTCCTTTCGTTATGGTGATATCTCGTTACATAACGAGCATACCGAGGAAGGCTGAGATTTTGCTTAAGAACGTATGAAAAAGAGGGTTTGGTCTACAAGTAAGCTGAGTTGCTACAAGGAGGCTCCTTGTAGCAGAAGGTGTGGCGAGGATGGCCAGTGGTTTTGAGAGGTGGACCGGTATCTGGTATACTATCGGTAAGAGATAGTAAACATTCGAATGCGGAGTACGAGACATGTCAGGACACAGTAAATGGGAAACAATCAAACGACAAAAGGGCGCGAACGATGCCAAACGAGGGGCGATTTTTACAAAGTTGGGCAATCAGATAGCCGTCGCAGCGCGCGGTGGCGTGGACCCGACGCTCAACTCGGCGTTGGCGCTGGCTATCGAAAAAGCCAAAGCAGCGAATATGCCTGGCGCGAATATTCAGCGGGCGATTGACCGCGTGGCGGACAAAAATGCGGCTGTTATGGAAGAAATCGCCTACGAGGGCTACGGTCCAGGTGGGGTAGGAATTATCATCGAGACAGCGACCGATAACCGCAACCGGACGCTGCCGGAAGTTAAAACGGCGCTGGTGAAAAACGGCGGACGAATTGCCGATGCCGGCAGTGTGGCATTTCAATTTACGCGAAAAGGCGTCATCACGGTGGATGGCGCGGGCGAAGACTTGCTCATGGAAGTACTTGAGGCTGGCGCAGAAGATGCGGTTGAAGAAGATGGCGCAATCATTGTCTACACCGACCAGAAGGACTTGGCAAGCGTGCGCTCGGCTCTCATTGACGCAGGTGTAAGGGTCAAAGACGCAGAGCTGCGATACATCGCTAACACTCCAGTTGAAATCGCCGATACTGAAACGGCGCAAAAACTACTCAAGGTGCTCGACGCGCTCGATGATCTCGATGACGTGGTAAATGTCCATACGAACGCCGACATCACCGCAGATGTTGCGTAAGCACAAGGGGTCTGGTATATTTTAAGCAGACACTAACGTAATCGGTGAATTTGCATATGAAACGACTATCCGTACTAGTGCTGGTGCTTTCGCTTATCATTAATCTTGCCGCTCCTGCTGGGGCGGTTTTTGCTGCGGACGAGCCCCTAGCGATGGAGCTTGACGACACTGCAGTGGTCGAAGGCACGGAGATACTACTAGTCGAGATGCCAGAGGTGGAGAGCGAGGATACTGCGGAGATAACGGACCTTGTCGAGCCGTTGAGTATGCCTGACCAGGAGTACGTCGAGGCAACAGAGCTGAAGGAGGTAGTTGCGCCAGTGGCGCATGGCATAGTCATCACAGAGCTGCAAACCCGCGGGGGAAGTGGGGCGTCAAGCGAATTGGTCGAGTTGTTCAATGCATCGCAGAGCGATACCGATGTCACGGGCTGGTGCGTGCAATACGCTTCGGCTGCGGGTGCGAGCTACGCTAATCGCTCATGCATCGTGCCAGAAGGAAGTGAGTCGGGGCTGCGTGTTGTCTTGCCGGCGCAAAGCCATGCCGTATTCGCAACAGACGAGTTCGTAGCTGCCAACGAAAGGTTTAGGCGCGATGCCAGGCTGAGCGGAACTATGGCGGATACGGGTGGTCGGGTGCGAGTCGTGGACGCGTCGGGCGGTGTCGTTGACCTGCTTGGTTGGGGTAGCGCGAGCGAATCGGAGGGCAGTCCCGCTCCGGCAATCCCTGCGAGTGGCGTGCTGCGTTCACTTCAGCGCGTGATGACGGAGGATGGCTATCTGGACACCGACAATAACGTAGCCGACTTTGTGTTAGCGCCCGTGAAAACGTCGTACCAATCCGGCGCGTTGTACGAAGTCGTCGATGTATGCAGCAACGTCGCTGGGCTACAGCTCGACGTACCAGATGGGCTATGGCGGATGAAGAGCGGCGTGTGTGTTGACAAAGCGAGTATCAATTTCTGCGAGAACGTGCGTATGAACGAGGTCGCAGCCAACGTAGCGCGACAGTACATCGAGATTACCAATGATGGTGAAGTGGCCACGTCGCTCACTGGTTGCCGCATCATGACAAATCGTAGCCAGTCAACGTACGCAGTACTACCAGATGCCGTGCTTGAGCCAGGAGAATATCTGGTGGTGTATGTCGACGAGACGCCCCTGAAATTGACAAAGAGCACCAATGGCACGGTCTATCTCATGGCGTCGGATGGCGAGACAGAGGCTGAGTCGGTGTACTATGAGGATATGTCGGCGGAAACAAGCTGGTCGAGATTTGCTGACGGCTGGAAGCAGACATTTGCCTTGACTCCAGAAGTGGTAAATGTGTATGAGCAGTACGCGCCCTGCGCCGAAGGCTACGCGCGCAATCTGACGACGGGGCGGTGTAATAAGGTGGTCGAGGCGACGTCTTTGACTGATTGCGGAGAGGGCCGTGAGCGCAATCCTGCAACCGGGCGTTGTCGCAACATCCCGACAGAAAAAGAATTAGCACCATGCAAGGAGGGACAGTACCGCTCGGAGGAAACTAATCGTTGTCGGTCGATTGCTTTGGCTGCCAGTTCGCTCAAGCCCTGTGCCGATGACCAATTTCGAAACCCCGAAACCAACCGTTGCAAGAAGATAGCCAGCGCCGACGAGCTCGCTGATTGCGGTGAAGGACGCGAGCGCAACCCAGCAACCAACCGTTGTCGCAACGTTCTCGCATCGACCATGCCAACAGCTGGCTTTGCACCTGAAGCAGTCGCTCAGACAGCGAGCAGTATGCTTGGTTGGTGGGTAGCCGGCGGCGTGTCGTTGATAGCGGTGAGTTATGCCGGGTGGCAGTGGCGGTTTGAGATTGGTCGGCTGACCAAGCGTGTCGGTGGATATTTTACCTCTGGCAGCAAGTAAGTTACAATGAAACTATGAAGATACTTGGCATCGACCCGGGAACGGGGATTTTGGGCTTTGGTGTGGTTGAAGTAAGCGCTAAGGGCGGTCTGCGCATGGTGACTGCCGGGGTGATAACGACGCCGGCGCATACGCCGCTCGAAGAACGACTTGTTGAGATATATGACGGTTTGACGGAAATTATCGCTGAAACAAAACCAGATGTCATGTCGATAGAAAAGTTGTTTTTTGCCCAAAATATCACCACGGCTATCTCGGTGTCGCACGCCCGTGGCGTGGCGATGCTGACCGGCAAGCAGGCGAATCTCGAAATTGCTGAGTACACCCCGCTGCAAATCAAGCAGACCCTCACGGGCTATGGCCGGGCCGACAAGAAACAGATGCAGGAGATGGTGAAACTTCAGCTTGGTTTGCGGGAAGTCCCGAAGCCCGATGACGCGGCGGACGCGCTGGCGGCGGCTATCACCCACTCGCTTATGAGCCGACAAAATGGTAAAATAGGGAAGTGAAACGAACACCTACGTCAGCACAGCAGAAGCAGTTTGCAAAGCAGAATCGTCACTCGTTTTGGCGTCGGTTGAAGTGGCGGTTGCGCGCGCGTTGGCAGTGGTTTAAGCAGCTGAATTGGTGGCAGAAATCGCTGCTTGTCGGAACGCCAGTTATTCTTTTTGCACTCATCATCCCGCTGATTACTTTTGCGTATTTTGCGCTGACCATGGGTGACATGGAGTCGCTGATGAACCGCAACAACACTGGTGTGGTGCTGCGCGATATCCATGGCGAAACATTTTATAGCACTGGTAACGCCAAACATCGCGAGCTAGTGCCGCTGGACGATATCTCGAAGTACATGCAGCAGGCGACGATTGCCAGCGAAGACCGTAATTTCTACGAGCACGGTGGCTTTTCCCTCTTGAGCACGTTTCGAGCGATTTATGGCTATGTCTTTTCTGGTGGTGGCGGTTTTGGCGGTTCGACGTTGACGCAACAGCTGGCAAAGATGACGTTGCTGTCGTCCGACAGAAGTTTCCTGCGTCAGTACCAGGCATTTTCGGTGGCGCTGGCTATCGAGCAGCGCTACACTAAAGATGAAATCTTAGCGATGTATCTCAACGCGGCCTATTTCGGGGAAAATGCTTTTGGTGTCGAGCAGGCTGCGCGAACGTATTTCGATAAAAAACCGAGTGAACTGACACTGGCAGAGAGCGCGCTTCTTGTTGGCTTGTTGCCAGCACCAAGTATCTATTCACCGGTGTCGGGCGATGCTGAGAAGGCCGCTAAGCGACAAGCAGAAGTACTGTCGCGTATGGTCCGTGAGGAGATGATTTCTGATGATGACAAACAGGTGGCACTTGCCGAGGAGCTGCACTACCAGCCCCCATCGATTATCAAAAATGATGCGCCACACTTTACTGAGATGGTTATGGCTGAGCTGTATGGCAAATATGGCGAGGAGCGCGTTGAGCGCTCGGGCTATCAAGTGACGACGACGCTTGATTTGAGCTTGCAGCGTTCGGCGCTGGCGTCAATCGCTGGGCAAACGCGCTACATCCAAAACATGGGTGGCTCAAATGCCGGACTGGTCGCGATTGACCCAAAGACAGGAGAGATTCGCGCACTTGTTGGCAGCGTCGATTATAGCAATGACCAGTGGGGTGCGGTCAACATGGTCACGGCGAAGCGTCAGCCAGGCAGTACCTTTAAGCCCATCTATTATGCGGCAGCGCTGGCAGATGGCGTGGTGACCCCGGCGACAGTGATTCGCGATGAACCGATTAACATCAACGGCTGGCAGCCGCAGAACGCGACGCGACGTTTCTATGGCAATGTCACGGTTCGTCAGGCGCTCGCGCGGTCGCTCAACATACCGTCTATCAAAATCATGCAGGACTACGGACTGGAGAAGTCAATTGACGCCGCCAAAAAACTTGGTATCACCTCGCTCGACAAAGACCCGAGTGAGTACGGCTTGTCTGTCGCTATCGGCTCAGCCGAAGTGCCACTTCAACAGATGACCAATGCCTACGCGGCATTTGCCGATGGTGGCAATGTTCGCGCAAACACCACTCTCTACGAGATACAAGACAAGCTCAACGCCAGCATTTACAGACACGCGACTTCGGCGAAACGTGGTATTTCCGAGCAAGGTGCGTACCTCGTCTCAAGCATTTTGTCCGACCAAGCTGCGCGCTCATTCATGTTTGGCTCAAGCCTCAACATCGCCGGCAAAACGGTTGCCGTCAAAACCGGCACGACCGATGACAATCGTGACGCATGGGCCATCGGTTACACACCGGACATTGCTATCGGCGTGTGGGTAGGCAACAATGACAATACTGTCATGGTCAGTGGTGGTGCGGATATGGCTGGTCCGATCTGGCGCCAGACGATGACGGCGGCTATTGGTAGCGCTACGCCGAATTTTACGCGGCCGCTGAACATTGTTGAGCGCTATGTCTGTTACGGTGGTGGTTTGGCAAATACATCCGGTTCGAATACCTACGCGGAAGTATTCTTGTCATCAGCCTTGCCGACGGAAAGTTGTGCTGCTGCGGTGCCCGAGCCTGAGCCTCAGCCCGAAGCGACGCCGCCCGAAGATGAGTCTCCGGTAGCTGAGCCGGATGATGAGTCAGATAGTACGACCGACCCGCCAGAGACAACGCCAGTTGAGCCAGTCGCTCCGTAGCCGATAAAATGGTACAATACACTATATGATTGCACATATTTTTGGTACTGTCGCGGAAAAATTTGCCGGCTCAGTTATTGTTGACGTAGGTGGTGTTGGTTATGAAATCGCTGTTGCGGCGGGGGACTATGACAAAGTCACTCTGGACCAAGAGGCGAAATTTTACACGCACCACCACATTCGTGAACAGTCACAGGAATTGTTTGGCTTTTCGAGTTTAGCCGCAAAAAAAATGTTTGAGATGCTAATCACCGTGCAAGGGGTTGGGCCAAAGGCTGCGCTGGCTATTCTCAGTTTGGGCGATGCCGAAGCGGTGCGAAACGCTATTGCTAATTCTGATAGCGCTTTTGTGCAAAAAGCCTCAGGTGTCGGCAAAAAAACCGCCGAACGCGTAGTGGTTGACCTTTCAGATAAGGTTGGCCTACCGACGCACTATGGCCGCAAAGACGAATCAGCCCAGACCGACCTCAACACCTCTGACGAAGCCCTCGAAGCACTGATGGCCCTCGGCTATACCCTCGCCGACGCCACCGGGGCCCTTGAAGGCATCGACCCAACACTGCCGACCGGCAGACGTGTGATGGAGGCGCTGAAAGGCTAACTATCTGTGGGCGTGAAGGTCATGTTGGGCGGGGTTCGAAAGCCACTGTCTCTACTCGGTTCCTCTTGACAATATACGGTAGGGGGGGGTATAGTGCATAGTATGCATAAAGCTCGTGGTTTTACGATAGTTGAGCTCCTCATCGTCATCGTGGTGATTGCTATTTTGGCGACCGTCTCCGTCGTTGCCTATACTGGGATACGACAGCGAGCCTATGTTGTGCGTGTGCAAAATACGCTCTCTCAAGTGCGTAAGGAAGTTGAGACGGAGTACATCACCACAGGAAAGTGGCCATTTGAGGATGAGGTTCGGGCACGATTGGCGGCGAATGACCCAAATGGAGCGAATGGTGTTATTGTGAGCTATTTCTCTGCAAAGATTCGCTGGCCGTTAAGTGTAGGAACTGTCGGAGGGGGTGGCTTCACGAGCCCTGGCAGTAGCTACCCCATCATTGATGCATCAAATAAATTAACATGGGTGTTTGTGGCTCAAACAGAAGTAGATGAAGGAGACGATTACAGTCAGTACGGAAACTACTTCGGCGTAGGCAGCGGCTCGGTAACGGTGAGGCAGGCGACGACGACAGCGGGCTTGAGTATAGCGACTATGCGCTAGCTCTCCTCTACTTACAGGCCTACATCTCCCAGGCGGCCTGGAGGTAAAGATGCCGGGCTACTCGTTCACTCGTGCGCCATGAAGTCAACAATTGTCTCTTCATCATCCTCATCCATGCTCGCCACAAACTCAAGATACTGCTTCGGACTGTTGTCAAACAGCTCAAGGATAGCACCTGGCTTCACCCAGTCGGCGTAGGCTTCACCCGTATAGTAACGGAGACTCGAAAACTCATACTCACTCCAAATCTTCGGGTTGCGGTGGATATAGCGGGAAATGTGATGGAGGTACGGGTCATTGTCGATGCGTGATGCGAGATATCGGCTCTGAAATACTGGTCCGACGCGGGTGTATTTTTTGTTGAAATACATGCTATATACGGTAAACACGCGCTGTAACAATGCGGATAGAGCTCGTTCATCCTCATGCTGGTAAAAGAGGAGGTGTACATGATTTCGCATGAGACAGTAGGAGAGGAGGTCAATGTCGCCCGCAAATGAGCGGACGGGCTTTCGATTTGGTCGTTTGCTTGCTTCGTATGAAAGATATCGTTTAAGATAACCTAGGAAAACACTAAAATCTTGCTCGTCAAAGAATATCGGCTGCTTATTTAGCCCTCGTGAATATACATGATAGTAAGTGTCTGGTGCGTATTCTTTTCGACTATTCCGTGTCGGCATACCTCTATTATAGCGCCGGGCCAGGCCCGGCGCAAGCCTATATTTATATCTGTTATT
>CALMCP010000091.1 GCA_937863095.1 uncultured Candidatus Saccharibacteria bacterium | reverse complement strand
ACGCCGGAACGCTTTATACCGGTGACCGAAATACGGAGGGAACAGCCGAACATGGAAAACCCGATATTCACATTTATGGGCGTTCCCATCACGGAGGACAGCGCAAGCAAGCTCAAAGAGGCCATGAAGAAATGCGGCGTCTCCGCGCTCGAAGTGGCGGAAGTTTGCGAACGCTTTGCAAAAATCGCCCGGGCCACACTCGACGAACTGCCGGACGGAAACAAAGAGGAGGAGCACGATGACTGAGCAGGAAATTGTGATAATGGCCGCAGAGGTGGCGGCAAAGGCGGCTGTCGCTGCCGTTCGGGCCATCTTAGGGAAAGAGATACAGGAGAGCGTCGAGGCCGCTGTGACGGACGCTGCCCGCCTCGGAGCGGAGGCCAGCATCAAGGCCGTGGAGCAGGAGCGCAAGAAGTTTCGGGACGGCCGGAGCGACCGGAGATTCCGCAATACCAAGCTCCTGCTGCGGAACTATACCGTGCTCAACGCCAACTGCTCCCACGCAGTATACGACGCGGCCAGCGCGGCCACCGGAGAGGAGAGCGTCGAGGAAATCGTGGAGGCACTGGACGAGCTGCTCGAGGAGAACCTCAAGGTCGAGAGCATTATGAAGTCGGCAGCCCGGACGCAGCTTATCATGCGCCATGTGAACAGGATGCTCGGAATCTACAAGGTCGTCTGCGAAAACAGCGTAGACGAGGGCGAGCAGAGGCACTACCGCATCATCGAAGCCCTCTATCTGAGAGACCGGCCGCTCTCACCGACGGCCGTAGCGGAGCGGGAAAAAATCGACAAGCGGACGGTCTACAAGGATGTGGACGCGGCTTGCGCCACACTCTCCGCCCTGATTTTCGGCATTGACGGCATCAAGAAAGCCTGACGGCACGAGACGGACGACCCGTTTCGGGGCAAAAACACGGCATTGACAAGGCACTATACGAGTGCTAAACTACAAAATGTAGAATACCAACAGCAAAAAGAAATCCCCTAAACCCATAATTTTTTCTCCTATTTGACGGGAGCCGCCTTGCGCAGGGCGGCTCCTCTTTTTTATGCGCAGGAGCGACCCGAAACGGGTCAAGGAGGAACGGCAGATGAAAATTATCACTCTGCCGGTGAGCGACCTCCATCCGGCGGACTACAACCCGAGGAAAGACCTCGCACCGGGCGACAAGCAGTACGAAAAGCTGGCCCGGAGCATCGAGACCTTCGGCTACGTTGAGCCCATCGTATGGAACCGGACCACCGGCAACATCGTAGGCGGCCACCAGAGGCTCAAGGTGCTGGTGCAGAATGGCTACACCGAGGTACAGGTGGTAGAGGTCGAGCTCAACGAGCAGGAGGAGCGCATCCTCAATGTTTCGCTCAACAAAATTTCCGGCCGGTGGGACAACGAGAAGCTCACCGCGATTCTGGACGAGCTGAAAGAGCAGGGCGAAATGGCCCTCACCGGCTTTGAGGACTGGGAGCTCGATGCTCTCAAGGTTACATACGACCACATCGAGGACCTGCTGAACGAGGACTTCTCCGACACCGGAAAGAGCGAGCCGAACAGCTACACCATGACATTCACCCTGCCCGAGGAGGTTCACGAGGCGATGGACAAGTACATCGACGAGAACCCTGCAGGCAAGGTTGAGCTGGCGCAGCTGCTCGTGAACAAGGCAAAGGGGCTTATCTGATGGAAATTATCAAAAAGAGAATCGCGGACATGGAGCGCGCGGAGTATAACCCTCGCGTGGAGCTCATGCCCGGCGATGACGAGTATGAGAAGCTCAAGAGGAACATTGACAGGTTCGGCGTGGTAGTCCCGGTAATCTGGAACAAGCGCACGAACCGTGTCGTGTCCGGCCACCAGCGTCTCACCGTGCTTATGAACGAGGGCGTCACCGAGACGGATGTCTCTGTTGTTGACCTCGACGAGACCGCAGAGAAGCAGCTCAACATCGCCATGAACAAAGTGACGGGCGAGTGGGACGAGGTAAAGCTCAAGGAGCTGCTGGACGGCCTCGGCGACGCGGCCCCGGAGACGGGATTCGACCTGTACGAAATCGAGGCCCTCGAAAACAACGTGGACGCTCTCGTAGACGGCGACTTTCTCGACAGCGAGCTCAAGAGCATCGAGGAGACGTTCAACATCTCGCTCAAGTTCAGCGCGGAGGACCGCGACGTCCTGAAAGAGTACATAAAGGACAACGGCAAAGAGGACCTTGTCGCCGTCATCGTCCAGAAGATTAGAGGTGAGATTTAATGGGCTGCAAATGCGGGAGCCAGATTATTCTCTGCAACCTGCCTGTGCGTTTCGACACCTATCGCGGCTGCTCACACGGCTGCCGGTACTGCTTCGCACAGAAGAAAAACGACATCAGCCACATCGAGCGCGACGAAAGCGTGGACGGCCTGCGCTCCTTTATCGAGGGCAAGCGCGGCAACGAAACGGAGTGGTGCGACTGGAACATCCCTATCCACTGGGGCGGCATGAGTGACCCGTTCCAGCCGGTCGAAAAGCAGATTCGCGCCAGCTACGAGTGCCTCAAGCTGCTGGCGGAGACGAAATACCCGTTTGTGGTGAGCACAAAGGGCCGCCTCGTTGCGGACCCGGAGTACCTCGACCTGTTGGCACAGTGCAACTGTGTGCTGCAAATCAGCATGGTGTGCAGTAAGTACGACCGCCTCGAACGCGGGACGCCCAGCTACGAGGAGCGGCTCACCATCCTCAAGACGGTATCGGCCAGAGTGCAGCGCACCATCGTCCGCATCCAGCCGTATATGCCCGAGGTGTTCCATGACGTTATGAAGAACATCCCTCGCATCGCGGAGGCAGGAGCCTACGGCGTCATCGTGGAGGGCATGAAGTTCTTTAAGGCCAAACCCGGCATGACGAAAATCGGCGGCGACTTCTGCTATCCGCTGCCCCGCCTCCGGCACGATTTTGAAGCAATCAAGGCGGAGTGCCATCGGTACGGCCTGAAATTCTACAGCGGCGAGAACCGGCTCCGCGCGATGGGCGACAGCATGACTTGCTGCGGCATCGACGGACTGCCCGGATTCCGGCCGAACGAGTATAACCTCTGTATGCTGATGAACGGTAAGAACCCGGAGCCGACGGAAAAGATGAAAGAAGTCGGAACAGGCGGACCGTTCAAGACGCTGAACCAGAGCGCGGGCAGCGGGCGCAAAATTGCAAAACAGAGCTTTTACGGCCTGATGCAGGAGGAGCTCGCCAAAAAGACCGACTATCACAGAAAGGTGTTTGGACTGGATGAATGAGTACAGCCTGACGCCGGTTCAGGAGGTAGACGGGCTGCACATCAAGCGGGACGACCTTTATGCCCCGTTTGGCCCCGGAGAGGTGAACGGAGGAAAGCTCCGGCAATGCGTGATGCTGGTGAACAGCGTCAAGAAGGACTACAAGAGCCTGCTGACGTATTGCAGCATCCACTCCCCGCAAGCACCCATCACCGCAGCGGTTGCCCGGGCAAACGGGATGCCGTGCAGAATCGTGTACGGCGGAACCACCCGGGAGAGCGTTGCGGCTCTGCCTATGCCCCGGCTGGCGATGAAATATGGGGCGTCCATAGTGCTCGCAGCACGTTCCGGCCGCCACAGCATTTTACACGCCCGCGCAAAAGAGCTGGCGGCGCAGGAAAACAGCTTTATTGTCCAGTACGGCATCAATATCATCGGGTACGGCGACACGCTGCTAACCGCAGTTGCGGCGCAGACAGAGAACCTCCCGGACGATATAGAAAACCTCGTGATGACCTGCGGCAGCGGCATCACCGCCACCGGCGTGATGATAGGACTGCACAGGTACGGGAAACGGGTCAAGAGGATGCACCTCGTAGCCACGGCCCCGGACCGGCGCGGATTCATCCATGAGACCCTCAAAAAGTACGGCGCAGACCGAGAGTTTGAGTACCACGACCTTTTCCACAGCCCCGGATTCGTCTATGAGAAGTCCGCAGCGGCTACATGGGGGGGTATTCGCCTGCATCCTCATTACGAGGCAAAGACGATGCAGTGGTTTAGAAGCTCCGGCATCGCACCGGAAAGCACCCTATTCTGGATTACGGGCGCGGAGCCTCGCAGCCCGGGACAGAGCTGAAAGTGAGGAGAGGAGGACAATGCCGAATAGGACCAAAGACGACCTTTGGGAGCGTCAACCGGGCGAAAGCGCGCAGGCCTACGAGGCATTTGCCATCTACCGAGACATGGGCTCAAACAGGAGCCTACGGGTCGTTGCCGAACAGTTATCCAAGAGTGACACGCTTATCAAGCGTTGGAGCCGCGAGAAAAAGTGGGGAGAACGCTGCCGAGCGTATGACAATCATTTGGATGACGTAGCCCGACAAGAGGCACTCCGAAAGTACAAAAAAATGAGGACCCGCCACATCGGCATCGCCTTGCAGCTCCAAGAGAAAGCCCTCGCGGAGCTCAAGAATCTACCGGACGGGTCGATGACGCCAAAGGACATTATCCAGTTCCTCGACAAGGCCACAGAGCTTGAGCGGGATAACCGGATGGAGGAGGCAGGCGTCACGGCCGGAGGCAAGACGGCGGAGGAGCAGGAGGAAACCACGCTTTCCCTCGCCGATGAAATCGCGGCCGCATACGAGAACCGGAAACGAGGAGAACAGACATGATGACCCAAGAGGCTATCCTGTACTACGCAGACCACCCGGCTGATTTTGTCGAGGACCTGCTCCACGTTACGCCGGACAAGAACCAGCGCGCCATATTGGATTCTGTGGCAAAGAACCAGATGACGAGTGTTCGCAGCGGCCACGGCATCGGCAAGAGCGCGGTCGAGGCGTGGACCGTTATCTGGTTTATGTCAACCCGGCCGTTCCCCAAAATCCCTTGCACAGCCCCGACGCAGCATCAGCTATTCGATATTCTGTGGGCGGAAATAAGCAAGTGGCTGCGCAACAATAAAGCCCTCGAGCGGGAGCTGATGTGGACAAAGGAAAAGGTCTACATGAAGCAGTACCCCGAGGAGTGGTTCGCTGTGGCCCGAACGGCCAGCAAGCCGGACGCCCTGCAGGGATTCCACGCTGACGACATCCTCTACATCATCGACGAGGCCAGCGGCGTGGACGACAAGGTGTTCGAGCCGGTGCTGGGCGCACTTTCGACGCCCGGAGCGCGGCTGCTCATGTGCGGAAACCCGACACAGTTGTCGGGCTTTTTTTATGACAGCCACCATAAGAACAGAGGCAGCTACACCACATTCCATGTTGACGGCCGGAACAGCAGCCGCGTCTCGGACGACTTCGTCAAAACCATCATCCAGATGTACGGCGAGGATTCGGACGTTTTCCGTGTTCGTGTCGCCGGAGAGTTCCCCCGGCAGGAGAACGATGTTTTCATCCCTCTGCCGCTCGTCGAAAAATCCATTATGACCGAATGGACGGAACCGGCAAAACCTGTCCGCATCGACATCGGCTGCGACGTTGCCCGCTATGGTGACGACCGCACCGTCATCGGTTACAAGGTGGACGAAAAGGCCATGTTCTACAAGCGCAAGAGCGGGCAGGACCTTATGCAGACGGCCGACGACATCATGGAGCTCGGCCTAAAGCTCATGGAAAAGTACCGGTTCGACAAGGCCATCCCCATCAAGATAGACGACAGCGGCCTCGGCGGCGGCGTCACGGACCGTCTGCGGCGCGTAAAGCGCGAGCAGCCGGAGCGGTTCTGGTGGATGGATATTATCCCCGTTTACTTCGGCCAGCGCATACACCATGACTTTTACTACGATAGCACCACCTACATGATGAGCGTCGTAAAGAATCTACTTGCACCGCAGACGCCGGAGGGCGCACAGAAGCCCGTCCAACTCATTCTCCCGAACGATAATGACCTCGTCGGCCAGCTTTCCACACGAAAGTATTCCATGACCGACGACGCCAAAATCCGCGTGGAGAGCAAGGACGCCATGAAAAAGCGCGGGATGCACTCGCCCGACGAGGCCGACTGCATCCTCCTGCTGTGCCTGCCGGTCAAACCAAAGAGGAGAGGAGACGTTAAGAAGTGAGCGACAAGAAGCAGCCCGCCCAGCAGCGGGTAAACGTCCGCATCGTTAAAGCGGACGACCCGGAGCAGCGCGGCGGGATGAAGCCCATCGCCAAAGCAGACGGCTCCCTGCAAATCTCGCCGGAGGAGGCGTGCACGGCAGGTATTTGGACAAAGCCGCCGTTCGACCTCCGAGGGCTTTCCAAGATGGTGGACGAAAGCACCATACTCCCGCAGTGCATCCGGGCCTACAAGTCCAATATCGCAGGATTCGGCATAGACATCCGGTACAAGGACGACTTTGCAGACGCGAACGAAACCCCGGAGATGAAAGCAGAGTGGGACCGGGCGGTGGAGGTCGTCGAGATGCTCAACATGGAGCAGGAGAGCAATGAGCTCTTTGAGGA
>CALMCP010000090.1 GCA_937863095.1 uncultured Candidatus Saccharibacteria bacterium | reverse complement strand
ACTCGAACTCCTAGTGTTATAATGATAAGTAGATTAGACAGAAAGGGGCGGAGATGAAGGATGCAACAGTGGCGCGGCTGATAGCTGCGGAGGAAGAGCGACAAAAAAACGTACTGGAGATGATTCCCAGTGAGAACTATGTCTCGCAGGACGTGTTGACGGCGCTTGGCAGCGTTTTTACCAACAAATACTCTGAGGGGTACCCTGGCCGGCGCTACTATGGCGGACAAGAAAACACCGACCAGATAGAGCAGCTGGCTATCGACCGCGCAAAGCAACTGTTTGGTGCCGACCACGCCAATGTTCAGCCCCACTCGGGTGCTCAAGCCAACGAAGCCGTCTACTACGCATGGTGCGAACCCGGCGACACGATACTAGCGATGGACCTCGGTCATGGTGGCCACTTGACGCACGGTGCACCTGTCACGCGAAGTGCGCGCGAGTACAACTTTGTCCGTTACGGTATGAAAGATGCGACAACTGGCGAGCTGGACTACGAGGCTATTCGCGCGCTGGCACTCGAGCACAAACCAAAAATAATTTTGGCAGGCTTTTCAGCCTACCCGCGCGAACTAGACTACGCCAAATTTGCTGAGATTGGTCACGAAGTTGGCGCTATGCTCATGGCGGACATGAGCCACATCGCCGGACTTATCGCTGGCGGTGTCGCTGAGAACCCGTTTGACTATGGTTTTCACGTCATCACCACCACTACACACAAAACACTGCGCGGGCCGCGCGGCGGGATGATTCTCAGCAAAGGCATAGTGAGCAATCCCCTGAAACGCCCAGAAAAAACCCTCGACAATCTCCCGACGCTCATCGACCGAGCTGTCTTCCCGGGCACACAAGGTGGACCGCACATGCACACCATCGCCGCAAAAGCAGTGGCGTTTGGCGAGGCGTTGCAACCAGAGTTCAAGGAGTACGCTCGCCAAGTTGTCAACAACGCCGCTGTACTGGCCGAAGAGCTGCAAAAAGGCGGTCTGAAACTCATCACTGGTGGGACAAGCAACCACCTCATCCTTGCCGATGTTCACGGGAGTTTTGGTATCGACGGCAAAGAAGCCCAAGAACGGCTGGAAAAAGCCGGCATCACTACTAACGCCAACGCCATCCCTGATGACCCGCTGCCGCCATTCCGCCCAAGCGGTTTGCGACTCGGTACGCCGGCGTTGACGACACGAGGATATGTGGAGAGTGGCATGGTAGACATAGCAGAGAAGATACTAGACGCCTTACAAAAATAGCTAGCTGATGTATGCCTTGCTGTATTGCTATCGTAAAAAATACCCCCGAGTGATTCGGGGGTATTTACATATTTGAGGAACTAGAGCGTACTACCAGTAGGAGCGGTCGTGCAGTCGCCTACTGTCGTCTTTTTGGCATTTGTCGCACCGCTAGCAAAGTCTTTGACATAAATCTCGAACCCAGTCGTCCCACACGCATAGACAAGAGCGGTCTTGGGAGCATCAGTCCCTGTCAGAGCCTGTGCTGCGGTATCTCTGTTAGCGTAGGTAACTGCTGATGATGGGAATTTGACATCATTGGGTAGCTTAGCTACTGGGTCAGTACCACCGCTTAGGAACTCGGCCCGAGTGGTCGGATAAGAACCGTTAGCACCCTGATATACCGATGCTGCGTCCTTTACAGCCTTCGCCGTAGCCGCTGCCGTTGAGTTATTTGCGCGTGCCGTAATGCTCGTGTAGCCCACGTAGCTCAGTGCCGCCAAGATGGCGATGACCACGATGACGATGAGAAGCTCGACAATCGTGAAACCTTGTTGTTTGATTTGAGAAATCATTTCTGATTTGCCTCCTAGTTTAGTTACTTGATTTACACGTTTCATTGTAACCGAAAGAGTCGTAAAGCACAAGTAGTTTCGGGAGACTTTTCGGAGTTACGACGAGGTAACGCAACGAACAGCAAACCCGTTGGTCTTGTTGCTGTTGTTTGACGGATTGACGGCGGAACTGTAGTAACTCAAATAGTAGGCGTTAACAGCTGAGTACTGCGTCGACGACCAGTAGTAAGCGTTGCTACCTTGATAGACGAACCCACTGCTGTACCAGTAGCCGCTCCGCTGCGCTAGCCACTCGCTACGCAGACCAGCGTCTGTGTTGGTGAGCCCACCATTGACTGCATTGTTGAGAAGGGTAAAGTCGCCTGTTGTTGCTGTGCCCGTCGGGAGACGCCACCCACTTGGGCAGATAGAGACAGCCGCGTCCGGAGCTGGCGTCGTGGCATTTGCACAGGCGCTAGTGGAGGTTTGAGCCCCCATGGCTGCACACCAGTTGTAGAGATAACCGTATTGTCGTCCTTCTCCAGAGCCTCCGCCTGCGGTGTCGGTGGAGGGCTGCACGGGGTTGGTAGTAGGGTTTGCTCCTGTGGGGATGTGGTAGCGCGGCTGAACGTAGCTACTGCCACTTGAAGAAAGGGTGATGGTCTTGGTGTCATTGTAGGCGTCTATCCCTCCCCCTGCATACGCGAGGTTAGTGAGCATCCAACATTTGCCGTCTGAAAGCTTTTGCAGCCAGTAGGTTCTGTTATCTCTAGCATCGACTGCCATGGTTCTTGTGGTGGGACAGTTGGCAGTAGTCACTTTTTGCATCACCAAGTCGTTATCTATATTGTTGAGTGAGCTGACATACATCTCACCCGTATATCGAACTGTTTCTCCCGCTACAACGCGCGAGGCTGTCAGTGTTACCTTCGCGCTTGAAGCAGTCCGATCGGTTTCATCAACCTGCACATAGTCACTGACGACAAGCGTAACATCGGCATTCTCGATAAGACGCTCGGGTGTGTTGTGCCGTTGCCAAATAGAGTTGCCTTGCGCAGCTTGACTCCCCCCGCACCATTTGCCGGTAAAATCACCGACGCGAATCAGACTTTTGGTTGCATTGTCATAATAATATGACAATGCGTAGGTCGTCGCACTGGCAATATCTGCATTCGTCGTCATTGGCGCACAGGTCGTCTTGTCAACAAGGATTCGGCCTGAGTCGAGCGGATTTGTATTGGTCGCGAGAGCCGTCATGTCAAGCTGGTCAGTCGAGTCTAGGCGTATATTTAAGCTAATTCTAGCGTCTTGCTCCATAAGGTCAAGCGCCGTTAGGACATCATTCTGTATGCGCGTCTTGGCATATGAGCGAAGCGAAGATGTCGTCGCTTGCGTTGCCATGGCGATAAGTGCACCGATAAGCAATATTGCAAACGGTGCAATAATGAGTATTTCCACTAGAGTAAACCCGCGACTATGGCGCAACGTAGACCGCATGCGCGACCTCCTTCACTGGTGTATCATAGCGAACAAGAGCCGTCACCCGAGTTATATCGCTGTCGGCAAATGGTTTGCACCGCCGAATGACCACCGTCACTGTGCCCGGTAGCGTCGTATCTGTGACAACACTAGAGCTCGCACCAGTTTCCGCCTGCGCCACACAGTCATTAGTCACGGCAATATAGTCTGAATTCTCCCTAATCCTTGAGTAGGCAAGATTGCTTGCCTCAGCCGCCGTTCGCACTCGCCCACTTCGTTGATTGACTGCGGTGTAGAGCTGATAGCCACTCACCACCATCATGACGGCAATAAACAGCGTGACGAGTAATTCAACCGTAGTAAATCCACCCCTCGTGGTCATTTGCGTTTTCCTTCGATGATTTTCTGCTCATTCACCACCTCTGTACGATAATGTATTTGAAATGTTCGACACTCCTGGGCTATCGTGCTACAAACTGCACCGTCCGCTTGGCGCGGCAGATAGTAGTACTGATCCTTTGTCGGAGCTGGTGAGACACTTGTGGCAGGCAATAATGAGACGCTTGTTGCACCGGGCGCATGCGTAGTAGTTGTGTCGAGGTCGGCAAACGCGATGCCCTTGTACGTCGCGTTTGACCAGAGGATGGTCGCAGGATAGGTCCCAGCTTTTTTGATGACGTTGTTGGAACTATCTCGTATCTCTTTAGCATAGAGCTGCTCGACGTAGGCCGCGATAATCTGCGCATCCGCCTGCCTCTCATAGTCCCTGCCATTCGCCCGAGCCGAGCGTAGGCTCACAACACCAACCCCAAGAAGAATCACCATGACCACCATAGCGATGGTTAGCTCAATAATCGTAAAGCCCTTGTGCTTCTGCATAGTTTTAGCATACTGTGTTTGGGCGTCCAGCGCAAGATTAGACGGACATCTCCAGAGGCTCTTGCTCTATCTGGATGTGGAATTGGTCATAGACTTTTTGGACAATCTCCGCCCGAGCTGCCGCAAGGTCTGCATAAGAGCTTGCCGATTCGTTGATAAGCACCAGCGCGTTCTTGTCGTGCACGCGCATACCGTGGAGCAGCTCGCCCTTCAGGCCCGCCCGTTCTATCAGCCAGCCGGTCGGTATCTTGTGTGTGGCACCTGGCATATCGAAGTTGGGCATGTCAGGATACTGCACTAAGAGGTCCTGGTACTGCCAGTCCTCGATGACGGCATTCTTAAAAAACGAGCCAGTGTTTGGGCGTTCGGCTGGGTCTGGCAGCTTGTCTTTACGGATAGCCATAACCGCCTGGCGGACAATTGATGGAGTGAAGATAGAGATAGCATTCTCATCGAAATACGCTTGTAGGGCTGCATAAAACGGCGGCTGTGGCGTTTGGCGATACAGCTTCAGCGTGACGCTAGTGATACAGTAGCGGCCCATCGCCTCGCCCCTAAAGATACTGTGGCGATAGGCAAATTGGCACTGCGCCGCGTCAAGTGTCACCACCTGGTCAGTTTCGGTGTCATAGGCCTCGAGACTCAGCAATGTGTCGGCGACCTCTTGGCCGTACGCCCCGATGTTTTGTACCGGCGCCGCCCCGGCTGTTCCCGGGATAGCCGACAGCGCTTCTATGCCGCTCAGCCCCATCTCAACCGTGCGCTCGACTACCTCATCCCACGTCTCGCCCGCCCCTAGTTTGATAGTTGCCGATGATGCGTCGTCAGAGATGATGTCAAAGCCCTTGATGCGGTTGAGTAGCACGATACCGTTATATCCCTCGTCACTCGCGAGGACATTGCTCCCACCACCGAGGACAAAAATCGGCAAGTTCTGTTGCCTGGCGTTGCGATAGATACCGACGACGTCATCTATCGTCGTCGCCGAGACCATAAACCGCGCATCGCCACCCAGGCGCATAGTAGTGTAGTTTTTGAGGGGAATCGCCGTGTGTATATCCATAAGAAGTATTATACCACTTTTTTCAACTTCTCTTGTAGGCCTCCCTGTGGTATACTACGTAAGGAAAAGAGCAGTCCATGCGCATCCGTAGCTCAGTGGATTAGAGCATCTGTCTTCGGAACAGAGGGTCGTACGTTCGAATCGTACCGGATGTACCAAAAGTACGTTACTCAAACGTTTTGCATAATGAAGCAATCGTTTGCTTGAAGTCAGAAGCAGCTCGCTAGAAATAGCGAGCTGCTTTGTTTGTGGAGATAATAGTACCTCAAACAGGGGTGTTTTCTGTGGCGTTACGTCGTCACTAGTTTTCACCAGTACCCTCTCGAAGAAGATTTGGTTGAACATCCGCTTGATATGTTCTGGGGCTGTTTTGTACAGCTTGCCCACGTTCGCCACCAGTTCAAGGGCAACATCAAGGTTTCGTTCAACATCCTCGTAATTCTGCTCGAGTGCCGCTAGTTTCAGGTCTATCTCTAGCTTGGCTTTTTGCAGGGCTTCTTGTTCCTCTTTGAAGATATCCAGTGGCATTGTATCGGCATAATGAGCTTCGAGTAGTTTCTTCTGCTTTCTTGTGATTTTATCTCGCTCAAGCCGTATGTTGCCTTGTGCTGCCAGCTCTTCCTTTCTGAGCTTGCCCAGTTCTGCTACCAACACCGTTCGTATCTGTTCTTTCTCGGTATCACTCAGTTGCACAGTGCGGTAGTAGGCTTCTATCTGCTTTTCTACCTCATCAGTCTGTACTGACCGTTGCTGGCAATTGTTCCGCCTAGCATGTCGGTTACCGCACATTAGGTAGTGGTATAGGTCACCTGTTGAGCTACGGGATACTTGCACGAGCAATCTGCCGTGACACGACCCACACCAGACGGTGCTTTTCAGGAAGTGTGGGTGCTTACGAGTTCGCTCGCCTTGGCGATGGCTCTTCATAATATCCTGCACTTTCTGCCATGTTGCTTCATCTGTCAGTTTCGTATGGCTACCGTCGTAGTAGGCATCGTTGTATTTCACTAAGCCTTTGTAGTACGGATTTATGAGGATGGTATTCATCCGTGCCTGCGTCACTGGCTTTGAGGCTATTCGTGGTGTAGAAGCCGTTGTCAGCCCCTCTGCTGCTAGTTCCTCGGCGAGTTGCTTCACGGTGTAGCTTCCTGTAGCGTACAGCGTAAAGGCTTTACAGATAAGCGGTGCTCGCTGCTCATCGACAATGACGGTTCGTACCTCTCGTCCCAGTCCATCTCTCGTGATGAGGTTCTTGTAGCCTAATGGTGCTTTTGACGGTGTACCGCCACTCTGCACCTTTTGCCACATACCTTTCTTCACTTCTTGTGCAAGGTTGTTGCTGTAAAACTCTGCAATAGAGCTCATCACGCCATGCATCAGGTTACCTGAGGGTGAATCGTCAAAGGCTTCCATGGTCGAAACTAGTTGCACCTTCATTTTCTTCAGCACATTCATGATCTCGACATCATCCGAGCGGTTACGAGCCAAACGGTCAAGTTTATGCACGATGACGTAATCCACTCTATGGGTCATGAGATATTCCAGCATTTCTTGAAGAGCTGGTCGGTCAGCCGTCTTGGCAGATTCGCCACGGTCGGCAAACTCCTTAACGATATATGCTCCCATACTCTCGGCTTTCCGTTGGTTGGCTTCACGCTGAGCAGGAATTGAGAACCCCTCATCCATGCCACCTTTCTCAGCCTGACGCTTGGTAGAGACACGAATGTACGTGACCGCCATGCGTGGTCGCTCGGCTGGCGAGGCAACCTGTTCCATGCTTTGCAGTAGTAGTGTATTCATAGTAGTCCTCCTTTCTGTGGCGTATGCCACGGGTTAGTTTGATATTGCCGAGATAGCTATTCACTACCTCTGTCATTATTTGATAGGTCATCCTATTAACGCTTCCTTTCGATGGAAAGTCCAGTAGTTTCTTGAGGAGTGTTGCAACATTGTGCCACATACCTCGTTACCGCTGTATCTCCACCATTTACTTGATATATTTTCTTGGGCGTAAAGCCGTTCGCTCTCTGTTCGCCAACTTACTGACGGTGTAGCTTAGCTTCTGTCCGTGTGGGCTGCATGAGTACCCCACACGGATGTATATATGTTTCTCCTAAAGGAGAACATCAGTCAGCTGGCTCAACCTTGGACATACGGGGGTGGTTTGCTCCTATTTGCCATAGTGACATGATGAGTGAAACGACTAGCGATGTGGATAGCTCACCTTAGTCCTCACGCTTACTTTGCCAGCAGTTTAGCCTTGTCTACCGAGCTAAGGCAGTTCCAATACCGTTCAAGAGCATGAGCCAACTTGGTGAGATCAAGCCGCGAAACATGAATTGGCTCAATCTGGACATTGCCTGACAGAGCTGGTCTACCACGTCCACGACCACCAGCACGCTTCGTATGTTTGTTTGTACGCTTCTTCATAGCGTTTCCTCCTTTCTCCTTGCTGTTTTATGCACCCTATGGACGAGGCGCGAGGCAAGTAGGGCTAGGATAGCAGACGAGTCAAGCAAGGGTCACGAAAAAGGTGGAAAGTGTTGAGGGGCGAACAGACAAAAGATAACAGGGGTGGAGGTATGCTACATGGAGGGGTTTGCATGGGTTTTGGTCGGTGCAGAATAATGGGCATTCTACAGAGAGTACGGTATAATAGACGTATGAACAAAAGCAATGTTACAAGCGTCAATGAAAACAGTCCAGAATTCATCGCTGACCTAAAGCGTCGTGTTGCTATTGCTAAAAACCCAAAGAACCGTATCCAACTCGACAAGTCAAAAAAGAATATCCTCCAGAAGTACAGGAAGCTTATCCGTGCAGCAGTATAGCGTTTCTCTTACGGATGATGCCGAAAACGACATCGCTGAACTGATGGCATTTTACGATGAGCTTGTCGATAAAGAGTCTGCCGAGAAGTTCTTTGCTGAAGCCATGGAAACAATAGCCAAGCTTGAGTATTTGCCTCACGCCAATGCTGAACTACCCAGCATGCCTGAAGCACGCAAAATACAGATGCAAAACCACAAAGTGGCTATTATTTACATCGTGGACGACAATATCTTTGAAGTTGTAGCTGTACGAGCCTACCACCAAATGCAAAACCCTGAAGAATACCAGAAGTCGATTCGTGAGAGGATAGATAAAATGCGGAGTGCGTAGGGACTCGTAACCTACATTAAGATGTCTGCCCATTGCAGGTAGACGTAGCCCATAGTCCCTTCTGGCTATCTCGTGCCTTTGACTGAGCAGCTTTGAACTCAACCTGATATTTATAGGGAATGCGGTAGGTGTACTCGTGTGCGTACCCCTCGGCAATCATGTATTCATTAAAATTCACACCGTCCTCTAAAAAGACGTATGCGAGCAATCTGCCGTACTTATCTCGCTCGCCTTGTGATGTGTCTTGCTCTAGACTTACTCTTTTTCCTGCTAGTAACGATTTCGCCTTATTCGAAGCCTCCACGCCAAAGCATTGCACTGTCTTGCGTGGGTCGACAACCTCCGGGGTGTCAATGCCGATCAAGCGGAGACGTTCGGTTTTTCCGTCAATTACAACATCAAGCGTGTCGCCGTCTACAACCTTGGCGACAGGATAGTACGTTTTATTAGGGGCGGAGCGAGGCTCTTCTTTAGGTTCCTCGGATGTGGTAGTGGTACTGGCAGAGGTCTTTGAATCTGAGGTTTCAGTCTTCTGTTGTATATCAACAGAGCTGTCTCTATGTACTGCGATGAACCATATGATACTCGCAATCAAGGCAAGGATAACAAATAGGGCTACCCACTTCTTCCACGGTGCATAGACATACGAAGGGTCATAGACAGTATAGGAGTGCCGAGGTGATCTCATGAGCGTTTTGCATTATGAGTATCAATTGCGTGCTGAAGCTTCTCGATGTCATCACCAGTCTTTGCACGTATCGCGAGGGCGATTGAATGCTGCGTACCTTCGATTGATCCACGCACAATCTTCATAAGATTTGGTTTTGTGGATGTGCTGAATTGTTCTTCCTGTCGGTCAATCGTCTTCACATAATCAATATCGGCTGATATCTTTTGGTAGTTTGTCTTTATCTCCTCTAGTTTTGCATTGTATTTACGCAGAGCTTCACCGTATGTTCGACTACGCTGAATTGCTTCACGACCCTCTTTTGCTGCTGCAATCGCTTCTTCTTGTGCTTTTCTTATTTTCTCTTGTGCTTCCTGCTGTGCACGTTCAGCCTTCTCTCGCCTTGCTTCCTCTTTTGTTTTGCGGTTTTGCTTCGCAAGTTTTCGATCGGCAATCCACTTTTCAAAATCCGGATTAAGGTAGAGTTGTTTTGCACCATCCTTAATCATGATGCCAGTTGCGATATAAAGTAACATCATAAGGGGTGCGACAACAACGTCCACTTCCCGAACATTCATACCAAAAATAGTGAGTAGTGCTTCGTCGCCCGCTTCACTATCTAGCTGCAAGATTGAAGCGGAGAATAGGCGAACCCCGACGAAGGACAGACCGAGGAATATCCAAAGCGAATAGTGACCTACTGCACTAATAGGAGTTGAGTCATCATGTGCAACCTTTGACCCCTGATGAAACATGACCCCGATACCTATCATTCCTAAGGCGAAAGCGATAACCATTGATTCGGTAAGTCCTAGATCGAGAACTTTGCCGATAACATCATTCAGAAACATTAGGTCAACAAACGATAGAATAACAGCAGTAGCTATCAATCCGAGTGAAAGCGATAGAGGATATGGCTTTTTTCCTGCGGGCTTGGTTGTTTTCACTCTACTTCTCCCTTCTTACTGCTGGTTGATGGACAATGTCTTTGTGTGGAATTGTGTCGCCCGCAAGCTTCTCGAATGTTGCCCGCAGCGACTTCATCTCGGGCGGTGCTGCTATATCATGCTTTCCATCATTCGATTTGCCAGTTTCTCGGGCTTTATCCATGAGGTCTTTATAGAGATTTCTGAGTTCTGCAAAATCACTATCATAGAAGCCAATCGTTCTTCTTATTTCGGCAATTTTTGTTGCTCGAATTGCATCGTAGCTTACAATCATCGTGGCATTTTTGACGTCGGCTTCAATATGGTCATAGCGTGAATCGAGCGTATTCAAATACATACTGAGGCTATGTGCGTCAATCAATTCACCTCGCTTAATCCGTTTTTTAGCATCATGGAGTGCACGTTTTGCGATTTTATCCGTCTTTACTTTTAGTATTTGTGTATTGATAATGGTATTCTTTCGTTTAAAAAACATGCATATCCTCCTAGTTCGCACACTGCTTATTGTCACGACTAATGTTTACCTTCACGGTTCGATTTTGAGCATCTGTCTTATATGGACCATAGCCTTTTCCTGTCGCCGTTATCTTATCGGTAGGAATACCAAGACCCACTAATGATTTCTTGACCGTGTCGGCTCGTTCTTGCGATAGTGTATCTGCACCAGGGTAGTGTGCGGTGTAGCCATCGATCTGTATGTGCTCAATAGTGTCACGCTGGGCATTCCATATGGTACCGATTGATGACAATGCTTTAATGGCGGATGCTTCGTCAATAAAGATTGCTTTGTCGCCAATAAACTTGAGATCCTCGTCATCAAATACAAGTTTGATATCACCACATCCTGTGTCGGTTGTACCGACAACATACTCAGTCGCTACAGAGCCACCAGCCTGGGTTCGTGTATTAATCGTCACCTTGCCGCCAAGTTTACGAATTGACTCCTTGTAAATATCTCTTACAATATCTTTTTGAATATTCGATAAGGCTTCTTGCGGAGCAGTCGTGTCGCCCAATCCGTAAAACTCTACTGAGTAGTTTTCGAGGTGGTCACTACCATACTTCTCCTGAATACGCTGAATTGTATTCTTCCTCGTCTCCTCATTTGTTAAGAGGTTTGTCTTTGAAAAATTCAAATCTCCGCTATCAGACAGACCAGAGCCGATAACAATGATTCTTGAACCAGGCTTTACGTTGCTACGAGCCTCCATAATAGCTTCAAAATAGTTTGCTCCGTTGTCGGACGGCTTTAAGCTGTTTAGTTTTTCTTCAATTGCAGTGATGTTGCGTTTTGCATCACGCTTTGCATTAGAAGTGTTATGGCTTATCGTACTAAGCTTCACGCCCGTCTTACCAAGGTCAATTACGTCAGGCTGTTTTACTGCGGATATGAACCTAATTGAGTCGATGATTGTGTCTATATCTTCGCCCTTATGAGCCAGCATGGTTGAGGAGATTACCTCTGATAGGTCACCAGATATTGAAGGTGCTGGTGAATTCTGTGTGTTACCAAGAATAATAGCGATTTCATCGCTTGGAGGTTCAACGTAGGGAGTTGTCAGGTAGATGCCGATGCCAAGCGTTACCACACAGGCTATCCCCGTCCATACCTTTCGTGATTTGGGTGCAAACTCAAAGGGGGAGCCATATAATTTCTTCTGCTTTAGAAAGTATGGTATAGAGAGGACTACCCCGATTAGTGCAATAGCAAAGACCACCCCTAAGATGGGCTTATTGGCTAAATGTTGGGCGATAGTGTCAATCATATTTCCTCTCTAAATTAAAAACGACAACCATTCTAGGTTGTCTAGGCCAAACAAAACGAGTCGAGCTCATCTAGTCTTTCGAATGGTTGTCGCTTTAAAAGCTCGACAACCACAAGAAATGAGGCTTCGTTTTGTTTTACCTAGACGTTGTTATTATAGCATAGGCAGGGCTCGATTTAGGTTGCCCAGTAGGGGGCATGTTTGACTATATGGCCGTATCTCGTATATATTCTATAAGGGTATTATATTTTTGAGGGTCTACCTCTGATAGTTGTACCAATGAAAAACGAGTAGCAAAAGTTACTCGTTTTTCATTGTGAATATAGGCGCAACAACCAACACGCCCAAGCGAGAAAGCGGGTCTATCTTTCCATTGTAGCATACTGTTTATGTTTTGTCAATTTTGTGTCGCCTACTGTAGAACGCTCACTTTATCAGTCCCCAGTGCCGCCGCTATCTGCTCAGCTGAGATGATGGTGGTTGAGCCAGGCGCGACAGTGCCAGCGAGGAGTTGTTTGGCGACGACGTTTTCGACGGCGCGCTGGACGACGCGGCGCATCGGTCGAGCACCGAGGCGAGGGTCGTAGCCAGCATCGACGAGGAGCTTTTTGCCTTCGTCTTCGACGGCAACTTGAATCTTTTGCGGTGCGAGGGTGTTGTTGACACCTTTCAGTATCAAGTCCAACACCTGCATGAGCTCCTCCTTGCCCAGCGGCCGGAAGACAACAATTTCATCAAAACGATTGAGAAACTCGGGACGGAACAGATTGGCATTTATCAGTTCGCTGACAAATTGGTCCTCGAACTGCTCCAGCTGGTAGCCACGATTGATGTACTCAGCGATTCGCTCCGCTCCGGCGTTTGACGTCGCAATAACGATAGCATCGCGAAAACTAATCTCACGGTTGTTTTCGTCACGAAGGATTCCCTCATCAAGCAGCTGCAGCAACGTCGTCAGTACCTGCGAGTGCGCCTTTTCTATTTCGTCGAGCAGTACCACGCTAAATGGCCGCTTCGACACCTGCGCCGTCAAACTCAGCGGGTCGTTAGCGCCATCGGCGATGATGCGCGCCACGTCTTCCGCCCGCACAAACTCGTTGAGGTCCAGCCGGATGATATTGTCCTCACCGCCAAAGTAGACATCGGCCAGCGCCTTGGACAGCTCTGTTTTGCCCACGCCGGTCGGCCCGAGGAACAGAAAGGTACCGATGGGCCGGTCCTGGTTGCGCACGCCAGCACGCGCTCGACGGATGGCATCACTGACCACCGACACTGCCCGCGTTTGGTTAATCATCCGCTGGTGAATCAAGTCTTCGAGGTTGAGCAGCTTTTCTTTCTCGTCTTGAGTGTCCGGCGCAGCGATTTTCAAGTTCATCGTCTGCTCGGCCGCCGTATAGACGGACTGCTGCGTGACCAGGCCATCCTGCGCGTATTGGCCAGCCGACTCGAGTATCTTGAGCGCTTTGCCCGGCATAGCCAAGTCTTGCACATAGCGGTCAGCGATGCGATAGGCCTCGGTGATAGACTGATACATATAGGTTACTTTGTGACGATGTTCGAGATTGATGAGTTGGTCGCGCATGATGTCGAAAGTGTCAAGCTCGCCCGTTGGTGCGATATTGAGCGTGTTGAGGGCATGAGCGAGGGCAGAGTTGCGCTGAGATATCTGCAAAAATCGCTGCTCGTCCATGGTCAAAATGATGCGAAGCTTCCCCGCCTCAAGGATGGGCAACAGGATATTTGACAGGTCCACCGAACCGACCGCTTCCTCGAAAAACAGTTGCGCATTGTCCAGACACAAAATGATATTTTTGGCGAGATAGGCCTCGTTCATGATGTGCGTCACTAGACCTTCCAGTTCGCCGCGCCCGCTGGCTTGGCTGATAAGTGACGACGCATCGAGAAGAAATACCTGCTGGTAGAGCAGATTTTTCGGTACGTTCTGGTGACCGTCTATCAACATCTCGGCAAATGCCGCAACGATGGTCGACTTGCCAGCGCCGTCCGGACCGACCAGCGCGATATTTTGCCGGCCGCCCGAACTAAACGTGCTGAGTAGGCGCTCCAATGGCACTTTGTGTATCTCCGTCTTGGTCATGATAGTTCCGCCACTGACCTGCATAGACAAATTTTGAGCAAATCGCGTCAGCATCGGCGTCCAGCCAAACGACCAATCCCGCGCGATACCGCCAGTGTTCAGCGGCTTCTCGGCAAACTGCTCAATCATCAGCTTGATGCGTTCATACCAGCGGATGCCCCGCTCGACGTCTTCCATGCCAATCTTGAGATTCGCCAGCAGACCCTCGTAGTTCGGAAATTGCTCGACCAACGCTGCCGCCAGCACCGCACCGGTGATTTTCGGGCTACCGCTGCGCTCCCACACCGCAAGCGCCGACTGCCATAGTGCTTGCGTGTCGTTTGGGTCTTCACTGGCGATATGCACCAAAAAATTAGCACTCAGCCCCAGTCGCACTGCCATGAACTGCCCAGCACGAATCTGCCCGATGACTTCCGCTACCTGACGCGGCGAAGGGTTGCGCGGTAAGCGCCCCAAGACATCAGCCGAGAGCACATCGTCCATCGTCTCACTCGGTGTGCGAATCGCCATCGTCCGCAAATCGCCCTGCCACCACAGCGCCAGCATGACGATAGGCGCAGCTAAACTGACAACGAGCCAGCCGAGTGAATTATCCTCAACGAGCAATAGGCCCCCAAGCAGTATCGGCAAAGGGATGAGTAGATAGACCACGAACTGCCACGCTCGACCGAGCCGCTTGGTGAAGCGGGCTTTGCGCGAGCGCAGGCTATCATAGTTGAGGGTCGGCGCTACACTCACACCGTCACCCCACTGAGCCATAGTGCCACGCCGATGAGCGGCACAAACGGTAGTATCGTCCATAGCGCGATACTGCACAGCGTCCAGACGGCTCGCGCGGAGATAACCACCATGCCGATGAGGATAGTCAGGCTGCGAATCGTCGCACCCACCGCCCGCGAAAATAGCCGATCCAAAAATGCCTGAAATTGCGCGGGAAAACTCGCGCCACCGCCGCCAGCTGAGATTTGCTTAAACGGGTTAAAAAGCGTCTTGAGTAGTAGTGCCAGCGAGAAGACATCGGCAGTTCGTAAGATACCGACGTAGGAGCGGCGCGCGTGACGCACCCATCCGGCCCCATACCACCACTGAAAGATTCCCACCAGAAACATAGCTCTATTGTAGCGCAAGTGGTAGAATAAATAAACAGATGGCTAGGCAATATATCAGTACAATTCTTGGAAAGGCCGTAAAGAGCGCGGCACAACTTCGTGGCGGCGGCTCCGCCCTGCCCGGCTTGGTTGTCGAGAAGCTCGACCCTGGCTTTCTCGCACGAACGCTGGGGCAATTACCACACGGCGTAGTGATTATCAGCGGCACCAACGGCAAAACGACAACGACGAAAATAGTCGTCGAGCTACTGGAGTCGGCCGGACTACGGGTTTTTACCAATCGCACTGGCAGTAATTTCTCCCGCGGTGTCGTAGCAGCTCTCCTCGGCGAGGTCAACCTGAAAGGACGCGTCCAAGCCGACATCGCCGTGCTCGAACTCGACGAGGCGTGGGCAGCCAAATTCGTCGAACAAGTCAAACCACGCTTCTCCCTACTACTCAATGTCCTACGCGACCAGCTCGATCGATTCGGTGAGATAGATAGCACCGCAAAACTGCTCGAAAAGATTGCTATGGCAACCACCGACACGGTCGTCCTCAACCGTGATGACCCGCGAGTGTACGCCATCTCCCGAAAATGCACCGCTCAAACCGCCTTCTTCGGCACCACCTCAGAACTTCTGGCGCTCATGCCAACAGACGACGGGCTGAAACGAGGCGGCGAAACGGCCAACACTGCTGTTGCTGCCGACGTGCTGCTCCAATCCATTAGCTCAGACCACAGCGCCACCTTTATCATCGACAGTCAACCGCACACCACCCGCCTCGCCCTCAGCGGCATCTACAACATCCTCAACAGCGCCGCCGCACTGAGCCTCGTCCGCCACATCGTCGCGGCGACCGATGCACCGCTCACCACCGACCAGCTTCTCCAGCAGCTCAGCCTGGTTCGACCAGCGTTTGGTCGCGGCGAAATTATCATTGTTGACGGTACGCCTGTTGAGCTGCTGCTCGTCAAAAATCCCAGCGGTTTTCGCTTGAGCCTCCTGTCATTTGCCGAGCCTCGACCAACGATGATTGCCATCAATGACAACTACGCCGATGGCCGTGACATGAGCTGGCTGTGGGACGTCGACTTTGACTGCTTGAAACAACAGGGCGTCGCGCGCGTGACTGGTAGCCGCGCCTACGATATGGCCTTGCGACTACGCTATGACGACGTGCCGTTTGGTGCGGTCGATGTCGATATCGTCACCAGTCTGCAGGCGTTTATCAGCACAGAGCCGGATGTGCCGAAGCGTATCTTCTGCACCTACACCGCCATGCTGACCATCCGACGAGCGCTGGCAAAAGTAGCCGATGTGGAGACGGTACTATGAGCAGTCCTCGGCCCATCACCATCCTCCAACTCTACCCAAACGATATGAATATCTATGGTGACTGGGGCAATGCCCTGGTACTGAAGCGCCGACTTGAGTGGCACGGCTACGAACCGCGGCTGGTCGAGTACAATGTCGGTGACGCGTTTCCAGAGAACGTTGACCTAATAATCGGCGGTGGCGGGCAGGACAGCGGGCAAAGTGTCATCCAGCAAGACCTGCTCAGTATCGGCCCGAAGCTACGCCAGCTCGCCAAAAACGGCGTGCCTATGCTCGTTATCTGCGGACTCTACCAATTGTTCGGCCATCGTTTCGTCACCCACGAAGGCGATGAAATCCGCGGCATCGGCCTGCTCGATGTCGATACCGTCGCCAGCAAAGAGCGGATGATAGGCAATGTCATCACTGACAGCGACGAGTTCGGCCCCATCGTTGGATTTGAGAACCACAGTGGCAAAACGACGCTCGGCCCAGACGCTCGACCGCTCGCGCAGGTACGCCTCGGCGCTGGCAACAACGGCCAAGACGGCACCGAAGGCGCACGCCAGTACAATGTCATCGGCAGCTACTTGCACGGCTCACTTCTACCGAAAAATCCGCAACTCGCCGAATGGCTGATTGCCGAAGCGGCGAGACACGCATGTGGCACATTCACACCTAGCGATATCGACGATAGCCTCGCCGAGCAAGCGCGCGAGATTGCCCTTAAACTCGGTCGATAGTCTCCTCGCAGTACGAGTCGGCTATTCTTCAATACGCTCGTACGTATCGACGATTTGCTTGTCTCGCGTGACCGTGTCAACTAGCTTGTATCGAGCATCCGGTGCGAACTTGGGGGTATTCCCTGTCCAATGAAGATGGATGATTCGAGACTGCGTCAGCTTGCTCGAAGAATCAACCCCTAGCGATGAGTTGTGAAGCATCGCATAGCCCCCCGCTCGAGCGACATCGTCCTTACTGTAGAAACGAACATCGCAGTCATCATAGTAAAAGAAACTATCGATGTAGGTATATGGGTCATCAGCCACGACAACAGTATCGTCCGTGCACGACACCGTACTGCGGAGTTCTGCGGTGCGTGGGTCTTGCATGCGCTCAAAGTTGAAATTGCCTGTTTTTGCCAGCGACGATACGCCCATCGCGAGGACAATTACCGTGCTCGCGAGGAGTAGTGGCGCCAAGAAACGGCGTGTTTTGGTCTGAGCCCAATACAGCCCGATAATCACCCCGACCGTTGCGTAGCCAAACAGCACGACATGGGCGATATAGCGGACAACGTATACCGGCGGGCGGGGCGGCAGTGACGTGATGGCGAAAAATAGTACTGGCACGACCACTAGTGTTAGCAGAAAACCGAAAGATGCTTTCTGTTTTTTGGGCAATTTCTTATACACCACCACTGCGACACTGATGAGTGCGACTACCAAACCTACCACTACTAGCGACAACCATCCGCCCATCGCCCATTCTGCCGTGTACAGTGTGGTCATCGTTGTCATATCTACAACACTTGTCAATGTCACTTCACGACCGATACCAGGTAACGCTGAGTTCTCAAGCTGGTAGAAAAAAGTCGGGATATACGGAGCAAAAAGTACTACTGCTCCGACATAGGCGTAGAGCCATTTCCATTTCCAGATAGGTCGAGTTTTTTTGTCCCGAAATGACACCCACAGCAGCCACACGACATGCGCCACCCACACCGCCAGTGTCATGTAGAGCGTGTACATGCCGAGCGCCACCAGCGCTGTGTAAACAACCCACCATCGGTTGTTTGTGCTTTCATGGGCTCGCACCAAAGCATAGGTTGCAACAACGCCGATGAGCCCCGCTAGTGCATACATCCGCACTTCGTAGCCATACCGCAAGGCAAACGGCGCGAGGATGAGTACCGGGATTGTCACCAGTGCCACACGCGTGCCAAACATGCGCCGAATCAGCAAAAGCATGGTCGTCACTGCTCCGCCCAGGAACAGTGCACTAAGTGACCGCAGTGCGAACTCGGTAAACCCAAACATTTCACCCCAAGCTTTGAGAAGTAGGTAGTAGAGCGGCGGATGAGCATCGACCGCCGTCAGTGCCAACAGTTCACCGACTGGCTGTTTGGCGAGCAAAATTGAATAGCCTTCATCAAACCAGATTGACTGTCCGAGCGACAGCACCATAGCCAGTATCGCCGTTACCATACCCGCGCCAAGTGCCACGAATAGCCAATATTTTTCAAGTATTTTCACTATAGACTTCATCCAAATAAAAACAGTTACGTAACGGTAGCTATTTTTATTTGGTCGGGGTGAAAGGACTCAAACCTTCGACCTCTCGGTCCCAAACCGAGCGCGCTATCAACTGCGCCACACCCCGAAAAGACGGATGAACCACCCTACCTTTCAGTATAGCACAGTTGAGCTCAAAAGTCCAGCCAAACACAGCGCTACGAGCCCACAGACCGCTCATGAGCCCTGGACTCTCGCGTCGGCTCTCAGTATACTTAGCTATGCAGTGAAACTTACCAAAAACCCTCTCTATCTCTTTGTCGGGGCACTCGTCCTCGGGTTTGTTGGCTTGGTGGCATACCACATCTGGAGCCAGGACGCATCGACTATCTTCGGCAGTCGCCTTACAACAACGGCAGCCCGTATGGATATGCAGATAGCCTATTCTTCGGGATACTCGCAAACCTCAGATGCTGTTAGTCGAGGTATTGTTGTGGGCACCGTTGCATCGGAGCAGCAGCGTCGCGATATAGTCGCAGGCCATTTCTTTAAAGACTGCAAAGCGGGGATGTGTACGAACTGGACCTCGTACTCGAGCTTCAAGTCAAACATCCTGAAGAGCCCTAGCTTCCAACGACAGAAGCCCAACGTTCAAGCTCTAGTAGACGCCGCAACTCAACCGGACAGCCAGTGTATTACTCGATATTCGTCAGCCGTACGCAGCGTTGCACGTGAGTCATCCATCAACCGCGACGAGTTTTGCATGTCGATAGAGGATGGGTCGTTTGTGTATGCTTTTGTGGAGATATAACACCGAGATGGTTGTCTCCCGCTCATTCCTCGCGCCAGTACTTCTCTCGGGCTGGATTGAGCTATTATCTCCAATCTCACCAGACCCTGAGCAAGCCGCCCTCTGGCTAGAAGGCTTGTCGCTAGCGATTCGTCCTGTACAGACCGTCGTGCTACTTGCACTACTATTACTGCTTCTGATTGTCATCCCAGTCGTGACCACTAGGACTGCCGACGGAATTGGTCGAGTAGTTATTGGGTGGCTGTGTGGCGTAGCGCTGGGTGCTACGGTGATTTTCTCCTCAGTCACAGCAAAGCGCGGGGAGGTGACGCTCTTGATTGCACTTCATGTTGGTGTGTTGTCAGTAGTTGGAATCGCGACACTGCTGTATCGATGGCGTAGATTGCTGCGCGAACGTACTAACCGATAGGACGTCTTGGGAAAGGAAGCTATATGCTACTGGATTACCCGGATAAACCGGGTAATGACGCGCATTAACCGACCACTAGTATCTAACCTCTAGAATCTTGTCTTTTACTACTTCGCGAACTCAATCGCCCGCGTTTCGCGGATGACATTGACCTTGATAGTACCTGGGTACTGCATGGTGCTCTCTATTTTCGTGGCGATGTCGCGCGCCAGTTTAATAGCCGATAAATCATCAATCGACTGGTTATTCACAATGATACGCACTTCACGTCCCGCCGAGATGGCATAGGCCTTGTCAACACCGTTAAAGCTCGTTGCAACATTTTCCAGGTCGCGCATGCGCTCAGCAAAGTTCTCGGCAGAGATGTTGCGCGCGCCGGGTCGAGCCGCCGAGGCCGCGTCAACCACCCGTACCACCAGTGCCTCTGGTGTCGTTGCTTCGATGTCGTCATGGTGCGCCTCGATAGCGTGAACGATTCGCTCGTCCATGCCGTACTTACGCGCCAGCTCTGCCCCAATATGGTGGTGTTTGCCCTCAATTTTGTGTGTCACCGCCTTGCCAACATCGTGCAGTAGCGTGGCGATTTTGGTGATGCGCACGTCCGCGCCGATTTCCTCAGCAATCATCCCGGCCATCGACGCCATCTCCGTCGAGTGTTTCAGCACATTCTGGCCATATGACGTTCGAAACTTCAGTTCACCAAGCAATTGGAGCATTTCTTTCGGAATCCCCACCACGCCGGTTTCGCGCATCGCGTCTTCACCAGCCTGCTTTATTTCCTTCTCAATCTGCTTTTGCGCCTTGGCGACCACTTCTTCGATGCGCGCTGGATGGATGCGCCCGTCTTTCATCAGCATCTCCAGTGCCGCACGCGCCACCTGTCGACGAATCGGGTCGAAACTCGATAAGATAATCATCCCTGGCGTGTCGTCAACCAGGATATCGACACCCGTCTCGCGCTGCAAGGCCTGGATATTGCGGCCTTCTTTACCGATGATGCGCCCTTTCATCTCGTCGTCGGTGAGCTTCAGCGCCGTCACCGTCCGTTCCGCCGTCACGTCGCTACTCATCCGCTCCATCGCTGTCAGCAAGATGAGCTGCGCCCGCTCCTCGGCGTCATCAGTCGCTTCTTGTTGCAACTTCGCTATCAGTCCCGACAAGTCGTCTTTGATGTCGCGTTCAGTCATCTGCAGCAACTTTTCAGCAGCTTCTTGTTTCTTCAGCCCAGCTATCTTCTCGAGCTTTTCTTGCTGCTTGGTGCGAATCTGTCGAATCTCACTCTTGAGGTCTTCCACCTCGGTCTCCTGCGAACGAAGTTTTTCGGCACGATTGTCAAGTTCGTCAAGTTTTTTGTCAAGCGTCTTTTCACGCTCAGCCAAGCGATTCTCAACTTTCTGCATCTCTTTGCGCCGCTCATTTTCGAGACGAAGTGCTTCATCCTTTGCCTTGAGAACGATATCGCTGGCCTTGGTTTTGGCCGCCGCGATGTCGCGGTCAATCTTGTTCTTGCCGTTTACTTGCTTAGTCCGCTGGTAGCCAGCAAACCCACCCGCGCCAAGAGCAACTCCGACGAGAGCGATGATGATTTCTATCATATTCTATCCTTTCTCTGGTGCATCCGAAAGCTACCGAGGACGTGCTGTCCCGGCTACAGATTTGTTCACACTACTTGCGTTGGTCATATTCATTCGGACGACCGTATTATCAAATGTTGAAGTTATCAAACAGTCTTTACGACTTATACTTAGTGTACGGCAAAATCCATAGAGTTGCAAATCTGCTTGACTTTTTAAAGAGTTTATGCTAATATGAAGCTACGTCACCGCGCATGACGCAGTTTGGCGTGGTGCTACTTACGCGGCTGAGTGACATGCGCCTCACCGCCATACAGCGGTAGGACGACGCGGTCATTTTCATCACGCCGCAACCGCTCGAGCGCCTTGCTCTGCCAATCTCCCCCAGTTTCGCCAACAATCGGTACGCCCAGACCGTCGGCAAGCGTATTTACCACCGCCAGACCGATGCGCAGCCCAGTAAAGCTCCCCGGGCCTTTCATGATGCCGATGCCAGAGATTGTTTTCATATCTCCGGTTTTTTCCTGCAAAAATCCCAGCAGCCCTCGCGCTAGCGTCCGCCCAGCGTCCCACTCATAGTCCGTCGACTCGTCACCACCCACCACGCGCAGTCGGCAGATTGGTGTAGATGTATCAAGAAGAATTATCACCGGAGCGCCTCCAGCACCTTCTCCGACTCTGGCCCCAGTGCGCACACCTTCACCGTTCGTGACGCTTCACTGGTCGGCGTGATAACGAGCTGTAAACGGTCAGCCGGCAAGACGCCTTCGACGACACCACCCCACTCAACTACGACGATGGTACGTGACGACTCAAACACCTCAGCCAACTCGTCGGTCATAATCCCTGCCTCGCCCAGCCGATAAAAATCATAGTGCCGCAGCTCAAGCCCATCTCGCGCCTCGTACACCCGACTAATCGTAAATGTCGGACTCTGTACTGGCTCGGTGATTGCTAGCCCCTCGGCCACACCTTTCGTCAAGGTCGTCTTGCCTGCGCCAACATCGCCGATGAGCTCAATAACCTCACCACCCGCCAAAACACAGCCTATCTTCTGGCCCAACTGCTGCATCGCCTGACTGCTCTCAATCTCGTAATTCACATCTTAAAATATACCACATCAGAAGCGATTGGCGAAAAGCGCTATCTCGCGTATAATAAGCGTAAGAAATATGCGCGTATCTGATATCACCATCGAGAAGATTATTACCCAGGCTGGTCTCGTCAACGAGTCCAAACTTATTGATTTGAAAAACGAGGCCGAAAATAGCGCGCAACCGTTGCAGGACGTCGTGCTCCACCAGCGCCTCGCCAGTGATGACACGCTGACAAAGATGATTGGCGACTATATCGGCGTGCCATTCGTGCAAATAGACCCGAAAGACATCTCTGAAGAGCTGCTGCTCAAAATCCCCGAACACATCGCGCGTCAATACAACGCCGTCCTCTTCGCTGCTTCCGAAGACGGCGTGCTCAGCCTCGCCATGGACGACCCAGACGATGTGCAGGCGCTCAGCTTCATCCAAAAAGAAATTGGCTACAATGTCAAGGTGTTCTTGGCAACAAAAGCCAACATCTTGGACTGCCTAGAAAACTATCGTGGAGACGTCAGTAAGGAAATTGACGAAACCATCGCCATCCAGCAAAATGACCAGGCCGACGCGCAAACTGTTACCGAGGAAGAATTTTCTGAGAATTCACCGATTGCCCAGACGGTCAATCTACTGCTGGAATACGCTATCAAATCGAGCGCCAGTGACATCCATATCGAGCCGCGTGAGGGCTTTGTGCAGATTCGCTATCGTATCGATGGCGTACTGCGCGAAGTCAACAAACTGCCGCAACACGTTCTCGGGGCACTGGTGAGCCGCGTCAAAATCTTGGCAAATCTCAAGATAGACGAGCGTCGCGTGCCACAGGATGGTCGGTTTAAAATCACCGTGTCGGGCAAACAGTATGCCCTGCGTGTCAGTACACTACCTATCGCTGACGGCGAAAAAGTGGTCATGCGTATCCTTGATGAATCGAACCAGTCGGTAGAGCTGGAACAATTAGGTTACTGGGGTAAATCACTCCTCGATATCAAGGAAGCGATGCAGCAGCCAAACGGGATGATTCTCGTCACCGGTCCGACTGGCTCCGGCAAATCGACCAGTTTGTTCAGCATCCTGACCGAACTCAATACGCCGGACGTCAACATCTCGACCATCGAAGACCCGGTCGAATACAAAATCACCGGTGTCAACCAAGTTCAGACCAATGTCAAGGCGGGTATGACGTTCGCCTCAGGCCTCAGAGCGCTGCTCCGTCAAGACCCAAATATCATCATGGTCGGGGAAATCCGAGACAGTGAAACGGCCAACTTGGGCGTGCAGGCGGCGCTGACCGGACACCTCGTCTTCTCAACGCTTCACACTAACAATGCCGCCACTTGCTTGCCTCGTCTGCTCGACATGGAGATAGAACCATTTCTCATCGCCAGCACTGTCAAAGCGGTCGTCGGTCAACGCCTGGTGCGGCGACTGTGTAACTTCTGCAAACAGCAGTACACTCCTGACGATGGAGAGGTAAAGTCGGTCGGGGAGTTATTTGGGCTATCGGCTGAGCGGTCATTTAGTTATATCCACGAGCTGGAGACACGAGCCGCTTCAGAGCAGATAGGCGGTGATGCGCCGATGAGCACGACCGAGACATCGCTGACACACCTCTGGAAAGCATCGCCAGAAGGCTGTGAAGAGTGTAACCACCTCGGCTTTAAGGGACGACTCGGCATCTACGAAGTGCTGAGCATATCTACAGCCATCCAGCGGCAAATCACCGCAAACGCCACGAGCAATGAGATTCAAAGCGAAGCAATCAGCGAAGGCATGACAACCATGCAAATCGATGGCTTGGTCAAGGCACTTCGCGGTGTTACGACCATCGCCGACGTGCTGCGCGTAACGAGGGAGCAATAGTCCATGGCAAAGTTTGACTTTATCGCCGTCAAAGAAGGCGGCCAAACCGTCGCGACATCACTGGAGGCTGCCGACCGTCTGAGCGCTATCACCAGCGTACGAGGCCAAGGACTACGACTCATCAGCCTCAAAGAGCGCACTGCTAAAAAGTCAGGTCGTCAGCTCCTCAAAGGACGTGGAAAACGCGTCAAATCCGACGAAATCGTCATCTTCACTCGTCAGCTCAGCGCCATGATTTCCGCTGGCGTGCCTATCATCCGCGCACTGACCTCTATGGCCAAATATGCCGAAAGCGCCACCTTCCGCAAAGCTATCGAACAGGTCGCCAAAGATATAGAGGGCGGCGAGCCGTTTGCCGAAGCCCTATCGCGCCACCCGGGCATCTTCAATGATGTCTATGTCAACATGGTACGAGCAGGCGAGGCAGCCGGCATCCTCGATGAGATTCTCAAGCGTCTCGCTCTGCAACAAGAAAAAAACTCAGCTATCCGCAAGAAGGTCAAAAGCGCCATGACCTATCCGACCGTCCTCATCGTCATCACCATCGGCGCCTTTTTTGGACTGATGCTCTTTGTCATCCCATCACTCGGCAACACCATCAAAGACCTTGCCGGCGAGAACGCCGAACTGCCCATGCTCACCCAGACCATGATGGGCATCAGCCAGTTTATGGTGGACTTCTGGTATATCATCTTTCCTTTGATGGGCGCTGGCATCTGGCTGCTGCTGCGCTACATCAAAACCCCGGTGGGCAAGAAGCAGTTTCACCAGTTCACCATCCGAGCACCTATCCTGGGCAAGATTACTCGAAAGATAGCCGTCGCACGCTTTACTCGTACCTTTTCTGCGCTCATCGGCGCAGGCGTGGCAGTGCTTGAAGCGCTCGACATCACCGCTCGAGCCGTCGGCAACAAAGTATACGAGGAGTCCCTCCACAAAGCAGCCCTTCGGGTCAAAAACGGGGAAGTATTTTCCAAAATCATCGCCGAAGACGAGCTACTCTACCCACCCATCGTGTCACAGATGCTCGCCGTAGGAGAAGAAACCGGACAAACTGACAGTGTTCTCGTCAAGGTGGCAGATTTCTACGAGGAGGAAGTGGACGCGGCTATCGCTGGTATCAGTTCGACCATCGAGCCAGTAATGATTGTCGTCATGGGTGGCATGGTCGGACTTATTGCAGCCAGCGTCATGCTCCCCATCACCGGTCTGGCCAACCAAATGCAAGAATAGCCGGACACCTGCCCATAAACCTGAGTCTCAAAACCCTCCCCGAAACAGACTAAAAGCGAACGCGAGGTGTGGTACACTTTAGTGACCACACTGGAAGTGGTCTGTTGAGTGGGAGGGTTTTGAGATTCAGAACCTCAATACGTGTCTTTTTTGCGCTGCTTATGCTATAATTTTAGTATATTGAACATCGTGGGCATGAACAATGAATAGCGTATTTTACCGAACCAAACCAATCATCGGGCTCGACTTCAGCCGTACGGGCGTGCGTGTGGTATCTGTTAATCGTGAGAAGATGCTCGTTCATGGCTATGGGTCAGTCGAGCTAGACCCGTCAAAAATCTCCGATAACCTCGAGACAAGTCGCGACTACCTTACGCAAAAGATAGAAGCGCTACTGAGAGAAAATATCATCGGCAAACTCGACAGCAATCGCGTTATCCTTGGCGTCCCGACCATGCGGACATTTGCCCGAACCTTCACTATACCTACCGCTCAAGAAGCAAAAGTCAAACAAGCAGTCAACCTCGAAGTCGAACAATACGTCCCCATGCCCCTTGAAAATCTCTACGTCGACCACCTCATCATTAGTCGAACCGCCAAAGAGCTGACAGTGCTGATGTGCGCCGTACCAAAGAAGTTCATCGACGACCTCCTTGGCGTACTCACAGCACTCGGCCTTGAAGTCGCCGTCATTGAACCGAGTATTTACGCAATTGCACGACTCCTTGAAGCAACCAAAGAGGGTGGCATGCCCACCGTCATCGTCGACCTCAGTCCTGGCGACACCGACATCGCCATCTTTGACGGCGCCGTCCGCGTAACTGGCGGCCTCAACATAGGTGGTAACACGCTAACACTCGATATCGCCAAAAAAATGGACCTCACCATAGAAAATGCTCATCAACTCAAAGTCCTCAGCGGACTCAACCCCGGACCACGTCAAGCCAAAGTCAGCGCTGCGCTGAGACCGTCACTCCTGAAGATTATCAATGAGACGAAAAAAGTCATGCGATTCTATACCGAACGATTTCCGGACGT
>CALMCP010000089.1 GCA_937863095.1 uncultured Candidatus Saccharibacteria bacterium | reverse complement strand
TGAGGAGCTGATCAGCTTCCTGGCTGTCGAGATTGTGGCGTTCGTTCGAGAACCACGTCCCGCCCGGGACGAATTCCGCGATGATGCACTCAACACCAGCGTCATCGCTGAACGGTGACTGTACCATCGCGTGACAACGCGAGCGACCCCGGGCGTACCTGAGCTCTCCATCACCGTCGTGCCGCCAGACACAGACGTATTTGAGCTGACGCCCAGACGCCTGCTCCTGGAGTGCAAGAGCATCCAGATGGGCAGCTTCTTGCTGCTGGTCAATCAGGTCTGACATTTCTTCTCCTTAGGGAAGATTTGGGAGGTCTTCTTGAGAGACACTCCAAACTACGATGCCAGGACAGGCACCTATTATGTATTATAGCAAATTACTGACAATAAGTCAATAGCTGCTTTATTTTTTGCGCTTTGTGGCGGCCTTTTTGGTGGCAGTTTTGCGTGGGGCGCGGCGGGATGATTTGGCGGGCGCAGCTTTGAGGAGTTCTTTGGCTTGGGCGTGGGTCACCGACTTGGGGTCGGTGTCTTTGGGGATTTTGGCATTTTTCTTGCCATCAGTGATGTATGGGCCAAAACGGCCATTGAGGACTTTGATGCCATCACCAAAGTCGGCAATGTTTTTCTCGGCTTCGGCTTTGAGTTTTTCGGCGTAGAGCTCAAGAGCTCGCTCAAGTGTGATGTCGTGCGGGTCATCCTCCTTGAGGCTGACGTAGAGCGGTTTCGTGGTCTTTGTCTTGGTACCAATCTGGATGAATGGGCCAAAGCGGCCAACATTGGCGCGTATATCTACCCCGTCTGGTGTTTGACCGACCAGTCGTGGTAGCTTGAAGGCTTCGAGGGCTTGCTCGAGCGTGACAGTTTCAATCTTTGCATCTTTTGGTAGCGGCGCAAACTGCGGCTTCTCGTCGCCCTCGGTGGTGCCGAGCTGCAACATCGGACCAAAACGACCGAAGCGGGCGATGATTGGCTTGCCGGACTTCGGGTCCACGCCAACTTCGCGGTTTGCACCCACTGTTGAGCGGTCGATGCCGCCAGATTGCTCGATGAGTGTGTGAAATGGCGTATAAAACGCATGGAGCATGTCGCTTTTGGCAAGCTTTGCGTCGGCAATTTGGTCAAATTCCTTCTCGACGTTTGCTGTAAAGTCGTAGTCGACGACTTGTGTAAAGTGATTGCCGAGGAAGCCGGCGATGAGCTCGCCGCTCGGGGTTGGTAGGAGTTTACCTTTGTTGGAGCCGGTTTTTTCTTGAATGACTTCCCTGTCAACGGTTTCGCCGTTATAGGTGATGACGATGACGTCGCGCGGCTCGCCCTCGCCCATGCCCTTTTCGGCATAGCCACGGGTCTGGATGGTGTCGATAATCGTCGCATAAGTGCTTGGCCGGCCGATGCCGAGGTCCTCGAGCTTCTTGACGAGCGAACCTTCGGTGTAGCGGGCTGGTGGTCGAGCGAAGGTTTGGCGGGCTTCGATGTGGTGGGTGTCGAGTGTGTCGCCAGAGGTTACTTTTGGCAACAATTCTTCTTTGCCACCGCCGTAGACGCGCAAGAACCCGTCAAAGATGATGACTTCGCCTTTGGCTTCAAAACGTAGCTGATTCTTGGTCGCACTCTCGCCACCGAAATCATCGGAAACGGCTTCACGCCGCGTTCCTGTTGTGTACGCAACAGCAGGAACTCGGGTTGCAGATGTCTCCGCTAATTTGGTAGCTCGATTGCTCTGCTGCCTTATGTCGATAGTGATGGTTGTTTTTTCTAATTTCGCTGGGCTCATTTGGCTGGCTAGTGTGCGACGGCGGATGAGGTCATAAAGTTTTTGGTCGTATTCGTTTGAAGAGACTGACTCTCGGGTGATGTCGGTTGGTCGGATGGCTTCGTGAGCTTCTTGGGCGGAGGCGGACTTGGTTTTGAACTTGCGGACAGTGGAATATTCCGGGCCGTAGAGTTGTTTGATGAAATCTGTCGCGGCGGCGATGGCTTGGCCGCTCAAATTAACCGAGTCGGTTCGCATGTAGGTGATTTTACCAGCTTGATACAATTTCTGGGCTGCTGCCATGGTAGCTTTTGAGCTAAAACCGAGCTTTGAGTTGGCTTCTTGTTGCAAAGTCGAGGTGGTAAATGGCGCGGCTGGGTTACGCGTTCCGGGTGATTTTGTGATGTCTGACACCGTAAAGGATGAACCTTTGAGGTGTTCGAGAAACTCGGTTGCTTCTTCCTCTGTGTTAAAACGCTGATTCAGTTCTGCTTTGAACTCTTGATTGTCATGGATAAACAACGCGACAACTTTGAACTGTGAACTGCCTTCAAACGCTGTGATTTCTTGCTCGCGCTCGACAAGTAGTCGTACGGCCGGACTCTGCACGCGTCCTGCCGACTTACCGCCGGGGACTTTCTGCCATACGACGGGGCTCAGCTCGAACCCGACGATGCGGTCGAGGATTTGCCGCGCTTGTTGTGCCTGAACGAGATTCATGTCAACCGTTCGCGGACTTTTCACTGCTGCTTCAATTGCGCTTTTGGTGATTTCGTGAAAGACGATACGCTTGGTTGTTTCGGGCGGCAAATCGAGCACTTTACAGAGGTGCCAGGCAATCGCCTCCCCTTCGCGGTCTTCATCGGTCGCCAGCCAGACGTTTTCTTTACCAACGGTTTTGACGGCTTTTTTCAGTTCAGTAATAACCTTCTTTTTCTCGGGGTCAACTTCGTACTGAGTGTAAAAATCGTTCTTGATGTCAATCGGCGGCGTGCCGTCTTTGGTCTTTTTGACGATAGAGCGGATGTGGCCAATGCTTGAGAGCACTTGAAAATCCTTACCGAGGTACTTCTCGATAGTCTTGGCTTTTGCCGGGCTCTCTACGATAACTAAATTCTTGCTCATGGTTCGTTCTCTATCTAAACACAAGACAGTAGTGTATGGCAAGCCGCGCGAAATGTCAAAGGTTGTTGGTTTGCAAGTTGACTAGTCGGCAAGTTAGCAAAGTGGTCTGTTCCTCGAGAAAGGTTCATCCTTCACAGGGGTGAATGTGGCTGAAAACACAGGAAATTGAAAACCCGCCTCCGACAGAGACGTTGCCGAGGCCGAGTGGCCTGCGAGGCGGGTCTTCTGTTGGTTGGCGGGTAGGATGTCATTCCGTTTTGCGAAGAAAGAGCTTGGCAAGCGTGTCGTTGCCTGCTTTTCGCACCTCGGCCTCGTAATTGCTCTCAAGAGTACGAGTTCGAGCAGCCTTTGTTCTTGTTAGTTCACGAGCGTTCACCTCTTCTCTTATGTATGCAACAATGGCATCCTCGACGGCAATCACTTGATGTTCCAGCTGGTGACGCAATTCAGAGTCGAGTTCCGATCTAGGCAAGGCCAGCAGCTCTCGCATCTCCTTTACTTCTCCCTCGATAAGCATGCGGGTAATTTCGCCATGCTTGCTAAGAGCTATTTCGTAGGCGGCAGGATTCTGTCGGATAGCCACAAAGCGTTCATCAATTGGTATGAGGTCTCTTGTCTTAGCTCGGTAGCCAATGTTTCTCTCCCGATCTTCCAGCATATAGCGGGCAAGGTCCGTAAGCGTGTCACAGTTGACTATGTCAGTCCAGGTTAGGTCTACAAGGCAAAGGACACCAACACAGGCGCCAACGATGGGGAGCGCAAGCAACGGATGTAGGTCGGCAAGCAAAGGAATAGCGACTGACGCCACAACAATAAGCGCTAGATACAGTTTTTGGTGGAAAAGCCAAGCGTAGCGATGCCTTGCTTGAGCACGCAATCGTATCGACTTTCGCACCGCTCGTGAATTTACAAGCCAATAACCGCCTGCCCTATCGTGGCCGTAGTCTCTGTTCTCGGATGGAATGATCATCTCAACTCCTTTCTTGTAGAGTGTGGGTTGAGAACTGACCAGACTTATCACGAATCTAGCGAATTGTCCACTGATTTGCCCCAAGTGCCTTGACGAGCCCGTTGATTTCGAGCATGGTCAGGGCGGTTGAGAAGTCGGCAGCGGAGAGGCGGGACTGTTGCTGGAGCTGTTCGCCGTCGCGTACACCGGTGGCGATGAGCTGCAAGATGGCCGTTTCGGCGGGCGTGTCGCCAAACAGTAGGTTGGTCTGAGCGCCGTTTTTGTGCGATGGCAGTAGATGAGGCGCGATGGCTTCGAGTACGTCGCGTGCCTCGGTGATGGGCGTTGCGCCCTGTTTGAGCAAGTTATTGCAACCTTCCGAGAGCGGGCTGGTGATATTGCCCGGGACGACGAATACTTCCCTGCCTTGCGCCAACGCGTGCGCTGCGGTGTTGAGTGTACCACTCTGAGCTGCCGCCTCGGTGATGATAACGGCGTCCGCGAGGCCGCTGACGAGACGATTGCGCCGCAAGAAGCTGGCTTTGGTGAAAAATGCACCGTCACCCGCGCCCCACTCTGACATGACGGCCCCACCTCGGGCTATCATCTGCTTGGCGAGCGGCACATTGGTGCGCGGCGAGATGTCAGGTAGTTCGTTAATCACCACACCCACAGTCACGCCGCCCGCCTCAAGTGCTGCCCGGTGTGCCAGCGCATCGACTCCTAGGGCCAGTCCGCTGACGATAACCACACCCTTTTTGGCCAAGTCATAGGCGATGTGCTGCGTCACCTCTGTACCGTACTTTGTGGGCTTTCTGGTGCCGACGATAGCCACCACTGGGATGGGTGTTTCGGGCAGTGTCCCGACGTAGTAGAGGCGTTCTGGGGCGTCGTCAATCAAAGAAAGTCGTTCGGTAAAAACAGAGGTAGTGGGCGATATTTTATTGATTTTCATGCAATTTGTGTCAAAAAGTGTTGACAATATGTCAACTGTCTGCTATAATGGTACATGATTGATTGAGCTGCGAGGCCAATCAAACGCACCTTATACCCCCTATTCTAACATTTTGTTAGGTTGTGTGCGATAGCAACGAAGTAATCTATACCCTCCACTTCTTGCGTCAAATATCGCACGCATACTAATCCCTTTAACCCCTCGATTCGCTCTCATGCAGGTCGAGGAGCCCGTTCAAGCGTGGACTATCCAGTAGCGGATATCCGGGCGCACCGGTCCTATGCGACATGAGTAGCGCTTCCACGAGGGGTGGGTTGAAGGGTATAACGGCCAGGTGATGCCCACCCTTACCTGGCCGTTATATGTTTGAAGTTGAAATCCCGGCGTTCTGGCTGGGATTTTTTTGTTGCAGTTGAGCAAGCCCCCGACCGAAGTCGGGGGCTTTTGGAGCTCGAGTCAGTTCGATGGGTATCGGACTTTCTTTAGCGCGTCGAGCAGGGTCGTCGCTTCCTCGAGGGTACGAGGGTTGGCGTTGGGCGTGACCCTGCGGTCCTCGCGTAGCATCAGTCCACAGGTGGTCAGGAACCACTGGCCTTCTCCGGTCAGGTCGAATGCGGCCAGCCAAACAGCCTCTCTGGCACCGCGAATGCCAATGATGTCCCTTGCGGGTAGGCTGGTCAGGGCCTCCGGGTTGTCGTATACCCATGCAAGAATTGCATCGATTTGTCCGACAACCTTGACGCGCTTGAGTGACCTCTCATCTCGTCTCCCTTCGGTAGCGGGAAGGATTTGCTCATTAATACTGAGCAACTTCCTCCGCTCCTCTTCGGTCTGTGGTGCGAGCGTCATGCTCCCACCTCCCCTCTCTCTGTAGTAGCTCCAATCGGAGCCACGATTGTTCTCGTTGGGCTCAACGATATGCTATAGTTGTAGCACGTATTGTTATTTATTGCAAATCAGATTACACTACTCTACTTCGAAATATTTGCTAGTGGACTCGAGCTGTCCGTCGATAAATGCTTCTGACAAAGCAATGACATCTTGCACAACCGCAGCCGCAAGGGCTGTTTTTTCTTGGGAGCTGAACGTGGACAAGACGAAATCAGGGGCATCCATGCGCGCTGTCAGTTCGTTGCGTATGCCAACGCGGATGCGCCAAAAGTTTGGACCGATGTGGGCGTTGAGTGAGCGGATACCTTTGTTGCCCGCATCAGAGCCGCCGAGACGAACGCGAAGGGTGCCGAAGTCGAGTGCCAGCTCATCGTGGATGACGAGTACGTCCTGGGAGGCAATTTTGTAAAAATCGCACAGCGCACGGGCTGATTGGCCAGTGAGATTGTAAAATGTTGTTGGTTTGGCTAGTATGACTTTCTCATCATCGTGGGAGTGTTCGCTCACCTGTGCCTGAAACTTCGTCTTTTGTTGAAAATCTGGGGCTCTGAGGTGTTCGCGGAGAGCATCGAGCACCATAAAACCGACGTTGTGCCGACTACTAGTATACTCCGGTCCGGGATTGCCTTGAGCGAGGATGAGTTTCATAAGGTATATTGTACTGTATTTTTTATCGATTTGCAATTATAGACGAAGTGTGCTATAATAAAAGATAGACCTTCATGTAATATGAAGGCAGAACCTAAGGAGAAACATGGTACCGTTAGTGTGCGGTGTGGTCGTCGTTGCTTTAGTGGTGACGATGGTTGCTGATACCGTGCGAGCGCCACGCCATGCTGTTGGCATGAAGGCTTTCGCAGGCCATCTCGTGTTTTGGGTGGTCGTTGGCTACCTCGCGATTATGGCTACACTCCACTTGCACAGCGATGTGCAGACGGTGGTAGTCATCGTGCTGGGCATGGTGAGCGCTGCGGTCTCTGGAAGGGGTAGCAGTATGACGGCGGTCACGGCCCTATTCGCGATGGTGATTGCCGGTGGCCTACTGGCTCGTCTGGTTAGTGCCTCACCTCGCACCATGGTGTGGGAGTTGCTGAGCGCCGTGCTTGCCATCACCTTTTTCACCGTTTTCTTTGCACTTCGCGGAGAGAACGCTTCCCATCGCTGAGTACGAGCGTATCGTGCGAACCGGGAATATCTCCCGTCCCCGGCCATATGGCCGGGGTTACTTCTTTTCTGAAGAGCGTTTCTCGGCTTCTTTGGCTTGTTTGTATGCCTTGGTGACGGGCTCTTTTCCGGCCGCAACGCGTTCGCGATTTTTCTTGAGCTGTTTTTCGTCGCGGAAACTGAGACGGATTGGTGTACCGGCAAAGTCATGCGCATCACGAATGGTGCGCTCGAGGTAACGCTTGTAGCTCCAGTGGACAAACTTGAGATTTGAGCCGTAGATGACAAACCAGGGCGGTGCCACGTCAGTCTGGACGATGTAACGGAGCTTGGGGTGGGAGTTTTTCAACCCGGCTGGCGGGTGCGACAAGATGGCTTTTTGCAAGAGGTCGTTAAGTGCGCGGGTCTTGACTTCTTGGTGCCGTCGACCGTGAATGTCAAGCGCGAGGTCGAAGAGTTTGGTGACGTTCTGTCCGGTGACACTTGAAGTAAAGATGAGCGGTGCCCATGGCACAAATTTGAAGTTATAGGCAATTTTTGGTGCGAGGCTGTCGCGAGTGTAGGCGTCTTTGTCGATGACGCTGTCCCATTTGCTGACGACGAGGACTAGCCCCTTCCCTGCCTCGTCGATAATGCCCGCGAGACGTTGATCAAGACTGACGTTGAGCTCATTGACGTCCATGAGGAGAAGGCAAATATCTGCTTCGTTAATGGCCTGCATGGTGCGAAGGACGGAAAACTTCTCGATGCCCGTCTCTTGTTTTCCCTGACGACGAATGCCAGCGGTGTCGATGAGTTCGATGGCCGTACCTTGGTATCGTACAGTGATGCGGTTAAGGTCGCGAGTGGTGCCGGCGATGTTAGCAACGACAGCTTGTTGCTTGCCGGCGAGGGTGTTGAAGAGTTGGCTTTTGCCGACGTTTGGACGACCAATGAGCGCGACGCGCAAGATGTCGTCATCTGGTTTGTCGACAGCAGGTGGGATGGACGCAGCGATTGTGTCGAGTAGTTCAGAGATGCCTTGGCTGTGCTCGGCAGAGGTGCGGATGATATCTTTGATGCCGAGGCGCTTGAACTCATCGGCTGGGAGCGAGCCCTTGAGGTCGACCTTGTTGGCGATAAGAATGACGGGTTTTTTGCTCTTGAGCGCTTTTTTCGCTACCAGGCGGTCGGCGTCGGTGGGATACAGTGTGCTGTCGACGACGACCAAAATTGCATCGGCAGCGACAACGGCTTCGTCGATTTGTTCTTGGATGCTTGCCTCGAAGTCGTCTTCGGGGTTTTTGAGGCCTGCGGTATCGACGAGCCAGAATTCCGCCTCCTTCCCGTCGGACAAGTAGGATACTTTGCCGATAACGTTGTCCCTGGTGGTGCCAGCTTCTTTGGCGACAATTGCTTGTCGTGCTCTGACGAGACGATTAAAAAGCGAACTCTTACCGACGTTCGCTTGACCGATAATCGCAACTGTGGGAAGTTTTGAGGCCATAACTTCGACTAATTATATCAGAGGTAGTGAGAATTTGCGAGCATAAGCGGAAAAGTAAATCTACAGCTGACCGATTGCCTGTCGATACATGAAAATGTGCGATAAGCAAGAAGTTCGCCCTCCGCTGTCGTGGACGGCACCAAGCTCATCGAGTGTTCGGATGCCTCCGGCAAGGCTGTCGTAGAATAAAATCTTGTCGTATTGAGAGTGAACACCTTTCCCAGTGGAATAATTGAAAGTGCTGTTCGGGGCTGTGGCCGTAAGACAAAATTCATCGTTTGCCGCAAGGTATAGGTTGTTTTCATCGATTTGTGCTTGACGTGGGATTACATCTTGGTTTCTTGCCAAGACTTCCATGGTTGTTTGTCGGTTGACGGGTATTTTGGGTAGTTCTGTGAGACTATCCCAGCGTAGCGCAGTGCTTGCGAGGCTGTTTTGCGCGTCAATTCCCTCTATGTAGGCCGGCCGTCCGCCGAATATCTGACGCAGTCGAGTGATGCTATTTCCTGGTCGTGTAAGCCAAATGGAAACCTGCTTGGCGGTTTTGTCTAAGTCGACTCTTAGTGCAGCGTCTGCGGCTGATTGCTGGATGCCGTTATATGACACGAGAGCGATGGTGGCGAGAATGACCACAACGATAATGACAATGGCCAGTTCAACGATAGTAAAACCACGAGTGTGTTCCATGGTCCCAGCATAGCAAAAAATGGGGGGGGGGCAAGAGGATACGCTAGGAAGGCATATACTTTCTATGATATATTG
>CALMCP010000088.1 GCA_937863095.1 uncultured Candidatus Saccharibacteria bacterium | reverse complement strand
TGGCAGACACCGCAAAAGCAATCGACGCATTGCACGCCATCCCGCCCGACCTGCCGCGTGATGAATGGGTGAAGGTGGGCATGGCTGCGCACGCTGCTGGCCTTGATTTCGACACGTTCAACGAATGGAGCGCCGGGGCTGGCAACTACAGCGAACGCGACGCCCGCGATACGTGGCGCAGTTTCAAGCCGGGCAAGGGCGTAGGGGCTGGCACCTTGTTTCGCGTGGCCGCTGAACATGGGTGGCGCATGGGCGAAGGCAAGCCCCAGCAACGCCAGCAACAAGCCCCCAGGAAGGCCGCAGAGCCCCCGCGCAAGCCCGCCCCAGGCATGAGCCCTGCCGAGGTGTGGGCACGCTGCGAAGCTGCAACCGCTGCACATGGATACATCGTGGCAAAGGCCGCCGCCGGGGTGCCGTTGGATGCCCTGCGCGTGGTGCCTGCTGGTGACCCCCTGCGCATTGCCGGGCAGCGCATGGCCGGGGCTTTGGTGGTGCCTGCGCTTGCAACTGATGGCGCATTGCAAAGCCTGCAACTGATACCGCCGCCCGGTGCCGGACATAAGCTAAATCTGCCCGGTGCACCGATGGGCGGGGCATCCTTCACCGTGGGCACGCTGGTGCCCGGTGCGCCGCTGTATCTGTGCGAAGGTGTGGGCACCGCGTGGGCCTGCTGGCAGGCAACGGGCAATGCTGCCGTGGTGTGCTTTGGCTGGGGCAACGTGGCCCGCGTGGCTGGCGAGCTGCGCCAGCATGACGCCGCCGCCCGGCTGGTGCTGGTGCCGGACACGGGCAAGGAACAGGAAGCCGCAAAGATTGCCCAGACCGTGGGCGCTGCCGTGGCCTACATGCCCCAGGGTGAGGCGCAGAACTTCGACGCAAACGACCTGGCGCAGCGTGCCGGGCACGATGTACTGGCTGGGCTGCTGGAGGCTGCGACAGAGCCGCCCAAGCCTGAGCCCCGTTACAAGCTGCTGGGGGCTGATGAACTGCGTGACCTGCCCCCGCTGGCGTGGCGTGTGCGTGGTGTGCTGCCAGCCGTGGGACTTGCTGCACTGTATGGCCCGAGCGCATCCGGTAAATCATTCCTGGCCTTTGACATGGCCGCATCCATTGCCGAGGGCAGCCACTGGTTTGACTGCCGCATAGAAGCCGCGCCAGTGGTGTATGCCGCGCTGGAAGGTGAAGCCGGGTTCAAGCTGCGTGCCCAGGCATGGGAGGTGAGCCGGTGCCGTGCGCTGCCCGATGGCCTGCGCATGATGCTGCAACCATTCAAGCTGACCGATGGGCAGGACGTGCTAGACCTTGCCGCCGTGGTGCCTGCTGGTGCTGTGGTGGTGGTGGACACCTTGAACCGCGCCGCACCCACTGCCGACGAAAACAGTTCACGCGACATGGGCGAGATTCTGGAGGCTGCAAAGACCCTGCAAACCCTGACCCGTGGGCTGGTGGTGCTGGTGCACCACACGGGCAAGAATGCCGCCGCCGGGCTGCGTGGGCACAGTTCGCTATTCGCCGCGATGGATGCCGCTATCGAGGTTTCACGCGAAGGCGACCGCCGGGAATGGAAGGTCGCGAAATCCAAGGATGGCATTGATGGCGAGGCTTGCCCGTTCAAGCTGGCCGTAGAGGTGCTGGGCACTGAGCCGACCGGGGAGGCTATTACGTCGTGCGTGGTGGTGCGTGATACCGCCGCCCAGGATGTGCGCGCCGTGAAGCTGCCCCAGGGTGGCAATCAGCGGGTGATTCTGGATGTGCTGCGCCCGATGTTCAAGGACGGGCAAACAGGCAAGCCGGGAGCCCCGCCGCTGCGCCCATGCATCGAGCTGGAGGCCGCTGTATCTGCTGGCGCTGCAAAGCTGACATGCCAGACCGACCGCCGCTCAACACGCACCAGAGAGGCAATCACTGGACTGGTGGCCCGTGGGGTGTTGGGCTGCAACGAGGGGTGGTTATGGCTGGCGTGATGAATAACCGAAATTCACCGTTCCGTCTGTTTTCGGTGAAATCCGTAACCGAAATTCACCGCCCCCTATATATAGGGGGTGAAAGTTCGGTGATTTTTTCGGGGGGGGAGGTTTGGCAATGAGTGCTGACCTTTTCGGCCTGGAAAACCAGCCCCCGAGGGCAATGGCATCCACCAGGTATCCATGAAATCCAGTACACGCGAATGGCGCTGGTGTGCTGGTCGAGCCTGTGGAGTCGGACTCCATCGCTGCAGAACGGACCAGTCCCCGACCTAATTTCTGGACTGTTCGCGGGCAACCTGCGACCATCCCCCGCATGACATCCAAGTCCATCAACCCGTACACCCGTCTGGGTCATATTGAAGTGCAAACCCAAGACGGCCCCGCGCAGCTGCTTGTGAAACAGCACTACGACTCCAGCAACATCAGCGGTGCAACCTACGGCCTGGACTGGTGGCGCACACCTGAAGCCACAAAGAAGGGGCGCTTACGTCGGATGCTGGACGCGCTGCTACGAACTGACATCACTTAAAACCCGCCCAGAAGCAAGAGCGCTGGCGCCGCTGGTAGCGGGCCGGGTTGGCGCAGCCCTTATTTCTCGGAGCAGTACGCGCGTACGCGAGGCGTTGGCCCTCGCGCAGGCCTGACTTTAACGACCAGCACCCAAGATTCAGAGGGTTGGGCGCCAGCACAAAGTGCATTTTGGGGTTCAGCGAACAATACGCCCGCGCGCGAGACTCAGGCAATCCTTTTTGGTCACCCATGAGCCCGATAGCGCTGTTGCCAGTTGCGATGGTTCAGCGCGATGTGACAGACCTCGCAAATCTAGGATTTTCCGAGCACTTTCACACGCAAAAACCTGTCAAAACCTGACATTTTTCCGACTTGCTCGACGCTTTTCCTGCAGCTTTTGCGCTCCCTTTTCGGTGTTTTTAGAAATCTCAAAGTCGGCTCGACATAACGAATTAGCCCCTCGCAAAGAAGTCGTCCGAAAAAATGGTAAGCTATTTTTTACCTCATGTCGGGTACCATCAGTTACAAAAGGGTTGCGCTCAGCGCTTGGTGTACTCCGGTCCAAAACGCACCCCGCATAGAAGCAAAACGGGCACGGGTCCAGCTAGCTCCGTGTTTAGTGATGCCCGTCAATGGTGGACGCCGTCAATTCTTAAATGAAATTTAACTGAGGGATAGTTATGCTCGCGTACATGTTAATTGTGGCCATTGCATATGGCGTTGCATATGGGATTACATCTACCGGCATTAACCTTTGGCGGGCGATTTTAGGTTTTGCTTTGGCATTTTTTGTCGCGTGGTTTGGCGGCAGTCTATTGGCGGTATTTTTAATCGAATTAACGCAATTGGGTGATGCAAAAAATAGCTTTTTGCCTATTATTGGTCGTGGCTCTGGGTGGGCTCTCTTAGGTGCGGGTTACGGCGTCTACAAAGCTAGACACAAACTGCGAACCGGAGAAGCAACACCACCACTTTCTATTCCAAAATGGGCTGGGAAAGCTGCACTCGGCATATTTTTGATTGGTATCGTGGCCGCTGTGGCTTTGCCCGCATATCAGGACTACAGCAAGAGACACATTGGACCGGCAGCGAAAGAGAACCCCGCAACAAATTGGGAAAATGGGGTGATTGCACAACCGCAGCCTGAGGCCAAGCCTTGGGAACTCAATTACAAGCCCGTCACACCACCCACACCAGTTCCACAGGGGTATGGCGAAATTAACGAGGCTCAGGGAACTAGGTCGTCATTTGAAGTCCGCGCCGCTGAATTAATTGGAAGAACCAAATCTGGGGCACTAAGCCGTATCAATGCGAGCGTTGCGCAGGCTCCAAGACTAAATGAACGCAGCCTTCCGAAAACCGATGTTTCAAGAATTGAGAGAGCACAAACGTGGTGGAGAACGACAGCCGGCTTATTTATCCACGTTGTTAACTCTTCGCATTTCAATGTCGCAAGTATCGGCATCGAACATTCTCCGTCGTCTTGTGAGAACTCATCAAAATTCACGCCCTTTGTGCTACAGCTTGAAAAATTCATTAAGCCAGGGCAAGAGGCCGTTGCACATTTTCAATCCACCAATATCGGGGTGACCAACAGCGTGGAATGCCTCAATATAGTGAATGCGTGGGAAATCAATCCCGCCGCAGACCCCCATGGTAGTAGTGACCTGCGTAGTCCATCAATGACAAGCAATCAGGGGGTTGCCAGTGAGTCACTTAAGGAGCATTACAAGCGTATTTATGCGGCTCATCCTGACGCTGATGCGATTCACGACAGTCCAAGTTTTCAAGCGTGGTTGGCCAAGTATCCCGCATACCAACGTATCGCGTCGGAGGGCAGCACGCAAGAAATCATTGAGATGTTCACCGCATACAAGAACCAACAATGACCAAGGGTTGCTGAGCACGCACCGCATTGCGTGACTCTCCACATCAAAGACCATGAGTGCCTGCCCTGAGCTGCCGCCGAGCCTTCACGGCGTGGCACCCGTGGCTGTGTATTCCACCGGTCTTTAGGCCGGTCAGCGCGCTGGGTTTTGCTGTGCAGCAGGACGTGGTGCATGTGCACGGCGAGGACCGGGGTCCCTGGTGCGGATATACAGCGCGCGGGGACGGAGAGGCGCCGCAATCGGCAGTTTTTCAGCATCGCCCAACTGATTGTTGGCGACCGCGGACAGCAAGGTATCCATGCTGGTATCCGCGCAATCGGGCACTTGCTGGATGTTTACCAGCGCATGGTTAACAAGCTTTCTGAAGAGCGCGTAACAGGCGCGGTAACAGCGAACAGCGCATTTCTGGAGCCTGAGAAAACCTCTGTTTCCAGCCGCAGGTTTCCAAGGTGTTTCCACGGAAACCAATGTTTTCAGCATGTACGCATCACCTGGTGCGCAGGCCGGTACGCAAGGAATCCGGGGGTTGTGCTGGGCCCGTTAGCGCCGTGGTTAGCGCGCTTTCAGGGGCTGGACCGCGCCGCCTGAACTACGAAAGTTTCGAAGTACCCCGATAACGGCTATTTGACGCCCACCAAAGACGCGAGTGAGAGCCTACCCCGCGCGCTCGGGCAGAACCACAGCGCTGCCAATCTCTTGTTCACTTTTGGCGCCAGGCCCGCGCAGCCGACCAGCACCAGCATGCTGAACGCATGCCGCGCCGCCGCCTGCCGGGTTTTCTGCCGATGGCACCGTCCCAACCAGACCGAAGCCCCCGCTGCGGGATTTTTCTTTGCCTGGTGCTGGGTGGCTACATGCTGGCTACACGGTGCAAAACCCTGTACCGCTGGCTACATGGTGGCTACATGAGCCGGAACGAACCCCAAAACAAAAAACCCTGCTACCGATGTGATAGCAGGGTTTCGTGTGCCCGTGCGGGCTAGTCTGGTGGGTCCTGAGTGACTCGAACACTCGACCTACGGATTAAGAGTCCGCTGCTC
>CALMCP010000087.1 GCA_937863095.1 uncultured Candidatus Saccharibacteria bacterium | reverse complement strand
ATTGTCGCCATAAAGCTCTTTTGCTTGTTTGCCAAACTCTTGGATGGCACTTTCAAGCATGACTTTGCTGGTTTTGGCATCTGTTGTGCTCATGGACAGGCTGATAAAGTCGGTGTTTTTGGTGTTCTCTGCAGTGGTGTTGGCGACGAGCGAGTCGAAACTCTTGTCATAGTCATGTTTGGCGATGACGGGAGTGAGGACGCGGCGCGAGTTAAAGAGTTTGACGTAGTTGTTGAGGACGACGGACTCTTGACCGCTGGTGCGGTTGGTGCCGACGAGCAGGACGGTAGCCGAGCTTTTGTAGAGCGGCTGCTGGATGTAATAGGTAAATATAACGCCGATGATAGCGCCGGCGATGGCGAATGATGCGATGGTTAGCCACTTTTTGGCATAAAAACGCAGTAGGTCGTAGAGGTTGATTTCTTCCATGATTCTCCCGTTAAAACAATTTCACTAATAACTCTCCTTTTAGTATAGCACAGTTTTGACAGAAATGCAAGGGGTTGTTGGCTTAGATTTTAGAGGCTAGATGCTAGACTCTAGAATATGGCATCAGGGATGGGGTTACGAGTAGTCCGGTAAGCTGCGGTGCGACGGTGATACAAAAAGAAAGTGGGCAGGCCGACATCTATCCAGTTCCGGCGTCCCACGTTTCTAACTAGTATTGTAGCACAAATGAAAAAGATGCCCTATTGACTCAGTACAGTGTCGCATGCATCTCTTTGTACTAGTAATAGTATCACATTCTCCTTCTGACCGTAAGAACTTTATGTCAGTTTTTCCGCTTAAGAAAAGTCAAGCGAAATGTGGCTGGTGTGGAATTATTGCTCTTACGCTTGTAATTACCCCACCGGAGTTGGTAAGATGGGAGTAATGAAGGGGTTATAGGGAGAGGAAATGACAGAAAAGACTGAAAAAAAGGAAACGTCCGAAAAAGTCGAGCAGAAGCGGGAGAAGAAGTTGCTGACGGAGAAGCGAATCGCGCTATTTTTGGCGATTGTGCTGGTGCTGTTGTCCGTCATCGCAGTGGTGCGCAATAGCAATGTGCTGGGTGATATGAAAAACGGTATCGCCGGGTGGTTCTCGTCTAGTGAGAAGAAGGACGAAAAGACGGGCGAAGAGTCCAAGAAAGACGAGAAGTCTGACGAGTCGAGTGATGCGAAGCAGGAGGAGAAGGACAATACTTCCACGTCGAACTCTGGCGTTCAGGCGCACACCTTTACGGCTGCGGCTGGCGACTCGTTCACGGGATTTGCCCGAACGGCTATCGCAGAATACGCTACAACTGAGAAATTGCAGCTGAGCGATGCGCAGAAACTGACCGCTGAGGTGTCGCTGGTAAATGCTGCGGGCGCTCCCCTGCTCGAGGTTGGCCAAAAGGTAGAGATAACTCCAGAAAAGGTCGTGGCTGCGCTCGAGGTTGCTGGCGTGGTAGCGACAAGCAGTACGAGCACGTCGAAAGATGAGGCCGCCGTATCGACAACGGACTTCACTGCTACGGCTGTAGCTGGCGATTCGTATACAGGCATGGCGCGTCAAGCTGTGGCGAAGGCTGATGGCGGCTTGAGCGCGGCGCAGAAGGTCG
>CALMCP010000086.1 GCA_937863095.1 uncultured Candidatus Saccharibacteria bacterium | reverse complement strand
ATAAATTAGCTACACTGTTTTTTAACTAGATTGCCCGAACAAGTCGGGCAATGACAAAGACACGTAGATACCCCGAGCTGAGATGACTCTCACACAGGCACACGACAACGCACCCTCCACCTTAACTTGACAGATTATGACCATTTCACTTGACACTTTGTGAGGTTTTTACTTGACAGATTGTAGGCGTTTCACTTGACACTTTGTGAGAATTTTGCTATACTGACCACATGAAGTACGTTAAACGACTCGTCGAACACCAACTCAAAGAAGCACTCAACGCCTCTGGGGCAGTATTTATCCGTGGCGTGAAAGCTTGCGGCAAAACCGAAACCGCCCTACGGTTCGCAAAAAGCGACATCAACCTCCAACAAGACCCGCGCTATCGGCTACTCGCAGAGGTGTCTCCACAGGACACACTGGGCGGCGCAACACCCCGCCTCATCGACGAATGGCAGGAAGTCCCAGCCATCTGGAACAACGTCAAGATTGAGACGGACAAACGCAGAGCTCCCGGACAGTTCATCCTGGCTGGTTCGAGCGCACTCAAAGACGACAGCAAGCTCCACACCGGAGCGGGTCGCATCATCACCATCGACATGTCCACCTTGACATGGGCGGAGCTAGGATTCTCAAACTCTTCGGTGAGTCTGGCTTCTCTTCTCGATGGCGGACCGATAACGCCCGCGCAAAACCGAACCGAGCTCAGAACTATCTTGCAGCGACTTGTCATTGGCGGTTGGCCGGCACACATCGGCAAGACCGAACGAAGCGCCATCACCATCAACCGTTCCTACGTAGACCTCCTTGTCGGCGACGATATCAGCCGCGTTTCTGGCATCCAGCGCAATCGCCAAAAAGCCGACAAAGTACTCCAGTCAATTGCCCGCAATATCGCCACGGCAGTCGACATCACCACCATCTCGTCCGACACCGCCTCAGACACACTGCACGGCTCTGAGCTCACCGTGTCGCGCCAAGTCACTTATGATTATCTCGATGATTTTGCCCGACTCATGATACTTATCAATCAGCCAGCGTGGAATGTCCACATCCGCTCATCGGCCGCCCTACGCACCACCCCGAAACGCCATCTTGCAGACCCATCACTCGCCTGTGCCGCCCTCGGCCTCTCTTCTGAAGCGCTCTTTCATGACCTGAACTTCTCTGGATTTCTCTTTGAATCACTCGTGTTTCACGACCTGCAAGTCTATGCTGATGTCAATGACGCAACGCTCTCGTACTACCGTGACTCGGCAGATAACGAAGTGGACATCGTCGTCGAGCGACGTGACGGTGCGTGGGCAGCCTGTGAAGTGAAGCTCGGCGACATCGACCTCGACCTTGCCGCCGAAAAGCTCCTTGCCTTCGCAAAAAACATCGACACCGCCAAGTCTCTCCCGCCCAGTTCACTCAACATCATCACCGGCACTGGACTCGCCTACACCCGGCCAGACGGAGTAAACGTTCTCCCGCTCAGCGTGCTGGGGGCCTGACGGTTGTCATAATAGTAGGTATCTTCTCGTCCGTACTTTTGTAAACCCTGCTTTCCAAAAGTACCAAAAAGGGAAAGTTTGGAAAGTCGGCTTTCCAAAAAAAGTATTCAAATCCTTGCGCTCGACAACGTTTCGCCTATGGTGTACTTGGAGGAGCAGGAGGCTGGTTGTTCGGCGGAGGCGGAGCCTGCCCACCACTGCCATTCCTGGGAATCCATAGCCCACTCTGCGTCTGTTGATTAAATCCAGCACCTCCGGGTACTGAGGCAGGGCTGCCCCCAGCCGCAGGAGCCGCACCTGCCACACTCACACCTCGGGCGCTCAGTTCAACATTAATCACGTCTCTGTTCTTATCGGACACTTTACCGCCAAAGATAGACGATGAATCTCCAAGTGCCTTCAGGGCCTCGTTTGATAGCCTTGCCCTAGTCGAGCTATCACTAAGTATGCGAGCCTGGGCCTCGTCACTAAGTGTAGCAAACTTCTCGGGAGTAATACCGTCTTTGACAATCTTTTCCTGTGCCCTGGCTGTTGCCGCCTGCCAACTCTGGTCCTCTGAGTTACTCTTTCCTGCCCATGCCTTCGTAACATTATCTTGAGCCATCGCCCCAGCATGATTACTGCGAACGTTGCTCGCCAGCGAACCGTACAGCTGACCACCACCGTTGGTCGAAGCAAGAACATCATTGGCCATGGTTAAGCCAAGGGCCCCTGACTCAAGAAGGCGATTCTGGGCTGCAAGTGCCCGTATCTCATCTCCCTGGCCATTATTTGCATTAACAGCTTCCTTAAACTCCTTGGCAAGCTGAGAGATGTCCATACTACTAATTCTCGCCTCTTGGTTCTTTACGGCTTTCTCCGTCAGAGTATTCATGTATGCCTTACCTGTCAGAGATGACCCCGCATCAATACCACTTATTTTGGTAAACTTATCCTTTCCATCACCAGTTGCCCATTCTTGGAATGCTTGCTGCTGGTCGCCCTTTGCAACAGCTGCACCCTGTTCTCGTGCCCACTTAGATTGATCAAAAGTCCTCAAGACCCTCCCAACCCCCCGAGTTACAGCATGCCTACCCAAGAAGCCTGCTTTACCAGCATTGATAGAGCTTGGATTGGTATTCTTAAACTTAGCAAATCGCAGGGCTGCCATACCACCAGCAACCCCCATGCCCACCTTTCGTGCAGGCTCGACGACCTTGTTAATACCACCTTGTATCGACCCAAACACCTTTCCCGTTATAGCGTTGCCTTTTAGGGCAATACCGAGTACTACAAAGCAACCCATAAACAATAGCCCGTGTCCAACCATACGCTCCAGCACGCCTTGTGCGTTAATCATAATGGCCGCAACAAACTTCAATGCGCCAAAATAAATTGCCGACAGTGGGTACAATAGCAAAAGTGCAGTAAATGTCTTACGCCACTTATCAAATAACGATTGTCCATTTGGAAAGATATACGCCACAAAGGCCAACGGTGCAAATATTGCAATTATCGGAATTAGCGCAGACCGAATGACAAGGGTCAAGAAGCCTGCAACCAGGCCCACGACGGCCGGTATGAGTAGAAGTACTAGCAATATAATCAATGGCATCGTAAGGCCAGCTGCGGTCGCAAACCCTACTCCGAATACAGTAAGTGTTCCGACCGCGGCACCGCCCACAATGTCGGACAACACATTCTCCCATTTTATTTCAGGCTTTACTACGATTGCATTTTCAAAGACATCGAGTATGGTGCTTCCCAGTACATTAGCGATATCCACAGCAATCTGCACGATAAAGAACGATAGATTGATGGCCAACGCTGCCATTATCATGCGAGGCAACATCTTTTTTATGCCATAGTTACTAAGACCGATATTAGATACCTGCGAAAACACAACCAGCAAGAAAACAATGATAAACAAGACGTTTGCGATATTGCGAATATTTTGCCATGTTTCGAAATACATACCATTATCACTGCCGCCCGACTGACGCAGAGGACTCGTTCTCAGCATCCCTTCGAATATGGACCATATCGTGTCCGCAAAACCGATAGCAGCATTAGTAATCGGACAAATAATCCAACCGATACCGGTCACTTCTGTGCCACAAGTTTTTGTATTTTCTTCACTTTCCTCTTCTTTTGTTAATTCATCAATAGCCTTCTCCCGAGCTTCCTCGGCTATCTTTTTAAGGTCATCCACAGTGATAGACTTCATGTTGCTAGCAATGGTCTTGGCCTTACTAGTATCACCATACATATTAGTGCTCACGCAATCGGCAATCATTGTTTTTTGGTCGCCAGTCTTATCAGCCAATGCAGCCCGTGCACAGGTACCCAACATCCTTTGAAAGAGTCTCTCTTTTGCAGCCGCGTTACACGCATATTTCTTATCCACCGGGTCATATGTACAGCCAGCCTTTAATTTGTCGTCACTTGACAAGTCCTTAAACCACGAACTTTTATCAAAGTCTTTCAGTAGACTACTGCGAAGTGCACCTAATAGTTTCTGCCCCAACGCTTCTTCAACAGCAGCATCCCCTGCATCAAGCTTGATGGTATTTTCAACTGTCTCACTATCCTTCACCGTTGTTTCGGTTGTCTTGGTAAACTCACTATACCTCTCTGAGCATGCTTTCTGAAGCACCTCTGCATCACCATTGACCGCACCAATCTGCCAACGAATTTTTATGGAAGGCTTGCTACCTTTATCAAGCTGCGTCCATAAGTCCGCCGGCGATACGATAGTTCCCGTAAGAGAAAAACTGTCATTTGAGCTGGGATTGCACTTTATCGTAGCAGCCTGCCCCCCTCCAGTACTGTTAGACATTGCGCCGTAGCCAAAGAAAGCCGACCCTCCCCATATATTAATCCTGACGCCTGCAACGACATCCTGTTGCTTCTGAACCTCGTAGCTACCCTCGTTGATTTGCTTCTCGAGTTCTGATTTACCGTTTCGCAAATCTACCCCCTCGGCAGAAACAGGAAAGGCCACCAGGAAAGACATCCCTACGGAGATTAATATAAACAATAAACTAGTGAGGCGGTACTTGCGCATAATGACTTAACGCAATTATAGCACAAGCACAATTAAACAGGAAAAATAGAAACCAACTTAGCTTAACTCACGCAACACCATTACAATAGCGTCAACTGCACCAGACAGGACTTATTTCGAAGGCATTTCGGCAATTGCGTCGCTGACCAATACCTTGGACTCGCCTTTGTTGTACTGAACCTTCGTATCAGTTCCAAAGAAAGCGTAAACCACCTCCGTGGGCCCTCCGGCCTCTTCACCTGTACGACGAATCGCAGAGCGGAATGTGAATGTCGTATTTTCGTCACCCTGGGATTGGTCCTCCGTGGCATCGACCAGTTTAGCCGTTACGTTGTAGGTAAGCATATCCTCGCCCGCAAGTGTAGTTGGATATGGCTCGTCTGATGACACGAGTATCCTGCTTAGATAGAATTGCTTTCGCATAGCCATGACTGTCGGGTCACTCGAATCGTCGAGGTACTGTCTCGTGTCAGCCAACAAGGCCTTCATTAGTTCGTATGGCCTCCGTTCTGCCGCACTTTCTTTTTGCACAACTGTCTCCAACAAGTTTACTGCCATTTGTGGATACCTGTCGTCAGTGAAATCTGCGCCTAAATCAAAAATTATTTCGAGCTTCTTCAGGGTTGCAGTAGCCATAGCCTCAACGTCTTTCTTCTCATAACCAAAAGCTCTGAAGTTAAAGTTGGGCTCATTATCTTCAAAGAACTGGTCAGCTGCAATCAGCTTCTCCCTTTCGCCTAAATCGTTCCAATCCGTAGTAAGCGTATCTATGTCAAAAAATTCCCAGTCACGAACCGGCACCTCTTCTGTGCTAGGTTGTTCTATTTCTTGACTTGGCGTAGTTGTCGGCTCGACTGTCTCTGTAGCAGGCGCGTTGGAAGCCTCTGGAGACGGCGCAATCGAAGTTGAAACCACCTGGGGCTGCGAATCCCTCTCTGACTCACAGGCCACTAGACCACTGAGCGTCAACACTCCCATAGTTCCGGCAAGAAGCTTCTTTAGTCTATTTCCTGAATCACCTCGTTTTTCGACAGTAGGTCGCATAACTCTTGGGATCCTTTCTCTGGTGTACTACCAGAATAAATCATTGCTATACACCCAGCCGAAGCTGGTTATACCCCCACTATACCACACATCGTTAAAAAATGCAAGCATTTCGCGCATTCTGCCCCGCACCGCCATAAAAAGGAGTCCCCGCGATAGGAACATACTGCTCCGTGCGGGGACTTGTACTTATTATAGTGTCAAACCAGCGTGCTTATGTCAACTGTCTTCCGGAGCATCAAAATAGCTTATTGAGCTCTTTTGTATCGATGCCAAATAGCTTTTCTAGGTCGCTACAAATTTGCTTCGATGTCCCCGGAGATATACTCCTGTGCCTCGGGACAATCACAACGCTGCCCTCTCGCTCGTACTTACCATGCTTTGCGCCCGATTTGCTCACAAACCCAGACCGCACCAGTAAAGCGATGAGCTTCTTGGTTTTTATCGTGCAGTAATACGAGCCCATAGTGCTTACTTTGCCAGAACTAAACTACCCTGACGTGACAGCTGGTCGGCAAAATCTATCCCCTCTGGCAAAAGCTGAGGCATGTGGAGCTTAATCCGTTCAGGAAAGTCCAGATATGTCAGTACTGCATCGTTCACCATACCTATCAAACCATCGGCCGTCCTGCTCTCGGTAATGATTAGATTTTTTGTCGCCTTTTTATCGATATGGGTCACCCTAGCCGTATAAAAACCAGTGTTTTTGTCATACTCGATAGCCAACTTCACGCTATGAGGAATCTTGTGCTGATATGCCGCAAGCTCCTCTACATCAGGTGTATCAACAAGTCGCTTTATCCGAGTAAATATTCGCCGAATCATACTAGTAGCATAGCACAAAAGCGTCGGTTGGCGCTAGTCAGGCAAGAACCCCTAAAACCTTGGCGGTAGCTCGCGAGTGTACATCGTGCTGATGGACTGAGACTTGCGGGCGGTGGCATTTGCCCAAAGGTAGGTGTCAGGGCGGAGGTTGAGCACTTCTGCGGGCACGTGGCGGCTCCCTGCTTCTGAGCCGGATGTCCGGCGTAGGTAGAGGTGGTTAGCAGTGATAGGTCCATTGATAATGAGTGGCTGGTTGCAGGTATCGCTCGTAACGCTCTGCAGCCACTGAGCGCCCCCTGATGTACTGCCGCAAGTACTCACATAGCTAGTAGGACCCGTTTTGGCGATGAGCCACGCGTCAACTTGCGTTACACTGGCGTCAATGATGATGCGGTTGGCGCTAATAACGAGCTGTGGTACATCGCTATTGGTTGTATAGGAGTCGCCCGCCCTCTTCGTGATGTTGCCAGTGATTGTGACGGTGCGCGTTGATTTGATAATCACAGTTCGACCGCTCATTAGCTCGCCGCCATTTATGGTGAGATCTTCGGTAGTTTTATATGTACCGTCTCCGATAGTACCGATATTGACCGGACCAGACATACCTACTCCGGTCGCATCGTCCGCGTGGTACGTGCCTGGTATCGTCGAGACAAAAGTGCCTCCGAAATTGCCGTACGGCGCTGTATTTGAGAACGTCAGAAGATTGCGCTCAGTCTCAGTCGGGAGAGTAGTCCGCCCATCAGCACTCGACGACAGTTTGGCTGCCGATGCCGACTCGACACTATGGTTCGACATGATGGCGTACTCAGCCCAAGAGCCATAGACACCAGTACCGATAGTCCGAGGTTCTCCCGTCTTGACTTCCTGGGCGGAGCGGACGTCAGCACCCCAGAACTGAACTTTCGGAACTTTGCCGACTGTCCGACACTCTGGGGCGGAATAGCTATAGTCATGCTCTCCTGCATCTTTGTTGTATTTGGCAACATAGGCTACCCAGCAGATTCTATCACCGAGTGAGAGGCTGAGCGACGTCAGGTCGATATCTCCAGTGCCGCCACCGAAGTTAAACGAGCCGCCAGTATTGAGCTCTGCAGCCCGAGTGCCAGAGTATCCGGCTGCCATTGCACAGTTGCTCAGCGTTACACCCGTGACATGTCTTTGCGGCATAACACAGTTATTCCAGTTATTGACTACGTTTGGCAGATTTCCCGGTGTCGTTCCATACGCAGTACCCTTTCGTACAACAAACTGTGACATACCGTAGCGAAAATTAGTGTAGGACTTGGTACCACTCGTATTCGCGACCCGTCCCCGGACTGATGACATCTGTATAGAGGTTTGACCCTCAACGATGTTGGTGATATTGACAACGGGAGTAGGAGTTAAGAGAAAGTCGTGCGGTATCAGTGCGCACTTGGGTTGAGAGCTGATTCCGTCATTCATGTCAGCAGTGGCACTTTGACTTTGGTTCTTTGGCACTGCAGTAATCCATCCGCAGATGTACTGACCGATGTCATCATTGATGATATCGCGCACAATTGATGTTTTATTGCTACCAGTAAACACAGCAGATGCAGGAAATGTAGCATTCATTGCTCTTCCGCTCGCAATCTTTTCACCAGACCCATTCCATATATGCGAATAGTCTGCGGCATAACTACCAGAAGGCGTAGTAGTGCTCAGGTCAATCGGTGACCGTACCATGCGCGTCCTAAAAGTAATCTCCTTGTTTGTCGAGTCGGGTCCGTTATTTTTAATCGAATGGGTAAATCGTATCTTACCCGACGCCATCGTCGGAGAGTTTGTTGTCGGTGTTATCGTCCAACCACGAACAGTCACACAAACAGGAGTACTCAGCTTCTCATCTGTGGAGCCAGACTTCCACGGCGTTATCTTGTAGCGTTGGCAGTACTGGTCACCTGGGGTAGCAGTTGGCGGTATCTGATATTGCTTGGTAGTGTCATTCAATGGATACCACGTCTCAGTAGTCCCGATTTCGCTATCTACAACAGTATTGCCGTACTCCGTATAGTTGGTCGCCGAACCGGTCTTCAACAGACGTGTTCTGTCGACAAGGGCAGTGCCTGTACCCGTCTTCTTGACGCCATGACGAAAATATACATACTCACCAGGCCAAGCCATCATGTTGTTTGATGAATACGTACCTGGGCCACCATTGGTCTGCGAGGGCGTTTTTGATGGCGCTACCTGAGACCTTACATCAACTTCCCAGGCAGAGGGGGTGGGATTCTGCTGCCATCGCGCATAAACCGTCCTGTTACTATTTAGAGCGCTCTTGCCTGGTTCATATTCGCTACCTCCTGTGGCAGCACTTGTATCCCACCATCCCTTGAAGGTGTATCCAGACCTGTGGGGCGTAGGAAAGTCTTTGGGCGTGCTGCCTTTTTCGTATTCCCTCAGCGCCTTAGTAGTGCCGTCAGGATGTGAATAGAGAGAGTCGTTACTAACATCAGTCACCGTGCCTCCGTTTGCATTAAAGGTCAGCGTGCGATAATCCTCAGTCATATTACTTTTTATGGTAATCATAGCCCTAGAACTCTTCATGCCTGCCTTGATGTTAAAGCTACCGCCCGCGGTTACTAGTACTATGGCGTTACATTTTGTAACGTCTGGGTTGTCACCCGCTGCCGCGTCATCACCACACTTGCCCTTGCCGTTATTAAGTACGTCATTGTCATTACTGCTGCCATTAAGCGGCCTGGATGTCACATACGGATCAGATTTTGATATATATATCTTGCTAACTCTATTCTTAGTAATATATACATGCTGTTCATTCCCCTCAGGCTGGCCGTTTTTGGTGCGCTTTCCGTCAATGTCCTCCAGAAAAAGCGCCAGAGGCATGTCTGATACAGGCGGAGTGACTTTGAACATACCCCCTACATGTCCTGTCAACCAAGAATTTGAATTATTATTACCACTACCATCGTTGCCACAAGTTGGCGGACGTGCTGTGTTAGCGCGAATAGTAACACTAAAATTATACCCGCCAGAGAGCGAAGTGATACAAGCATCCTGCTCATCGTCCGACTCACCACTGTTGTTTTTTTCTACAGAGTACGTCTTAGTTGTGAAAAACCACTTCGTACCGTTGTTTTTACTATACATCGCTTTGCTGCCGTTGACATATACCATGTAGTCTATGTCTTGTTGCTTGACAAATTTCTTAGCTGCGTTGGGACTGGCTAAATTGTCCTTGTGAATAGTTGTTGCCGCTTGTGCCTGTCCACTGCCAACTGCAGCCACAATCACAGCCAACAGCATGACATATACTAGTCGAGATTTCATTCAGTGCCTCCTGTATTTAGCTGTTCACGTAGCTCAAGCATGTCGCTCGTCCTCTCGTACTCATAAAAGTACCAGGTGCGCCCCTCTTCATTTACTTGTGGTTCGCCCCAGCTGGCAGGGTTTTGGGCGATTTCTAGGTAGAGGTCTACGTACTTTAACTGCTCGCTAGTAGTGTCCATGGGATTGCCATCACTGTCGGTAAATTCGTTATCCATCATAAAACCATAGTTCGAAACCAATATCGAGTAGAACTGTGCTCGCCAATAGTTGAGCTGGAGGTCGTCTGGCTGTCCATATGTATCACTCGTCAACTTCAGCGTATCCATCTTTGTGTCGAGAAACTCTTTAACATAGTCAACACACTGCGTTGGGCGAGTGGTGTTGGCAGTGCTACAGAGCACATCGACCAAGTCCCAGACTGTTTCGATGGGGTTCTCCTTGCTAGCAACTTGTTTGTCAATCTTGGCCTTCAGTTCTTTGTCGAGATTTTTCACCGAGGCATCGGAAACCTCGGAAGTTAGCTGAACCTCGGAAGTTTCAAGGTCAGCAATCGTCAAGATTTTCTCGGTATCGGAGGCATCCTTCCCAGCATCCCTGTTCATCCAAAATAGCACACCAAATGTTAACGCACCCAACAGGAACGCTCCTGCTAAAATCAATAACAGCCTGCGTATCACTCGGTTGCGTGAGCGCGTAGGCTGCTGGTGTGGATGTTCTGTTGAATTGTTGTTGTCCATGCCCTTTTCCTTGTTTGATTAGAGATAGCCCATTTGTTATAACCTTACCTTTACCATTATACCTAACATCGAAGCAGAGTAAAGCCACATCGTTAGGTTCAAGAGTCGCAACATGAAGCACCCCCGTCAGCACATACGGCATGACGGGGGTAACATCAACAAAGTGGTTACTTCACGAGCGTCGCTCGAAAGAAGGTGCGCTTGGTCCAAACACCATCCTCGTAGCCAGAGCAGACGATGATAGTCAGCTGTCCGCCCTGGCGAACATCGTAGCCTTCATTACCAGCCGCAGACACCTCCAGACGCTCCACTACTTCGTAGCAGTACGTCTGACCATTGGCACCGGTTGCTCGGATGAGACTGCCCTGCCCCAGTGTATCCTGAAGCACATTTCCCAAAGCATCTTGACGCTTTGAGTAGGTGTGGGCAGTAAGGATAGTTTCGTCCTCATCTTCTCCGAGCTTGCCCGACTCGTCCCACCAAGCAAATTCATCGGGACTGTCGTTCAGCGGAGCCGGCAAGGCCCCGTCCGAGGTCAAAGGCAGAGACTGCACCTTCTTGGTTGCCATGTCCCCTGCTCGCACTTTCGTGGGCCGCGATAGCTCAGTCGGAGCATCACAGCCATCTGGCAGACTAGGGGTAGGCGACAAAGAAGGCGTTAGCGACGCTTCTGTGACCGGCGAAGCCGTTGGCACCCTAGCAACACTAGGAGACGGTGTCGCGACCACTGTCGGAATAGACGAACTTGTCGACTCCGGAGTCGGCGCACACGCTGAGACAGAGAATGTTAGCACCGTTACCAGCGCCAACACCCGTTTTACGTGGGATATGTGACGCATGGTAGCACCTTTCTTTTGAATCACATTGTTAATGTAGGACACGTTGATGTCCATATAGATTATTATATCACAAAATTCATAGTAGTACAATAGAGAAAGCCCCCGGTGCGCACAGGGCGCACCGGGGGACAATCAGTTTTCAGCTAGCCCGCCGCCTTCTCCAGGCGACGAGGCCACCCGCGGACACCGCTGCGGCAAGCACAGTGGCGCCGACGATCGCGACGATGGGGTCATCGTCGCTCACGCCGGACTTGGGTAGCCTGGGCTTGGTGCCCTTCTTGCCCTTGTCCTTGTCCCCATCCTTGGAGCCACCGTCCTTGTCGGACGTGGGCTCCGCAGTCGGCCGTTCGGACGGAGTCGCAGTGGGCTCGGTCGTCGGGCTCGGCTTGGGCGCGACAGGCTTGGTCGGCTCCTGGGTGGGAGTCGGCGTCGGCGTCGGCGTTGCGGACGGAGTCGGCTCGGGAGCTGTCGGCTCCGGAGTCGGCGTCGGGCTGGGCTTCACCGTCTCCGTGGGAGTCGGCGAAGGTGGTGGAGTTGACGTGCAGATCTCAGCGGGGAGCTCTCCCCAGAACTGCTCGTCGGCGTCACCAACGATGATGCCGATGGAGACCTCTTCGCAACGATCGGTCCCGACCGTCCCGGTCTCGCCCGGCTTGAGCGAGACTCGCCCAATCTCCTTGTCGTCCTTGTCGCGAACGACAACGACGACAGGCGGATTGCCCTCGGGGTTGGTCGCAGTGACCAACCCCGTCTTCGAGTCGCGGCCGACATCGACAGGTCGAGGCTCCGGCTCTTCGGTCGGTGTCGGAGACGGCTCCGGAGTCGGACCACCAGAGCAGTGCGTGGAGCCGCCGTTCTCGACCCACCAACCCCACTCTGTCAACCAGTCAGTCCACCAATACAGTGGATGACCGGCTGGTACGGTTGACGCGTCCAGCGTCTGCGTCTGCCCAGGACCGAGAACGACTCGGTCTAGGATGACCTCACCTTCATCAGTGTCGTAACCGATGTTGGTGAATGACTGCCCTGTGGGGTGCACATTCTGCATGACAATCACGCCTGCCGTACAGCTCACGAGGAGGTCGGCCGAAGTGGGCCCCAAGCCATCGTCGTCATCCTCCTCAGCGACCTCGTCGTCTTCAGAGACGTTGGCAGCCTCGTCATCAACAGACGGAGACGGCGAAGGCTTCGGCTCGGGAGCGGAAGTCTTCTTCGGCTCCTCCTTCTTTGCGGTCGCCTCAGCCTTCTTGTCGTCGGCCTTGGCGGCCTGCTCGACCTTCTCCTCAGTGGCCGCCTTGTCGGCGGCGGCATCGGAGGTGACGTCAGAGTCATCCCCTTCGGAGGACGCAACTTCTTCAGTCGCGTCCGGGGCCTCAGCCGCAGGAGGAGCTTCCTCCACGACTTCGGTCTTCTCGGCCGTAGCGGTCTCGGAGCTCTGCTCTTCGACCTCCTGAGCCGGCTCTTCAGTCGACTCCGCCGGCTCGGTGGCGACGACAGGCGTCTCATCGACGCCGTCGTTGTCGCCGAGCCCGTAGGCGACGGAGATGGTGCTGAAAGGCACCATCAGAAGTGCGACCACAGTCGCACTTATGCGGGCAAACAGCCCGCGCCTCTTGAGTTTCATTTTTCTCCTTTCAAAAAGAAAAACAAAGACGTATTCGATTAAGCTGAAAGAACTGATTGTTAAACGTCCGGGAGCTTCCCGGACCTATTTAGCAATAAATCCCTTCAGCTCAACCGAACACACGCGCATTGTTGCACGCTATACAAACACTCTACCATACTTTTGTGCATATGTAAACATGTCCCTCCAAACCTCAAAACCCCGTCACTACCCAGCCCCGTCCCTCCCCTGTCATTACCCGGTCCCCTGAACTAGTCAGAGGACAAGCTTATCCGGGTAATCCAGCAAGACGTAACGTGCAACACGGCGTCTACAGCTCTTGCAATAACCAGTCCACTACATGTACATGCCGCACGCCACCCTGTGAATAGTCAAGCTCATCCATCGACAACACGAGCCGAGGATAGCTATCCGGAACAGCCGCAAATGCACTGAACTCACGCTCCTCCACACCTGGAGCAGACAAGGTTTCTGCGACCTGGATGTACGTTATACCCGACTGGTCCTCGGCGATGAAATCGACTTCCCTACCATCAGCCTCGCCAACATAGACTTTTTTACCTCGCACAAGCAGTTCGTTGTATACGATGTTTTCCAGCCTACCGCCAGTCGACTTTTCGTAGCTCGTGCGCTTCAGCTTCAGGAGGCCAAGGTCGGTTACGTAGTATTTCTCGTAAAATTGGATAACTTTTTTGCCTCGGATATCATAGCGGTTCGCTCGAGAGATGATAAGTGACGCCTCTATGGCATCGAGGTACCTGTAGATGGTCGTCGGCGACGAGGTAATTTTCTCGTTTTTGAGATATTTGACGATAGAATTAACCGAGAACACCCCGCCGATATTTTCTATGACGAACTGTAGCACTCGGTTGAGCAGGTCAACGTTTTTGAAGCCATAGCGCTCGATGATATCACGTAAGATGATGGAATTGTACAAGTCTTCAAGATACGTGCCATACTGCGACTCCGACTGTAGGTTATACAGCTGAGGCATACCACCCCACTCCATGTAGTCAAGAAATCCTGCCTTGCGGTCGCGCCAATCAGTGCCCGTGTAGTCAAACACCTCGCGATACGAAAATGGCATGATGCGCGTGCTGACGTAGCGTCCCGACAGAAGCGTCGCAAGCTCTCCTGACAAAAGTTTGCCGTTGCTGCCAGTGATAAATAAGCTCACGTTCTGTGTGGCGCGCAGAGAGTTCACTGCACGCTCAAACTCTGCGACATTTTGTACTTCGTCCAGAAAGACATAGTACTTCGCTCTGTCGGCTATCTGAGCCTTGATGTGGCTGTCGAGTGCTTTTGCATCGGTGATGTCACTATAGCCAAGGTCCTCGAAATTGATAAAGATGATGTGGCTATCTGGAACACCAGCGTCTCTCAGCTCCTGCATCACTTGAGATAACAATACAGACTTACCTGACCGGCGCACGCCGGTAATTACTTTTACAAGGTCACTGTCGTAAAAACCACGCAGTTTCTGAAGGTATTGTTCACGTTTTATCATGCTACCATGGTAGTAAACTTTTCTTTTTTTGTCAATAGTTTAACTCCACACTGTAAACTTTTCCGTTTTTCAGAAAAGTTTCACTGTAGGATGAAAACTCTATTTTTCATATATCGCTCAAAAAATGTTGTCATATCGCTCAAAATGACGTATATTTGATACTATTATGAGCGATAAAACTCCTCTCACCCCAAGACAAAGCGCTATCATACGCTTTGCAAAGACACATAGCTGGTTTAGTGCATCTGATGTCGCCACCATAGCAACCAACACCTCCCCAGCGACACTGCGCCGCGACCTATCCACGCTAGCAGGGATGGGTCTTTTAGAAAAAAAAGGCGAAAATAAAGGGGTAAAGTACGCCCTGACTGAGAAAAATCATCTTTTTTTGCCCTATGAACTCGGCGAATATTACCGTCAAGACGAAGACACTCGAAATGCTCGAGAGTCATATAACTTCTCGCTATTTCCCACGCTATCCGAAGCGCCATCACTTTTTCGTCCTGAGCAGCTTCAGCGCATGGAAGAGGCGTCCCGAGTATTTCGCAGCAATGCACACGACATGAGCCCTAGCCTTCACCGGCGCGAGCTGGAGCGGTTTGTTATTGAATTTTCTTGGAAATCATCGAAAATCGAGGGCAATACTTACTCCCTTATAGATACCGAGTTCTTGCTTCGAAACGGCATTGAAGCCGAGGGGAAATCAAAATACGAGGCAAAGATGATTCTTAACCACAAAAAGGCGTACCTGTTTGCGGTTGAGTCAATGCGAGAAAATGTCCCTATCAACACGGCATACATAGAGCAGCTACACCGTTATGTCACTGACGGGCTCGGGGTTGAGCATGGGGTACGCGACCGTATTGTCGGCATTACTGGGTCAAGATACACTCCCCTCGCAATGAAGCAACAACTCAGAGAACAGCTCATAGCCCTTTCGGAGGCCATAGCCTCGCGTAAAAAACCCTACGAGCAGGCGCTTGTCGCGGTACTGGGCCTTAGTTATCTGCAGCCTTTCGAGGATGGAAATAAGCGAACTGCGCGCGTTCTAGCAAATTCGCTACTACTGCGGCACAACTATGCGCCATTGTCATATCGTAGCGTTGACGAGAGAGAATACAAAGAAGCTACGCTTATCTTCTACGAACAAAACTCTATCCAGCCGTTTCGCGAACTGTTTGTTGAACAGTATGTTTACTCAGCGACGCACTACAATATTGCCTTATAGTTTTACCCCTGTTATACTTAGGGCATGAGTGTATCTATCGGCATCGTCGGACTGCCAAATGTTGGCAAGTCTACCCTATTTAACGCGTTAACAAACAACGACATCTTGGCGGCAAACTATCCGTTCGCGACCATCGAGCCGAACACCGGCGTCGTTCCCGTCCCCGATGAACGTCTGCAAAAGTTGGCTGACCTCTACGGTAGCCAGAAGCTCCTGCCAGCGACGGTTGAGTTCGTCGACATCGCCGGACTCGTGGCGGGCGCGTCGCAGGGCGAGGGGTTGGGAAATAAGTTTCTGGCAAACATCCGCCAGTGTAGTGCTATCGCCCATGTCGTGCGAGCGTTTGAGGACGACGGTGTACTTCGTCACGACGATACGAAGGTTGACCCGAAGAGCGACATAGAGATTATCAATACCGAGCTCATCCTCGCAGACATCCAGACTATCGAACACCGCCTGCCGCGACTGCAAAAAGAGGCCAAGGCTCGCCCTGAAGCGCGCGAGCAAGCCAGCTACCTCGAGAGTTTGCTGCGCCACCTCCAGGCTGGCACACCGTTGTCCGCCCTGCCCTCTGTCGACGAAGCGGCCATCGCCGACCTGCACCTACTCACCGCGAAACCAGTAATTTATGTGTTCAATGTCGACGAGCATGGCCTCACGGATACTGCACGCCAGGACGAGCTCAGAGGCCTCGTCGCACCTGCCAGAGCCCTGTTTGCTAGTGCTAAACTCGAGGAAGAGCTCAAGGGGTTGTCGAATAATGACGCCCGAGAGCTGCTGGAAAGTTACGGCGTGTCGGAGACCGGACTGATGCAGCTCATTCACGCCGCCTATGACACACTTGGCTTGCAAAGCTACCTGACCGCCGGACCAAAAGAAGTGCGTGCGTGGACCATCCACCAAGGCTGGACCGCCCCGCAAGCTGCCGGTGTCATCCACACCGACTTTGAGCGCGGGTTTATCGCCGCACAAGTCGTTGACTATGACGACTTGGTAGCCGCCGGCTCCGAGGCGGCCGCTCGTGCCGCCGGCAACATCCGCACCGAAGGCAAGACATATGTCATGCAGCCGGGAGATGTGGTTGAGTTTCGGTTCAATGTATAGGAGGTGTAGCCCTCCAAACGCGTCTCCCAGGGTCTAGCAAATGGAAAACCCCCGCACCGACACTGTCGAGCGGGGGTATCCGAACGGGTTACTTCTTTTTGGGAATCACCTCCCAGCCGTAGGCCTGCCAGACCCACCTGGTCGTGGTCTTGCCGCTCTTGACGACCTTGACCTTCTTGTAGACCTGAGTCTCGCAGTAGGTGTCACCCTTGTGCTTGCCCTTCGTCACCTTCTGGCAGTCGGTCATCAACCGCTTGCCGTCGACGTGGTAGTACCCCGTCTTCTTCAGCGGCTTGACCGCTCGCTGCTCGGGAAACCGAGCGTCGATGGTGCCGGCATCGATGAGCACCTTGCTGTTGCGGGTGTCAACGATACGCCACTTCACCTTGCCAGCCGACTTGCTACGGGCGATGCCGTAGGTGTTCAGCCGGTTCGGGTAGAAGGCATAGGTCTTTTCCCACTTCTGGCCCTTGGCCGTCTTGCCCTCGAAGACAATCTTCGAGTGCTTCTGAGGCGTGTCGAGGTTGGCCGGCGAACGCCGAGCATCGACTTGCAAGTAGCTCTTGCTCTTGTAGTCGATGGCGATGGCATCGATGCCCTTCTTCGGGGCGGCGCTAGCCGTCGACGAAGTCGCCCCAAGCATCGACACGATGAGGGCGAACATCACGGCCACAGCCACGATAAGCTTGCGCATTATTTTCTCCTGTTCGGATGTAAAGTAGCCATAGCTACACTGCCGTCGGAATGACGGCCATAGTTATATTATAGCACATGCGTTATGAAAAAGCAATGGCTAATCGCTATTTTGCCTTTTTCAGCACATAAAACCGCTCAACATTGCCCTTTTGGCCGGCAACGTCGCTGTCACGCTTGTCCTGAACGATAAAATAGTTCCGCGCCCACTCCTCAAACCCCGCCAAAATCTGCCGACGAATCTTGTCATTTTTGATAACACCCTTGTTTACCTGCCCCTTGCCAGCTTCAAACTGCGGCTTGACCATAGCAAGCAGCACCGTCTGTGAACCCATGAGCGCCCGCGCAACATGTGGCAAAATCTCCCGCAGACTGATGAACGACACGTCGCAGACGATGATATCTATAGGCTGGTCGGTCTGGAAGTCACGGATGTCGGTCTTTTCATACAGCTCGACCCGCTCGTCCGCGCGCAGACTTGGATGCAACTGGTCAGTACCGACATCCACCGCAATGACTCGCTCAGCCCCGTGTTGGAGGGCATAATCAGTGAACCCGCCGGTACTCGAGCCAACGTCAAGGACCACCTTACCCTGAAACTCCACTTTGAACCCACTCGCCACACTCGCTAGTTTCAGCCCAGCACGCGAGACATATTGCTCAGTTGACAGCAAACGAATCGCCGAATCGGACTGCACCGGTTGACCCGCCTTCGTCGCGACACGACCGTCGACTTCGACCTGTCCAAGGCGAATTGCATTCTCCGCCTGCGAACGAGACGTCGCCAGCCCGCGCCGCGCCAGTTCAACATCAAGCCGCGTTTTCACTAGTACATGATTCCTTCGATTTTTCGGGTAATCTCGGCTATTTTGCCCCACGAAGCCCCGCTGGTCATCACGCTGATGACGTAGGTGCCGTTCGGATGATAGACGATGGCTGCATCGTTCAAATAGCCGTTCAGGAAGCCGACTTTGTCGGCCACCACCGCGCTCGTACCGGCTGGCACGCCTTGACGATAGACCTGCGCACGCATCAGCCCAAGCATAAAATCGCGCTCTCCGCCCTTGACCAGCGTGCTCTGCTGGATGTCAATCATCGCCTTGATGAGGTCATTCGTCGAACTCTGCGCTGCGCCGGCGCTGGTAAACGTTGTCGCTCGGCTATAGCCGCGCTCGTAGAGAAAATCGTTCAGCGTTGAGCGACCAAACTTGGCAATCATCGCTTCGGGACAAGCGTTGTCGGAGTTGACGATAGTCCGGCTGATACACTCACGGAAACTCGTGCCATTTATCTGGTCGTCGTAGGACAACTTGCCCTCGGCAATCTGGTTCAGCGCATAGGCCACGACATATACTTTGTAGGTACTCGCAGCCGTCGTCTGCACGCCACCACGATAGCTCGCCGACCAGCCGTTGCCACCCAGTTGCGTCACACTGACGCGGATGTCGCCTTCGTCGGCCAGTGAGTTAAGGTACGCTTGCAACCCACGGAGGGATTTTGTAAAAGTGTGGTGCTGCTTCACTTGCGCCGGCACGGAACGAGCAGGCACGGACACCTCAGTCGTACCGTCACCGAGCAGCGCGTCATGAAGCGCCGTTTGCGTGGCTGCTTCATCAACCGCCCGACCCTCAGCTCCTGCCTTTCGCGACTGCTCAACACCATCTGTCAGATAGACTTCGGTAACACCTGCGGGCTTCGCTACTACTTTGTCAAACGCCGTGTGCACGAACTGCAATGCTACATCGTTGTTGATGTCAATCGTAACGTCGTCGGCCTTCTTGGCGTCGTCCTGCCCAAACACCAACCAGCTGGCCAATGTTTCGTGGCTCACCGCCTCGCTCGTGCTGTCAAATGACAGCTTGAGTGGCGTGTCGACAATCGCTTGCGCCCGCTGTTGGAGTGCCGCCAAATCACCTTTTTTGATGACTGGGTCGCTGTAGCGAAATGTCACGTCGAGCACCGTTGGGCCACCCAAGCGATAGGTGATGTCTTTGACGCCTTTTTTGAACTCATCGGCCGAAAGCGTCGCTCCGCGTACTTGGTCAACGATCTTCACCTTCGCACCATCGGTGGTCAGTTTGGCATTTTCTGGCTTGATGACAAAGCTCGACTCGCTGTCGGCAACAAATTTGTTCAATGTGTTTTGATTCACCGCGCCCGAGAACTGTTCGTGCGCATGTCCGTGCCAAAACACACTGGTCGGTACAAACCGCAGCCAAAGCGGATAGTCCACTGTTTCGTTAGCTACTTCCTTCGCATCGATAGTTACACCGACCGCTGACAAACTTCGCGCCAACATGGTCTTGCCACTGCCCTCTACCTCGACCGTTGATGTTTCGTATAATTCCTTTGCGAGCTTCTCGACGTCCGGCTTTGTCCAGCCGCTGGTGTCATGCTCGCCGAGATGCGTGCCAAGCAGCGTCCGGTCACGCGGATAGACCAGCTGAACAAGTAAAAGCACGCCGACCAGCGACGCACCTGTGATAATCATTGCTTTTTTCACCCCAGGACGCTTCAACACCGCCATATCTGCCGTAAAAAATCGCCCAAACCACGCCTTTGCTTTTCTCATCTTCACCACCTTATTGTACCCTAAAGGCTTTTGTATGTCTTGTCGTCGCGATTCGCGATGCGAAAAATCACCGAGCCGCCGCCATCTTTACGTACAAAGATAATACGAGTACGCCCAATCCTCACTCGATACATACTCGAGAGGCCAACAAGCGGCTTAACACTTGATGATTGGATCTGCCATACTAGTACTAATCCTCACGCTCTGCCAGAACTGCGTCTATCTTCTTCAGCAGCTCATCTGGGGCGATGCCCTCCGGATAGCCATTTTGCGTAAAATCAATACTCCATTCCTCGTCCTCCGGAGGAGTGATTTCAAACACTGGCCGAGACCGTTTAATAACCGTAAAAGTCTTGCCTCTGCTCACAGCATCAATCACCGCTGGCATGTCGGTGCGAAATTGTTTGAGTGTAATAGTTGTATTCATACTAGAAGTTCATCTAAAGTTGAACTAAAAGTCAACTCTAGATGAACTTTACTTCTTGCGCTCGCGGTACTCGCCTGTTGCGGTGTCGATGCTGATGATGTCGCCTGTTTTAATGAACGCCGGCACTTTCACCGTCAGGCCAGTCTCCAGCGTTGCGTCTTTGAGCACGCTTGATGTAGTGTCACCCTTCACGACATCCTCGGCGTAGGTCACTTCGAGGTAGAGATTTTTTGGCAGCTCGACATTGATGACACGACCGTCAAACAACTGCAAGGTGAGTTCATCGCCCTCTTTCAGATAGTTTGCTGCCGTATCAACTACGTCCAAACCAAGCTCAAATTGCTCAAATGTCTCGGGGTCCATGAAGTGAAATGCATCGCCGTCTCGGTACAGATACTGAACAGTTTTGTTGTTCACCTCTGCTGGCTCTATCTTGTCCTGACCCTTAAATGTCTTTGGGATAACACTGCCATCGAGCAGGTTTTTTAGTTTAACATTAACAATAGAACCGCCCCGGCCCATGACCTTCTGGCCATACTCGACTACACGATACGGCTTGCCATCTATCTGGCAGACGGTGCCTTTTTTTAAATCTGTTGGGGAATACATGGTATTAGAATATAGAATGCAGAAAACAGAATTTAGAAAATACTATCCTGCATCCTCTCCTTTCTCTCTGTTAGCTTTACGTAATCCGTACAGTAGCTTGTGCGTATTCACTACTTGAAAAAAAAAAAAAAAGTGATGCTTC
>CALMCP010000085.1 GCA_937863095.1 uncultured Candidatus Saccharibacteria bacterium | reverse complement strand
TCCCGGTAGGCCTTGCCCTCTGCGGAAAAAACGCCCAGCGCCTTTTTCTTTGCCCCGGGAGTCACTGATGGCCTCTCGGGCCGAATCCCGGATGTAGGCCACTACCTCCCGCTCCTCGGGCATTGGCAGTGTGGTGGTGCCATCGTCATCGAGCCAGACACGCGAGTAGAACGCGGCGAGTAGCTTGCGTTTCACCTCGTTGGTGGCGGTTGCGTAGAACTGGCCCGGATGTTCAAGCAGCTCGACGTAGGCCAGCATGGCCTCGGTCTCGCGCCGGACATGGTCGTCGGTGCGTTCAAGCTGCTGCTGGATGGTTGTTCGCTTGACTTGCAGCGTGTTCAGTCGCACGCGGAGTTTGCTCGTCGTCAAGGACGCATCGGCGGCAAGGTCGAGCAGACGCTCCTCCTGGACGTCGAGCTTGGCCAGTTCGGTCTGGAGGCGAACGTGTGTCTCGCGTTCGAGTTCCAGCCTGCGCTCGAGGTGCCCAGTGATTTGCTCGCGCATGGCACTTGCCCCGTCGGCAGTGAGTCGAAGCGCCGCCACGTGGCGCAGGAGGGCATCCTCAACGTCTGCGATGCGCAGGTGCGGAAGTCCGCAGTCCGGTTGTTGGCGAGCCGCGCAGAAGTAGTACTCGTAGGCCTGACCAGCGTGGTTGACGGGCTGGGAGTAGACCAACTGGCTCCGCCGTCCGGCTGTATGGCAGCGCTCGCAGTGCATCAGGCCACGGAGGAAGTGGTTGTGCACGATGTCACGCTGGCCTCGTCGCATACGCTCGTCCAGCACGCGCTGGACGCGTTCGTAGAGCTCGGCTGAGACCAACGCTTCATGTCGCCCTCCCGGGTAGACCTGGCCCTTGAAGGTGACCATCCCGAGGTAGTAGGGGTCTCGGAGGATAGCTCCGAGCTGGGTGCGAGATACCGGCTTCTCCGACCACTTAGCAGTCCTGCGCGTCGTGAGGCCCTGCTCGGCCAACTCCTGCTGGAGTCGCGTGAGACTGTACTCACCGGTGGCGTACTGCTCGAACGCCCATCGGATGAGCGGCGCGCGAGCCGGGTCTATGTCGATGGTGTTGACCAGGCACCCATTGAAGTCCTTACGGACGTTGAGATAGCCGAGCTTGGCTCGGCCTGTAGTCCCGCCATTCTTGGCCTTGTGAAGCATCTTGTTGCTGATATCCTCGCCGTTCTGGCGGATTTGCACCTCGTTCATGATGTCCGTGATGGCCTCCATCGCGTCTGCCATATAGCCATCGCCGAACTCCTCCTTCGCGGAGACGAGCTTGATGCCCATGATGGCTAGGATGCGCTTGGCAATCGCGGCGTCCGTGTAGTTGCGGAACGCCCGAGAGCGCATATAGATGACGACGTAGCCGACTCCGGGATTTGCCTCGACATAACGTAGCAGTTCTTTGAATACAGGGCGCTTGGCGATGGATTGGGCGGAGTTTCCTGGCTCGATGAACTCTCTAGCGATAGGCGCTTTGAGCCTCTTGCACCGCTGGATGCCCCATTCTCTCTGCGTAGCGATGGAGTTACCATCTTCATCGATGTCGGCGGCTGTCTCCATCTGGCGCGTTGTGGACACGCGAAGGTAGAGAACGGCCTCCGCACCTTCCTGGACATCGTCGGCGGTAAGTGGCATCACCCCGTTCAGGCCAAGTAGTTGGTCAAAATCGCTGAACGAAGCACGCCTCCGTGATTTTCTGATGACCGTTGCTCGTGGCATATCATCCTCCTTTCGTTTCGGTAATACGCTTCTATTAACGCTCGCTTCGCGCGAGAAGTCCAGATGATTGGCGATGTAGAATTGTCATCGCTCGAGTGGACAACTTTTACTAAAGGCGGAGCCGACATCGCACACCACTTCGTTGCCCTGGCGCTACCTGTAAAAGGCGTGTTGCCAGCCATCGACTTCCACAACGTCGTAGATGTCCCTGACGCGCCAGGCCAGTGCATCGCGGTTCCAGGTGAGATAGTCCGGGTCGATGCCTTGTGCAGCGCAGAAGTCTTGGAGGGCCTGCGACCAGCCGAGTCCCTCGAGCGTATCGTCGATGAGTTGGTCGAAGAGCTTCCACGAGCTGACGTAGGCCTCCGCAAACCGCGTCACCACGGTGGCGGCGGTGGGCGCGGTGTCGTCCAGGCGGAGGTAAGCGGCGAATGCTGCGCCGTGCTCCAGATAGCCCGCAAGGAGGCATTGGCGGAGCTCCGGGTCTGCTGTCCGCCCAACAACTTCTTGGATAACGCGGATAGACTCCGCTCCGATTTCTACTGCACGTGGGTTTGGCGTGTCGACTGGCGGTGTGTCCGAGTAGTTTTCTGGTGATTCGTGGTTCATTGCGTCCTCCTCTCGTTAGGTAGCTGAGTTGGTCTATTGGGTGTGGCCGCCACGCCCAGGTGAACGCAGCGGCCACTGACGGTTATTTTTGCCTGCGTCGAGCATGTGCAGGCTCGAGGGCGATGCCGCTCTCGATGAGGTACCTAATCAGGAATGAGAAGTCCTCTTGCCTCCATGTCAGGTACGTTTCGCGCGCAACGAAAAGCACCGGGATGCAGGTTTCACATGCAAAAACGACGGCCTGCGTGAACATTGGTCGAAAGCCTGGGTGGTCGTCGAACTCGATATATTCCGCGACGATAATCGTCTTCGCCGTCCTTGCGGCCTTGGCAATAATCTGTCGCTGATGGTCTAGCGAGTAGGAGCCGACTCGCCGTGGCGCTCGACTATCTGCCACGCTCCGTGCTCTTAAGTAGGCAACTCCTGCTCGGTAGGTCTCTCCGAGGTAGTGCTCGTTGTATATTGACTGGTCTTGCATGGTGCGCCTCCTTTCGGCGTAGGCACCGGGCGGTCGTCGTCACCGACGTCCCGGGTTATTTAGTTGTTTCTCCCTTCACGAGCGTGAAGAGTCCTCGGGGCCGGGGCCGCGTCTATGGCGGCTCCTGCAGCGTGGCGATGAGCTGGTCGGGGGTGGTCAGGATGAACAGTCGGTCTGGCAGCGCCGCCTCGGCCTCGATAGCCGCCTTGAGCCGCCCTATGCGGGCGTGTGTGGGCATGACCCACAGCACCCGGGGAAATACCCCATGCTCGGCCTGGGCGCGCCCTGTCCGGCGATATTCCTCGTAGGTGCGGCACTTTCGCAGGAGGACGGGCAGCGATTCGGTGGCAAGGTCAACCTCGAGATACCAATGGTCTTGGTACTCGAGCGTGCTGATGGTGAGCATCAGGTCGGGCTTGAGCATGGTGGTGCCGCCATAGGGCGCTACGAAGGTTCGCCACGCCTCGGTCTCGACCTCGACGCAGCTGAGCGCGAAGTGCTCGGCTCGCTCAGCCTCAACGAGCTGAACGTGGGTCTCGGTGAGCGCCAACGTGTGGGCCAGGAACTGGTAGGACGGTTCGTGGAAGCGGCGTCGTGGCTGGCCTTCGGTCCGGGTGAGTCGCTCACCGACGACATCGAGGCACCAGATGAAGGCGGCCGAGCCATGCCGATTGCCGCCGATGCGGCGTTCCAGACGAGTGAGCACTCGCAAGATGAGCAGGCGGTCGAGCACGCGGGTGCAGGCACGGGTCGCTGCGCTCTGGGAGTCGTGCCCGACGAAATACATCCGACGGAGATGCACGCTGGTGGCGAATCGGTGCTGGTCGACGAACCGGATGATGTGCCAGTCCCGTTCGCTTAGTCGAGACGCCAGATGGCTGACGTCGTGTTTGCTGTAGCGCTGCTCAGTCATGAGCTTCTCCGCGTTCTCGGTGCGGTCGGTGATGCCGGGTCGGGACTGGGCCGGACAGTCGTCTCCCTTGTTTCGACGCGCCACCGGTCAAGTGGCGATGCCTGGACGGGCGTGGCTGCGGTGGCTGGAGTAGTGATGGGACGGGTGAACGGTGCGGTAGGTGCTGGCTCTATGGGGGTCATGAGGCTCCTCGGCGGGTACGGCCGAGCGGCTCATCGTCAATCTGAACCGCTGACGACATCGATGCGGCGGGCGTAGGCGATGCGTCGCCTGGCGGACCGCCATACCGGGCCTGGCTCTCGGCGATGATGGCGTCTGGTGACGAAAGCTGCTTGGGCGGGGGAAGCGTTCGTCCGGAAAACCACCCGGTCTGCCTGCCTTGGCTCAACAACGAGGCATACATCTCGTACAGGGGAAGCTGGGCGAAGTCTTCCGGCAGCAGGCCGGTCCCTTTGGCCATGGCGGCTGCGTCGGCGGTGTCGAGGGCGAAGACAATCTTGTTTCGAGTGTTGGCATCGATGCTGGCGAGCAAGTCGGCAGGCATCTGGTGGCGGAACTGGTGGGCCAGATGCCAAGCGACCTTCAGTGAACGGGACTGCTCAAGCGCCTCGCCGAGGTCGGAATCGAGATGGAGGAAGTTCTGCGCCTCATCCAAGAACAGGCTGACCGGCCGACGCGCCTTCTGCGGCAGCGCGGCCCGGGCGAGCGTCAGCTGCCATAGCTGACCGACGACCAGCGACCCGAGCAGCGACGCCGACTGCGCGCCGAGCAGTCCCTTGTTGAGGGTGACGACGAGAATCTTCGGTGTGGTGAAAATCTCCGCCAGACGAAACCGAGGCTCCGGCTGGTCGAGCACGGCCCGTAGTCCGGGACGAAGGAGGAACTGGCGCAAGCGCGACATGACGGGCCCGATTGCCTGGGCCTGCTGGGCAGGACTCATCGCCTCCCACTGGGCCCAGAACGACCCGAGTCCGGAGGGGTCGTCTATCTGAGCCGTGAGCGTTCGCCGGAATGCCGGGTCGGTCAGCAGCGCTGGTAGCTGGACGAGGGTCGCGCCAGGGGCATACATCAGCGTCAGCAAAGACGCGTGCATGACATCGGAGGTGCGCGGCCCAAACGCCGAGGGGAATAGGCCCTTGAAGATAGCGAGCAGGCTGTCGGCTACCAGCGGACGGCGTTCTGGCGTCGTCGGGAGTGGGTTCAGCCCGACCGGGTGTTTCATCGTCGGGTCGATGACGACGACATCGCCCTGACGATGCTCCGGGATGATAGCCAGCACGTCCAATGCCAAGTCACGCTTCGGGTCGATGAGGACGACCGAGCGTCCCGCGTCGATATCTGCCTTGATGAGGTGCAGGAGCAAGTTGCTCTTGCCCGTGCCGGTCGGCCCGAGAATGTGGGTGTGCCGACAGGCATCGGACATCGAGATACCGATGGGCATCGGCTCGCCGGGAGCGGTGGTGTAGGCGAAAATGCGTTCCTTGAGGGGAGTGTAGGCCGGTGACGGTGCTATCAGGCGCGGATGGACGGCCGGTAGCCCCGGCAGCTCGTCCTCGCCATGAGGCCAGGCGAGAAATGCCACGGCTTCGGCGGGAGTCAGCCGGAGCGGCAGGCGCATGGGGACGTGCGCGGCGTCGACGGCGTCTGGTCGGTCTGTCACGATGTCGACGTGGGTGCCGCCACTCTGCAACTGTCGCAGCGCCGCGACCACTCGCATGACGAGCAGGCGACGGCGCGCTTCGGTCGCCGACGAGGCACCGACACGCACGACCGCCCGGAAACGGTACTGGTCGAGCTTGCCCCGCATACGCGTCCGCAGTTCGGCACTGGCAGGCCGAACGCCGTAGAGAAGCTTGCTCCAGATGGATGTCGTCGGGTCTTCTACCGTTGCTGGCACCATCTCGGGCGCGAGCGCCGGCCCAAGTATGACCTGGATGACCAACGCGTCGCCTCGTGCCGTGGCACTGGCCAGAGCCGCCAGCAGCGCTCGCAGGAGCTGCTCACTGCTCTCCAGAGCGAGGTCGAGCGACCGTTGACGGATACGCACCTGTCCGCATCGCTCAGCCTCCCTACGAGGAGTTGCTATGTCGGTAGTTGCGGCACCCGGGATGAGTTGGGTCGTCAAGCTCGCTGTCTCGCGAACGTCTGTCGCATTGGCACCCAGCAGATAGCGCACCCGCCCGGCCTCCACGCGGGTCTCCCAGACGAGCGGTCCCCGTCGAACGTCGCTGGCGAGCCGGAGCAGGAGCCCCGTCGTTGCCAGCAGGTTCAGCGGACGCGGCCAATGAACCTCCACCCAGCGCATCATCACGGTTCCTCCGTCGGCTCTGTGGGGGTGGGGTGCTCGGTCGTGTCGAGCGGCGCGGAAGGGCGGGCCACCTGTTGGTCCATCGCCGCCTGCTCAAGCACGGCACGCGCCAAGGCTGCGAAGTCGATGTCAGCACGACGTTCGGTACGGACACGTATCCGCGACTGGCGCTGGGGGCGACCCCCTCGGCGGACGCGACGCCTAGGCATGGTCGTCTCCATCTCGACGATGGCGTGCGTCACTGGGTACTGGATAGCCCGGCAGCACGATGTCGGCGTCAACCTCATTGCCCCAGGCAAACCATCCAGGCTGGCGACGACGAGCGAAGAGCTCAAGGAAGGGACCGTCGGAGAGCCGCTCGATGACGGCGTACTGCTCCTCCGGCTTGTGGGAGTGGTCTTGCAGCGGCGCGAACATCCAGGTCCCTTGTCCACGGAACTTCACTGGCGCCCTGCCACGGGTCCCCAGCAGGAGATGCTCCGTTTGATTGCGGAGGTAGTGGCCGAGGCCCAGGCGAGGCTTAATCCACGTCAACGGCGAGCGGTAGGTGAACCCCCAGGCCTCCATCACCTCGACGCCCTCCCTGATTGCCCCGTTGATAACCCACAGGTAGAGGTGAGCGTTGTCCTCAGCGAGGTCGGCGACCGGCATGTTCTTGATGCGGGTGAGGGGCATCAGCCGGTAGTGCGTCTGTGCGCCCAGGTGCCCCTTCTGCCCGATATCCCACGGCGGGTCGGCCATAATGGTCCGAAACCGTGACGGTGCCGAACCCCCGGGTCCCTCCGAGGAAGTGTTGTCGTTGCTATTCATGAAAGTTCTCCTTTCCGCAGTCGAGCTGCAAGGTGCCGCCGCGAGAACATCGCGAAGCTGGGCGCCAGGTGCTGGTCTGCACTCTGAGTTATGACGGAATGTGTCAAGAGCGACAACCGTCCAGTCGGCCTGTCGGATACCCGACTGGACGGCAGCGCCTCCCTGTCACATAGGTAGATAAGGGAGACAGAAGCCGGTAGTTGTGAAATTCACATCGTTCTGTGGATTTCTCATGTCGGGGTCACCAACGCCGCCACCGCATCACCACCCACCCGCCGAGGATGACCGCCCCGACCACCGCCAGCCCAACCACCAGCCACGGCCAGATGCACTGGATGAGCAGTACCGCCCCGTAGAGCGCCATGCTCCCGAGCAAGATGGTGAAGCACCAGCCAACGAGCTTGTCCAGCATCGACGTCGGCCCCTCAGCCATGACGCTCGTCCTCCCAGACCTGCTGTGCCCGGATGGTTTGGCTCCCAGCTGGGTGAAGGTAGTTGGTCTCCTCCTGGGCAGCCGAGCGAGCCTGCGCCGCTGTTCGGCGCACCATCTCCTCCCGAGCGACGCTGAACATCTGGCTCGCCGCCTCATCGCTGATGCGCTGGATGCGTACATCGGCGGCCAGACGCTCCGTAGCGAGGCGCTGTCGTCGTCGCTCCGCCTGGACGGCGTCGACCACCGCCATGACCACCCAGACGACCGCGGCCACCAAGACGATGAGCAGCAGCGCCAGGGCCAACACGCCGAGCGCACTCAGCACCGTTGCCACGGTCGGGTTCATCGGACACTCCGTCCGAAGTTGTAGACCTCGCCGACCATGGCGACGGTGTGGGCTTGGCCAATCTGGGCGAGACGGAACGCTGCCGCCGGCACCGCCTCAACCAGCTGGCCTTCGAGCTGGGCAAGCATCGCCGTCCCCTGAAGCGCCCGCTGCGTCACATGGTCGATGGCATCGAGCTTGGTCGTCTCCACATGAGCGGCAGCGGCCAGCTTGGCCACCTCCAACTCAGCACCGGTGACGATGGTCTTGAGGGCGCGGCCTTGAGCGGTCCACGACGAAGCGGGAACAACGGCACTTCCGCTGCTGGTGGGGATGAGGTGGGACATGAGTGACTCCTCTGGTCAGACTGTTCCCTCCGGCTTTCGGAGGAACACGACCATCCTCAAACGACGCGCTGGCACCCAGCTGGGCAGCATCCTGGGCACCAACAGGGGCAAACTCCGGGCACTTTCCAGCCCGCGCACCTACAGTGACCTCCATGACCGGACCAGACGACGCAGCGCCGCGATGGTCCGCACCTCCAGCCGAACAGTCAGAAGACGAACGGGCTGGGGTACGTCCGTCCTTCGAGGCGGTTCGAGATGACCTGGCCACGGTCCGCACGGTTGGGACTGCTCGTCTGCGCGGGCAGGACCTGCCCGCCCTTCGACAAGCAGCCACCCTTCTCGACCTCTGCGACACCGCAGACCACGAACCGGCACCCCTCCTGGCGCTGCTTCGTGAGGCGCTCGACTCACTCGGCGGCGGTGTCGACCAGGACGCGGCCGAGTACCTCCTCGGCCTCACACCTGGCGCTGGTCGGTGGAGCCTGACCCGACGGCGCGCTGACGCTGCTCGTCTGCTTGAGCTCCAGCCCGACACGTTCCGCAAGAAGCCCGAACAGCTGCTGCTCGACGACCTCACCGAACACGTGCTGGAACTCCTCCACGATGCCGGGATGCGTCACGCCCGCACCCAGATGGAAGCCCGTCGCCACCCCGCAGACAGCCGCCTCGCCGTCCAATGGGTCGAACGGTTCGAGGCGTACTACCGCATCTGGACCCCTGCCTACGCTTTGGCGGCCGACCTCGAAGCAGCACTGGTGACCTACACCCAGCCCTTCAGTCGGCACATGCCGTGGGACGAGAATGACCGGCGTATCTATGACCCGCTCTTCGAGGGCGATGCCTACGCCCTGCAAGCGCTCTACCACTACACCGCCTTCAAGCTGGAAGTGAAGCGGTTCATGTCTCGCCACGGTGGCATGTGGCTGGCCAGCGACGCCGACGTCGAACTGGCCATCTCCGACGCGGTCTACCGCATCGGCTGGCACAACCCCTTCACCGAGGAAGACGACGCCTGGCTCCGTCGCCATCTGGCCGACGCGAGGCGTGAGGAGACCGACCACTTCCTCGACATCGTCATGCGCTTGAAGCGAGGCGAAGGACTGGCACAGGAGTGGGTCGACCAAGTCCGAGCCGGAGTGACCTGGACCGTCCCGCAGCAGACGCTCCCGAGCGCAGGCAACTTCCTCCCCAACGACCTACAAGTCCCCGGACAGGCCATCGCGACCACCACGCCCGACGAACAGCTAGATGGCCTGCCCGTCGGGCAGACCATCCGCGCAGCACAGGACTACACCCGGCTCATCGATGAAGACTGGCTGAGGATTGCCGACTGGTACCGACCGGGGAGCAGGCCGCAGCGAGGGGTAAGCGGAAGAGAGCTGTGGGAAGACCGGGTTGGGCGGCAGCGTGGCTGAGCTCACTGGCCGTCCTACTCTCCGTCGCGACGTCGACTCTTTACGCAAGATTTACGTCGTGCTTCTCCCGAGTGTGCACAGCTTGTGTGTAGACTCCCCGGATAAGCCACGGAGCGCCCTCAGCAGGGGAGCCGGAGCAGGAGCCAAGACATGGACACAACCATGAACCGGCCGACAAGCATCAGGCCTTGTCAGGACCCAAATCTCCTTCGCGACCGCTGGTTCCACAGAATTGTCAGTGGGGACAGGCATGCTTGAGCTCAACAGCCAAGCGGAAGGCCTGACTCATGAGTGACCATCTCACACCCCACGCGGAGTACGAGCGTCGTTTCCTCGTCACCGACCCCATCCAGACCCTGTTCGAGGGTGTTGCTCATCCACAAGAGATTGAGCAGGCCTACCTCTGGACCGAGGGAGGCTACGCCGTACGAGTACGGGTCATCCGCAACCCGTCCGCCGACGACTCCGACAGCTCGCACGCGTTCCTGACACTCAAGGGGCCTCGCGAGAAACCTCATGACTACATGCGCTATGAGGTGGAACAGCCAATCGACCTCCGGCACGCCGAAGCCATCGTTGCGCTCGCAGAGCACGTTGTAACCAAGAGTCGTTACCCGATTGTGGCCGAGGGCAACACCTTTGAGGTGGATGTGTTTCACGGGGCGAACGAGGGCCTCATCATCGCAGAGTTTGAGGCATCCGCCCAGGCGGTCGCCCGATTACGTAAGCCCTGGTTTGCAGCGCGTGAGATTACTCACGAGTCGCGCTATAGCAATGACGAACTCGCGGTGCATCCGTACCAAGACTGGGAAAACTACAAATAGGTAACAAAACTATTGCCAAATTCTGACAGCTAAGGCATTCTAGGTGTAGATACAAGTCAGAAGGAGGTGATATGGAACTGGAAAGTCCAAATCGAGCAGAGGGAGTAGATGTGACTGCAGCAATGACCGAGGCGCCGGTGGCCGCTGAGGCTGTGCGAGATATATTGAGGAGCGCAGAGCGAGGAATCGGGTGGGCTGCCCTTTTCAATCATCCGCGGCTCGAAGACTACAACTACGACCAGATTCTCGAGGCCTTCGACCGAGAACTACGGTCCGCGCACCTAGTATTAGGCGCAGCCGCCACCCGCTACTTTTGGGTAGGCCCCCGAAACGATGCGGCCGCCTAGGTGATTCCAGCTGCACCAGATGTCCAGCGCGCGAAAAATTCGCGCGCTGGAGACCCGCCGGAACGTACGAGTGCGTCGAAAACGCGTGACCCGCGGTCACCTGGTGAAAAGGACTGTGACCGGATACTTTACTCCCATACGTTTCTACGTCTTGCAGGGGTAACGCAGATATTTCCGCCCGACGAAGCGCTGCCTCGTGTACATAACCGCCTTACACATTCACTCAAGGTTTCCCAGGTCGCCAGGACTATCGCACAGACTTCCGTCGGCCTAGCAAAGAAGCGAGGACAGGTCAAACTCGTTACGCGACTAGGCGGGCTGGACCCGCAAATGGCTGCTGCGGGCGGGTTGGCCCATGACCTAGGTCACCCTCCATTTGGCCACGCTGGCGAGAAGCAGCTGGACGAGCTTAGCCACGGAGTAAGTAAACCCGCGCCAACCAACTCGGGATTCGAGGGAAATGCCCAGAGCTTCCGTATTGCGACCCGAATCGAGGCCAGCTACGGGGAGTCGACAGGGCTGCGACTTACAGCCGGGACGAGGGCCGCTATTCTAAAGTACCCTTGGGGACGAGGAAAGTCCGGCCTACAGGAAAAGAAGTTTGGATACTACGACCAGGAGCAGCAGAGTTTCAAAGACGCCCGTGAATGGCTGACTAACACAGGCATCGAATCGAACCAGCAGACGCTCGAAGCTTCGGCGATGGACTTGGCCGATGATATCACTTATGCCGTTCACGACTTTGAGGATTTCCTAGTCTTGGGATTCATGCGGCCCAGCACAATCCTGTTCCACTGTGACGGCTACACGAGAAGACCACGAAAGGAACGCCCCAATCCAATCGAGGATTTGGCCGAAGAACTCTCTGCTGACTATCCAAGCCGATTTGACGCCGACCTCCTGCGTCGCGCTTGTCGTGAACTTACTTCAGTTCCCATTCCCACTCCGAAGAGCACACCCTACTCCCTCAGGGTTTGGCGGAATGGAAATCTAGACTTCTTCCTATCGAGGCTTCGAATTACTGACGAACCCCACGGGGACAAGGGTGTGCGCCTGGACGTGGACGACGTCGCGTGGCACCGCATCGAATTACTGAAATACTTCTCCAAGCACTACGTCATAAGGCGTCGCGAAACGGCCCTACTGCAGCGTGCTGGAAACATGGTTCTTCAGAATGTCATCTCTTCGATGAAGGAATGGATTGCCAACAATCCCGATACCTCAACCCTGCCACAGCGATACCAATGGGCGCAAGATTGGGGGAAGACGCTCGGTTCTCAAACCGGACGCGCGTACCTAGATTATCTCTGCATGCTAAGCGATACCGAAGTCGTCCATCTGTCTGCTTTCCTCATGGGGCATCGCATACCTAAATCGCTCTCTCCGTCATTCTGAGAACTCTAGAGAATGTCCAGCCAAGCGACGCGGCGCTGGCGTTGAGTCGCTGAGCCCATCTGGCTTGACGAGCAATGCATGGCCTTCTCACTCCGCTCGCCCCATGATATAATATTGAAGTATCAACTAATCCCGAAGGAGGTGGTTATGACCGTGGCTATTCAGCATCCTCGTCTCAACATCGAGACTATTCCCGCACGCCAGGTCGAGATTCCTCTGACGACTCGGGAGCGCTACATCACTGGCGTCTACGCCTTGAACATCGAACCTCCCGAGGGGACGACGGGCGACTGGCACGATGTCTTCCACTGGCGTGACGGCCTCGATGACCCAGTGGAGCTCATGCTCGGTGGCACGGAAGAGGTGAACACCAATCACATCTACGGTGACCTGGGCGTCTACGAGGGACGCGACCGGGTTCTTCGCAAGCGCTTGTCCCTTGCCCCAGGCGTGAGCGAAGTGTTCATCGCCAACCACTACCGCGCCATCCTTGACATGCTGTTTCACTCGCTGACGCAGTACGGACGGGTGTACAACCTGAACGGGGCGACGGT
>CALMCP010000084.1 GCA_937863095.1 uncultured Candidatus Saccharibacteria bacterium | reverse complement strand
TGCCGCTCGCCGCAAGAGCCAGCTCAGCCGCGTCGCCAAAGAAGCCGGCGTCAAACTTGAAACTACGAAGAAAGCTCCTGCTAAAGCAGCTCCAGAGGCTACTACAAAGCCAGCCGCGAAGAAGACAGCGACGACTGCCGCTAAAAAACCTGCAGCGACAAAGACAACTACAAAGAAGCCAGCTACAAAAGCTACTTCAACTACTGCCAAAAAAGCTTCTGCGAAAAAGCCAGCGGCTAAGAAATAGCCGAGGGATTTTAGATTCTAGAGGCTAGATTTTAGAAGTAGACGCAATAAAAACATCCGCCAACATGAGCGGATGTTTGTGCTAAATGGGATAGCATCGGCCATAGAGAATAGCCCCTAGGGCTGCCGGAATCCGCAAGAGTATTGCTAACCCGAATGGAATCTAAATCAAACACCCTGCGCTATCTCCACCAATGCCACCTCCACCAACATCCACGGCTTGGCGCTGGTGCGTTTCGTCTGCTCATCAGCGTGAGCGAAGGCACGGTTGATAAGATGGAGCTGCTGACGAGTGACGCCTCGGGCAAGTGGCGCTAGCTTTTGTAGGACAAACGGGTGGGCACCGAAGTCGCTTGCCACTTTTGCGCTGTCACCACCAGACAGCACCAGCGCGTTGAGGTTGACCAGCTGCGAGGCCAGCAGACCCATGGTCATGTACGCACCGTCATCGCCCTCCGTGTGCTCCAGATAGGCGATGATGCGCTTCACATCGCTCACTCTCCCCTGTAGCGCTGCCTCAAATAGTCCAAACACACTCTCAGACTTCGCCAGCGGCACGACTGTCTGGAGCGCCTCAAGCGTGAGATTCTCAACAAAACTCAGCTGCTCAAGCACACTGTCCAGGCGAAGTTGGTCGACACCCAGTCGGTCAATCAGCTCACCCGCAAGCGCCGCGTCCAGTACATAGCCGTAGTGCGTCGCTCGCTTCACCGCCCAGTCAATCAACACAGGTCGCTGCCGGTCGCTCAGCGGTGCAAATTCTTTCACTGTAGCGTGTTTGGTCAGCCATTTGTAGGCTTTTGTGCGCTTGTCGAGCTTGCCCTCAACCAGGATAATCGTCGACGTCACGTCATGTAGTACCTCTGGTAGCTGCGGCCATAGCTCACCGTTGTCACTCAGACCGTAGACAATAATTGTTCGCTCGCTCGCAAACAGCGTCTGGCCGATACATAGCTCACGCAGCGACTCCAGTGTCAATGTCTCACCATCGTAGCGTTCTGGCTCCACATCAGCCACGAGCCCCGTAAGCGCTTGGCGCTTTTCAAAATCATTTTCACCGTGAAGTACCGTCAATGTCATATTATCTCTACCTGGCACACCGGACAGATGTGCGTTCCGCGCCCGGCGACGC
>CALMCP010000083.1 GCA_937863095.1 uncultured Candidatus Saccharibacteria bacterium | reverse complement strand
ACACACCGGCCATCCCCAAACTTGGCAATGGCCAGGAGGTCTCAGCTCGATACGTTCGAGAGAATCCTCGCAGCAGCGATGCTGTCCTGGCCATTGCCGCCAACCCAAGGTCTCGTGCGAGATTCACCTTTCCGGACAATATGGTCCGACGCAGGCAGAGCCCACGATTGACCGGCCCGCTTCAATGACGAAGCGGGCTTTTCACCTTTTGACTCACTCCCTCTAGAGTGGTACTATACTTCTTATGACAGCAACTACAGAACGACAACGAACTCCTACGACTTCCGGACTCGATGAGACAAATCCACTCGTCCGAGCCACAGTTGAGCGAACCGAGGAACTAGTGAGGCAGATAAATCACGGGGAAGCAACAACCGCAGAACTCGCACGGCTAGGTTTTCTAGTAGCCTGTCTCGAGAATAATAATCCATTCGATTTTTATCGGCCGGAGTGCCCTGCAGAACAACCTACGCCTACAGACAGCCACCCTGACACTCTAGAGATATGGGTAATATAATCCATGAGTTTTTGGCATGAGCTCCCACGACCGTTTTTTGTCCTTGCCCCTATGGAGGCCGTCACTGACGTCGTGTTTCGTCATGTCGTGGCAAGGGCCAGCGCACCGGACATCTGGTTTTCTGAGTTTACCAACGCCACCGGCTGGGTTCATGCCGGACAAAAGGCTATCGGCGGGAGACTCATCAAGACCGACGATGAACAACCAATTGTTGCCCAAATTTGGGGCGGGGAACCAGGCGATATGGAACAGCTCGCTATGTACTGCCGTGAGCTCGGCTACAATGGTATCGATATCAACATGGGCTGTCCGGCTAAAAGTGCCGTCAAATCTGGTGGCTCAGCGCTCATCCGTAAGCCTGACGTTGCCATCGCAGCCATCCAAGCGGCCAAAACCGCTGAACTACCTGTTAGTGTCAAAACTCGCCTTGGCTACACACATGTTGACGAGTGGCGCGAGTGGCTGACAACATTGCTCGAACAAGACATTGTCAACCTGACTATCCATCTTCGTACCAAGAAAGAGATGAGCAAAGTTCCAGCACACTTTGAGCTCATCCCGGATATCATCGCCCTGCGTGACGAAATTGCGCCCAGCACACTTCTGACTATTAATGGTGATATTGCAAACCGAGAACACGGTTTGCAATTGGCGCGCCAATTTCCCGGTCTCGACGGTGTCATGATTGGGCGAGGAGTATTCCATGACCCATTTTGCTTCATGTGGCATCAAGATGAGGATAAGCGGGTGGCGCGAGGTGGGGCAGAGCACCCAGCCGACCCACACTTCTCTCTCCTCCATTACCACCTCGACCTCTTCGACCAATGGCAACCCCAACTCGGCCGCCCGTACGAAACCCTCAAACGATTTTTCAAGATTTACATCCGCGACTTTGACGGCGCCAAAGAACTCCGAGACCAGCTCATGCACACAAAAGACACGAGTGAGGCTCGCGCCTTATTGTCGGATTCGCAGCGCTAGCGGCGCTTACGGCGCTGCAACTCCGCAACTTTTAGACGTACCAAATGGCGGTCAATCAGCTGATGTGCTTTTTCCCGCTCAACCTGGTCATCCGTCTCATCGCGAAGCTTGACCGCTCGGTCAAGCGCTGCCTTCGTCTCTGCTTCAATGATATCATCGCCATGGTCGGCTTCATCCACCAAGATACGGATGCGTTCCTGAGAAATCTCCACCACACCCCCAGAGATGGCGAAATACTCCACTTCGTCACCATCTTTCTGGAGAGTAACCGCGATAATGCCGCTCTTTGCCATCGTCACAAGCGGCTCATGGCTCGGAAACACCGATATTTCGCCATCAATCGTCGGGATGGTCGCCGAATACATCTGCTGGTCGAGCTTGACGCCCGAAAGGGTAATCAGCTCAAATTTCATCACGCGTCCTTCTTCTTCGCCGCCTTGGCCTCGGCAGCTACCTGATCGCGCAAAGTGCCCTGGACCATATAGAACCAGTTCTCAGGCTTATCATCGTATACGCCTGCCAAGATGTCGGATGCATCGCGGATTGTGTCTTCAAGCTTGACATATACGCCTGGATTGCCAGTAAACTTCTCCGCCACATGAAATGGTTGAGCCAGGAATCGCTGAATACGACGAGCACGCGCCACTGTTTGCTTTTGGTCGTCCGAAAGCTCTTCCATACCAAGAATAGCGATGATGTCCTGCAATTCCTTATACTGCTGCAATACTCGCTGCACCTCACGCGCCACACGATAGTGCTCTTCGCCAACAATCTCCGGGTCAAGCGCACTCGAGTTCGAGTCGAGTACATCAACGGCAGGATAGATGCCAATTTCTGTCAGCGCACGATTCATGACAATCGTCGCATCGAGGTGAGCAAATGTCGTTGCTGGCGCCGGGTCAGTCAGGTCGTCAGCTGGCACGTAGACCGCCTGTACGGAAGTAATTGAACCTTTCTTCGTCGACGTGATTCGCTCCTGCAAGGCACCCATCTCCTGTTGCAGATTTGGCTGATAGCCAACCGCCGAAGGCAGGCGACCGAGCAGGGCAGACACTTCGGCACCCGCCTGCGTGAATCGGAAGATATTGTCAACAAACAGCAACACGTCCTTGCCCTCGTCACGAAATGCTTCAGCCATCGTCAGACCCGAAAGTGCCACGCGCAGGCGTGCTCCCGGTGGCTCGTTCATCTGACCGAAGACTAGTGATGTCTTGTCGAGTACGCCCGCCTCCTCCATCTCATAGTAGAGGTCATTACCCTCACGAGTACGCTCACCGACACCGGCGAATACCGAGTTACCAGAATGGAATTTCGCAATATTATTAATTAGTTCAGTAATAAGCACTGTCTTGCCAACACCAGCTCCGGCAAACAGACCGGCCTTGCCGCCCTTGGTTAGTGGCGCGATAAGGTCAACGACCTTGATGCCTGTTTCCAGAATCTCGGTTTTGTTCGACTGCTCCGAAAGAGCAGGTGGTTGGCGGTGAATGGGCGCTGTCGCGCCTTTTGGCTGCGGCTTTTCGTCGATAGCTTCACCGATGACATTGAACATCCGCCCCTGAGTCTCTTTGCCAACCGGCACCTGTATCGGCGCGCCTGTCGCCTCAACCTCCTGACCGCGAGCCAACCCATCCGTACTCGACAGGGCAATCGTCCGAACGATGTGCTCGTCCAAGTGTTGTGCTACCTCAAGCACCACCGTCTCACTACCGTGCTTGACGCGGAGCGCATCGTTAATCGCCGGCAAGTTGTCGCCCGCAAATTCGACGTCAACCACCACGCCGACAATCTGTATGATTTTACCTGTATTCTTCGCTTCGCTCATGTAATACTCCTTTTAGTCGTTGAATAATGAATGCAGAATGATGTAATCATATTTTCCTCCTATCGTTTATCGCCGTAGAGCGAATTAATCCTATCAGCAAGCCCATTACTACCTTAGACTGGTCTGCTAGACTATCGAAGTACTCCTTGTCGATATACTTCACATCTCGAGCAACGAGCAGCTGATTCTGTAGTTCGGTTAATGACCCTTTTGCCATATAATAAAAGTGTTTTTTATCGGCAAACGTACGTCTAGAGAAGCCTTCTGCAATATTCGATGTAATCGAAACTGCTGCGCGCTGCATCTGACTACGCAAACCAAATGCCTCATGTGAAGGCAAATCCTTTACGGCTTCGTATACGCTCACCACTAGCTTATGGCCCTCTTGCCAAGTATGTAAATCTGTGAAGGATTGAATTTTATTTACTTCATTCGTCATTCTGCTTTACCCCATTCTGTCGGCTATGCCGACATCGCCTCCACGCCACCACTAATCTCTGCTAGCTCCTGGGTGATCGCGCCTTGGCGAGCTTTATTCATCGCCAGCGTTAAATCATCAATCAAATCACTCGCATTATCAGTCGCATTTTTCATAGCAATCATCCGCATACTATGCTCCGACGCACGAGCATCAAGCAACGCCTGAAACAATCGTGCTCCAATCATCCGCCGCACCACTTCACTGAGTACAACCTCGGCGGTTGGCTCATACTTCACGTCTTTTGCGGGCTCCGGGTCGTCCGCCTCATCACTCGAAATTGTCGTACCAGCAGGGAGGAGTCGTTGCCAGCGCGCCTCCTGAACGACACTGCTGACGAAGTCGGTATAGACCAGCGTCACTGCATCGACATGCCGCTCGGTGAATTGTTCTAGAATCGTATTTAGCACCGTGCGAAATGCCACGCCACCAGGATGGTCGGGCAGGTCATCGTATGAGCCGATGACCTCGGTGTCTTTCAAACGACTTGCAAGCTGCGACGCCTTGCGACCAACTGTCAGAGTGATATTTGTTATGCCACGCTCATCATCGCGCTTGAGCAGTTCCAGATATTTCTTTGAAACATTGGCATTGTATGCGCCAGCGAGACCCTTGTCTGACGCCACAAACACAATCAACCGTCGTCGAATCTCCCGACGCTCAAACAGCGGATGCTCCTGTGTCTTTACGTGTGACGCCAAACTCATCAACAACTCGCCACCCGCTTCAGCATATGGCGTCGACGCCTTTGTTGCTTCTTGTGAACGACGCATCTTACTCGCCGCAACCATCTGCATGGCGCGAGTAATTTGCTTGGTGTTGCCAACCGAGCGGATACGAGTCTTTAGCTGCCGCGTGCTCGCCATCTACCCCTCAAACCCTTTCGCAACTTTTTTCGTCACGTCGTCGATGACTTTCAGATGCTCTTCGGTCGGCTTGTCACCCTTGTTCAGTTCACGCATGGCGTCTTTGTGGTCTTTCCAGAGTCGCGTCAAGACTGCCGCCTGCGCATCCTTGATGTTCTCGACTGGCACATCATCGAACGCTCCGCTGGTTACGGCATGGATACTCACAAATTGCTCCCAGATGCTCATTGGCTGATATTGTGGCTGCTTGAGCAGCTCTGTCAGCCGCTGACCGCGGTCGATTTGTGCTTTTGTGCTAGCGTCAAGGTCAGACCCAAACTGAGCAAACGCCGCAAGCTCACGGAACTGGCTCAGACCAAGTTTCAAATTACCGCCAACCGACTTCACGGCTTTTGTTTGGGCAGCACCACCAACACGACTCACCGACAAACCAGCGGAAATCGCTGGACGGATACCCTGGTAGAACAAATCTGTTTCCAAGAAAATCTGGCCATCCGTAATCGAAATAACATTGGTTGGGATATATGCTGAGATGTCACCAGCCTGCGTTTCAATGATAGGCAGTGCCGTCAGCGACCCAGCGCCCAGAGCGTCAGAAAGCTTCGCTGAGCGCTCCAACAAACGAGAGTGCAGGTAGAACACATCGCCCGGATATGCCTCACGTCCTGGTGGGCGACGAAGCAACAACGACATCTGGCGATATGCCACGGCATGTTTTGTCAGGTCATCATAAATCATCAAGGCGTGTTCACCCTTGTCACGGAAATATTCACCCATCGCCGTACCAGCATAGGGTGCGAGGTAGAGCAGGGAAGCAGCGTCAGAAGGACTGGTCGCCACGATAATCGTCTGGTCCATCACGCCTTCTTCTTTCAGGCGCTCAACCAGTCGAGTAATCTTCGACAACTTCTGACCTATGGCGACATAGACATTTACCACGCCCGTCTTTTGCTTAGCTTGATTAATCATCGTGTCGATAGCAATTGCCGTCTTGCCGGTCTGACGGTCACCAATAATCAGTTCCCGCTGGCCACGGCCGATAGGGAACATCGCGTCAATCGCCATGATACCGGTCATCAGCGGCTCATGCACTGACTTTCGACCCATCACACCAATAGCTGGTCGCTCGATTAGTCCTTGGTGCTTCGTTTTAATTGCCGGCCCACCATCAAGCGGTCGCCCCAACGGGTCAACCACCCGACCCAAAAGCTCTTCGCCCACCGGCACCGTCAAAACTTCGCCCTTACGCGTCACCTTCGCGCCCGCACCCACTTTCGTTTCACCGCCCAAAATAACCGCACCAATCTCATCTTCCATGAGATTCAGCGCAAACGCCTCAACGGGACCGTCGGGCGACTCAATCTCCAGCACCTCGCTATAGCCAGCATTGCCGAGGCCATGCACCCACGCCACACCATCGCCCACGCGGACCACCACGCCAACGTCCTCGAGACCTTCAGAGCTCTCGAGCTTCGCGATAGCGTCGCGCAAACTTTTTGATAATTCTGTTACATCTATTTTGCTCATAGTACTCCTCTATATTTCCGCCATCCGTAGCGTTTCAAGTTTTCGGGCGACTGTTTGGTCGAGCGCCTGAGTCGGCGTTGCGATGCGCAGGCCACCGATAAGCTCTGGCTTCACTGTCTCTTGTATATGCACTGTCTTGTCGCCCAGCATAGCCTCGATGTCGCGCTTACTACTCGCATCGAGCGAATGCGCCGTCTCAACCCGCACCACAACATGCCCAGCATCTGCCAATTGCGCTTCAATGTCGCGCACCAAAATGTCGGCTTCACGCTCGCGCTGCTCTTCGACAAGCAGCGCCGCCAACTGGTCGAGCACCTGCTCGTTTCCCGCCAACAGCTCATCGGCCGCAAACTTCGCCAGCGTTCGTCGCGACAACCGACTCGCCATTACTGAGACTCCTTTAGTGCTTTTGCTATCAACTCAGCATCCTTCGTAGCATCAATTTTGCCACCCAGCAGCTTCCCAGATGCTTCTGCCACCAAGCCAACCGTCTCTGATGCCAACGCTTTTTTGGCCGATGCAACGTCCTTGGCTAGTTCGTCGCGCGCATTCGCAAGCAGTGCATCGGCTTTCGCCTCAGCCTTACGAGCAACATCTTCCGCGGTTTTCGATGCCTCTTCCTTGGCGGTAGCGACGATATCAGCCGCTTCACGCTTTGCCTCGTCAAGTAGTTCAGCCGTACGCGCTTCAGCCTCGGCTGCATGCTTTTCTGCTTCCATAGCGGCGTCAGCGCTGGCTTTGACAGCTTCATCGCGTTTGTCGAGCATCGCCGCAAGCGGCGGATAGACAAACTTTTTCAAGATGAAAAGGAGCAGCAAAAACGCCACCGTCTGCAGTCCGAGCAGCGTCCAATTGACACCAATCGACGAGAACAAATCACCCGCCGGCTCAGCCGTCGCCACTGTCACAAGTTGTATTGTCAAGTATTCCACAGATGCCTCTGACAACTACATCACTCGACCGACGATAGCAACGATGAAACCAATAATCGCCAGAGCATCGATAAATGAAATACCAAGAATCATCATGGTTCGCAAATCATTAATCTTCTCGGGATTACGACCTGCCGCGTTCATCGCTGCTGCGCCGACCAGTCCCGCGCCAATCGCCGCAAATGCTGCTGGCAGTGCGTACGCGAGTGAAAATGCTAGTGCTTCCATTATTTTATATCTCCTTATAATTTAATTATTTACGTACCTACGTTTCACTCTCCACCGTCTTATGAAGGGAAGGGGAATGAACATCGTCATGAGCCTCATCGCCGTGGTGACTTAGGCCAAGGGAAATAAACACCACAGTCAGCATAAAGAAAATGTACGCCTGGATACCGCCGATAAACAACTCAAACAGATAAAATGGTTGTAGTGCCAGTGGTGAAACAAACTGCGTCAGGTAGGCTATCATAATAAGTAGCACTTCGCCCGCCAACACGTTGCCAAACAAACGAAAACTCAGACCTAACAGGCGCGAAAACTCCGCCACAAGCTCCAGGATACCAACAAATGCCATAATAGGGTCTTTAAGCGGATTGATGAAATATCGCCCCATATTGCCTCTGAAACCCATATATTTGAACGCGTATATCTGCGCCGCGACAATGGTCACAAGTGCCAGCGCGAACGTCATGTTCAGGTCCGCCACAAACGGCCGAAATAGGGGAGTGGCGTGCTCGCCGATAGTAATCGGCCCGACGATAGGCAATATCCCCATCCAATACTGCGCGATAACAAAGAAAAAGATAGTGATAGCAACTGGCGCAACCTTTTTCGCCCACGCTTCATCGGGGATGACTTGCTTCACCGTGCTGTAGAGCCCTTCAAAGGTCCAAGTAATTAGTCGTGTAGCGAAGTTTGCTGGCTTCTTGCCAAGCGCCACAGCTCGCGCTTGAAACAGTAGCCATACCAGCACGATAACACCAAGCGTCCCGAGCAGGTGGGAGTTGGTAATAGGCACACCGCCGATAGAAAATAGCGTTTCAGCCTTGATGGAAATGTGCGGTCCAGCCGCAGCGACAAAGTGCATCATTTGTGTGCTCCCTTGCGAGCAGCGATGTCAGATAGTTGTTTCTTGACAAGCAAGAACGCGCCAAAAAAACCGAGAACGATACCCGTTATCATCAACCACGGCGATACCCCAAAGTGTCGGTCCGTCCAAACACCCAACAATGTACACCCGATAGAAGGCACAAACATTCGCCACGTTGTATCGCCAATTGTCGCTAACATCACCCCTGTATGCTCGGTATCGGGTGCTTTTTGGTCATCAGAAACAGACTGCTTACTCTCCATTGCTTACATAGTATCATCTTTTACCGTATACTGTCTAGAGACTATGCCGCGAAAGAATTACCCGAAAAAGCCCAAAAAAACGCTACATATAGCGTCTTCTACACCAGATATAGCGTCGACGCTATATGTAGCGTGTCGTGAAAAGCGACGTTTTCCGACGGAAAAGCAGGCGCAATACGCCGCGGATACTGGAATGTTAACGGATACGAACGTTGAGCTGGACATATATGAATGCGTACATTGTGGAGGATGGCACCTAACAAGCAAGAAGTAGTCAAGAATCATGCCGTCCCTATATATCCGCTTTAGCTTATCTTCACAATATGCTATCATAAGACGTATTAGGAACTATGGATACTAAAGAGAGGGAAACTATGAGCGAAGACACAACAACAACCCACCAAGACGCTAAAGTAATCGTCTACTCAACCAGCTGGTGTGCATTTTGCCACACAGAGATGGAATGGCTCAAGAAGCTTGGGGTAGAGTTTACTGCCAAAGATATCGAAGCAGAGCCAGCTGCTCGCGATGAGTTGCTTGGCAAGAACGGCGGCAACTTCCAGGGTGTGCCAGTTACTGATATCGCTGGTGAGCTCGTACTTGGGTTTGACCGCCCAAAGCTCGAAGACGCGCTCCGACGCAACAACCTTATCAGCGAATAGGCTCAACTACACTGCGCCAATCTGCACTACTTCGCCGCCTAATTTCTCGCGAAAGTAGTTGTCGTGGCTAACGTAGAGCACTGCTCCAGAGTATTTCTGGAGCGCTGTTTCTAGTTCCTCGATGCTCGGGAGATCGAGGTGGTTTGTCGGCTCGTCAAGAATGAGCAATTGCGGATTGTTTGCCAACATCGCGATAAGCTGGAACCGCGCTTTCTGGCCACCGCTCAAGCGCCGAATCGGCACCCTGCCATCACCCTCGGTGAACAGATAGTCGCTCATCAACTGACGAATCTTTGTCGTCGTAATCGCCAAGCCTCGGTCCAGATACATCCGCTCAATAGCTTCCTCAAGTGGCAAATCAAAGTACGTAGGGGAGACCTCCTGCTCGTAGATGCCGACACGCACCTGACTATCAAGTGTTAGTTCGCCAGAAAAACATACTATACCACGTTTTGTCATTTCTGGAGAACCGTTCTCCAGAAGGGAACTCGCCGCTGGAGATACTTTCGTAGGGGTCTTAACCCCAGCAGGCTGAGCGGCACGAGAAGATTCAGATTCTCGTGCGCCCACCCTGACCCCGGAGAAAGTATTTTCAGTGGCGAGAGATGACGCCGCGCCAAGCAGTGCCTTTATCAGCGTCGTCTTCCCAGCGCCATTTCGCCCCCGGAGCTCCATCGCCTCACCCTCACGCAGGTCGATATCCACCCCTTCAAACAATGGTGCATCACCATAACCCAGTGCCACATCCCGCGCACTCACCAGCACATGCTTACTTCGCGATTCGTCACTCTTCAGGCCGATACGCACATTTTTCGCTTTGAACTTCTCGTATTGCCCGGCTACCTTATAGTTCAGCTCGGCCACCGACTCTTTATCAATCCAAAACGTCGGCCGCTCCTTCGCCTCCAACTCCGCCAACTCCTGACGCGACTCCATCTCGAGTCGCTTAAACTTCTGGATAGTGCCGGGGTTGCGCGATTTTTCTTTCAGCCGCTGATAGTCAATCACTTTCTGCTTCAAATTAACGATTCGCTTCTCGATGTGCTCAAACTCGTTCATCTGCGAGCCAGTCGAAACGGCATTTTGCTTCAAATACGCATCGTAATTACCCTTATAACTCACACTGCCGCCATCTTTCAGCTCGACTATCCTGTCGACCTCGGCCAACACATCCCGGTCATGCGTGATAACCAACACCGCCTCGCGCGCGCCTTTCAGCCAGTCGATAAACTGCTGTTTTGCCACGTAGTCCATGTGATTGGTTGGCTCGTCGACCAGTGCCAAGTGCGCGTCGGAGTGCATGATTTTCACCACTTCAACCAGTCGTTTCTGTCCGCCCGACAGGGTAGAGAAGGGCCGGTGCGCAACATCGGGCAGTTGAAAGTGAGCCAGTTCGCGCTCTATCTGCTCCTCTATCTGGTAAAATCCTTTGTCATCAAATCGCTGTAAGGCCGCGGTATAGCGCTCGATTTTCTTCATGTCATCGCCCATCGTCAGCGGATATGTCTCGAGAATATGGCTCAGCTCAGAGTACTCGGGAAGTCCCGCTAGTACATATTGCAGTACTGTCGTGTCTTTCAAATCATGATGCTCCTGCGCCGTTGCCACCACAGTCGTGCCACGTTTATACACTATCTCACCGGTGAAATCTTTGTCCGTCCCGGCCAAAACGCCAAACAACGTCGACTTGCCGACGCCATTTCGGCCAATCACACCAATCTTCTCGCCATCATCAATAGAAAACTTCACATTACTCATGAGCAGCTTCGGACCAAATGACTTTTCGGTGATAGATATATCGGCAATCATACCTCTGGTATTGTAGCAGATTGATTGACTATACCCAACAAATGCCGTATGATTACGTCATCTGTCGTCTACCCACCTGAGGAGGAATTATGACAGAGCATAGGCGGACCAAAAGGTCCCAGCCACCCACCAGTACCCAGAACGTAGTCAAAACAATAACCAGTCCTATCACTGGGCTGGTGCGCATCGTGGCACTCGTGCTCGTGAGCAGCATCGGCTTTGTCTTTGCGTCCATCGTGTACGCTGTCGGGCTAGCCCAAGATGGACTGGACTGGTGCCACGAAAAGCGACGCGAGTTCTTCGGTTGGTGGCGTACATCCCGTCGGCGTGCGGCTGAGGAGGAGTAATCCCCTCAGCCGCCCCGGCGGGCAACTCATATTTGACTTATTTTGTAATGTGTGATATAATGAAAAAATGGGTACGTACACCGATAGGCTCAAGGCCATCAAGAACCTCGAGGAGACGTCGATGAGACTGCGCGTGAAGTGCGCAAACTTCGACATCGAAGACTCGGTGTTCACGAACAAGAAGGGACGTCGGGAGCTAGCAGACTTGTGCGCACACGTCATCAGTGAAGCAGAAGCTTTGCTGACCGGCACGGACGACACAGACTTGCAGCTCCGACTGCGAGATATCATCTCGCGGGTGACGGACTATAAGGTTCGTCTGCTCACACCCCCTACGAAGGCTCCATTGGCGGAGTCGCCCTAGGCCTCGGCCCAGGAAGAGAAACCCATCCACCCACGCCGGGTGCCGAGACCTCACCGTCTCGGCCCCGGCCTTATTCATATCTACCAGATATGATACTATGGAATATATGCCAAAAAAGTCACAAAAAAAGCCAAACAAGACTGCTACTCCCGCCATCATCAACCGTCGGGCACGGTTTGATTACCAGCTGGGCGAGGAGATAGTCGCTGGCATCGTCCTGACAGGACAGGAAGTCCGCGCCGCTAGAGACGGCCACGTTCAACTCAAAGGGGCATTCGTCAGTATCCGTAGCGGCGAGCTCTGGCTGAACAACGCCAGCTTTTCACTCAAGCTCAACCAGAAAGGACAGGCAAATGCTCGAACTGTCGACACAGCTGCGCGTAAACTCCTTGCCAGTCGCCGACAAATCGAACACTTCATGGCAGCTAAAGACCGTGGCATGACTATCGTACCGACAAAGCTCTTGACCAGTGGTAATTTTATAAAAATTGTCATCGCTCTTGCCAAGGGTAAGAAAAACTACGACAAACGAGAAACCATCAAACGCCGCGACCAAGACCGCGAAACTAAGCGTCTGCTCGCTCGGCGATGACTCGCTGGTAGAGCGCCTCGAGCTTGCGCACTTGACGTCGCTCGGTATATTTGGCGGCCAATTTTTTGCTCATCTCGCCGTATTCTCGACGCTTTTTAGGGCTTTTGAGCAGGGAGATAACCCCCTCCGCCATGCTATCGGCAGTATTTTCAACAAACACACCACTTTCGCCATCACGTACCACCTCTGACACTTCTTGGTCAATAATAACAATCGGCCGATGTGCATGTGCAGCTTCGTGGAGCACCCACCCTTGCGTATCTTTTAAGGAAGGAAAGCAGAACACATCGAGCACTTCGTAGGCTACGCCAAGCTCCTCTCGCGGCAATGCACCGGTAAAAATAATCCGATCGGCACAGGCTGTCTTCTGGGCCATCTCTTCCAATACCGCACGATATTCAAAGTCCCCAACAAACAGTAATTTTGACTTCGGTCGAGTACTGGCAATACGCTTGCTAAATGCCTCGATGAGCACTGGCAGATTTTTCTCTTCGCCCAACCGCCCAACAAATCCAAACACCTCATCGTTCGTTTTCAAGCCCCATGACTTACGAAAATCAGCAATTTGTGCCGACGTTGGGCGGGGCAAAGCATTGACCCCATTTGGCATGAGCGTGATATCGTAGTGGTAGTCATCATTCTGCCACGACTCCAGCTGTTGCTGACTCTTGCGGCTTAATGCAATCACTGCGTCTGCCTTACTGTACAGCATAGTAATAATCTGTTCTATAATGTCTTGATTCCACTTCGTCACGCTTGTACGTGGCCGATAAATCTTCAGAATCTCTCGGTAATCTTTGCCGTCGAACTTGGCTGAGAGTGGAAAAATCACCCCGCCAAGAGCAAGTACGCCCGGTAGTACTGCTGGATAGTGCTCAGCAAACTCGTACATATCCGTGCAGTGCTGAATCACACACGGTATATCATACTTATGTGCAGCACGTACGCCCATCAGGCCAATCTGTGACGGAGTAAAGATGTGAATCACATCCAACTCCAGCCGTTTTATCTTCAGCAGCTCTCGCGGCGGAAAGAAGATTGACGTGTCATAGTCATCAAAAAACGCCCCCTTCACACTGGGAAAGCGGATGATGTGGCCGTTATCGCTCAGCTCATCGTCTTTGCTCGGCGTCATCGTCTTGGCCGGGCAAAACACAAACACCTCGTGACCTAGCGTTTCCAGCTCTCGCTTGAGCGACTCAACGACAAACACGATGCCATTAATCGACGGCCGATAGGTATCGGTAAATAGTCCTATACGCATGTATTGGTTTTATTATACCACAGTGAGCTCTAGAGAGCTTACGTCTCAAAACCCCCGCTCGCTATCGTATCTCGAGGATACTTAGGCGAAGTGCAACCCTGTTATGTTTAGCCAGGAGCAAATATAACAGGCGTGAAGCGGTATCCGAGGGATATGGTGGGGAGTGGGGGTTTTGAAGCTCAGATGATACACTAAGAAGAGAGATGAAGAAACAGCCCGGCCAACGCTTACGAGTTGCGATTGTTATTGATGACTTCTACCCAGCCTCGGGCGGGATAGCTCGTTCAGTGCAAACGCAAATCAATGAACTCGTGCGCCTCGGTCATGACGTGACGCTTATCGCGCCAAAGCACTCCCTACAAGCACCCGAAAACTGTGCGACCATCGTCGTACCATCACTCTACATCCCAGGCACGCCAGCGTACATGTGTATCTTGCAGTACTCGCGACGAATCGCCGTGCGCATCAGCACGCAGGCCCAGTTTGACGTCGTCCACAGCCAGACCGAAAGGGGAGCGCTCATCCTCGCTGCACGCCTCGCCAAACTACAGCACATCCCGCACCTTCACACCTTCCACGCAAATCTCGCCGGAACGCACGAAACCAACCCATTCGCCTCATTCTGGGGGTCGATGGCCTATCTCCTGCTCATCAACCCGTCCATTGCCGCGGTCAGCAAAAAACGCTTTTCTGACGACGTTATCATCCCCAAAGCCAGCAGTGACGCGACGTCATTTTTCGCACGATTTGACTGGCACTCACTCGCTACTATCGCCTCACGCGTCGATGCCTACACGACGCCGGCACTGTTCATGAAACGCCGTATCGACGAGTGCTCACAGGGCTTTGGCGCGCACGGACACATCGTACCGACTGGTGTCAATCCGCTCTTTAGCAGTGCAGTTCTCGCAGCAAAACGCAGCCGTACCGACCGAACAGTCCGCTTCCTCTGTGTTTCACGTTTGTCCAAAGAAAAGCGCGTCGATGCAGCGCTACGGGCCTTTGTCACAGCAGATATACCAAACAGTCAGCTCGATATCGTCGGCTCCGGCGACCAACTCGGCACGCTCAGTAAACTCGCCGGAACTCGCGACAACATCTTTTTCCATGACCATATGAGCAACATGGACGAGTTGGCAAAATTATACGTCAATGCCGATGCGTTTATCATGCCATCATACCGGTTTGACACGCAGGCTATCACATTGTCAGAGGCAGCCGTAGCCGGCCTACCAATAGTCTACTGCGATGATAGGCTTGATGTTGGCGTAAACTCCGATAACAGTCTCCTCGCCACTGATCCGGGACCAGAGGCACTTGCCACGTGCTTGACGGCACTCAACAGCCCAGAGGTGCGCAAAGAAAAGGCCTCTGCCTCCATGCGAATCGCCAAACAACTACAACCAGATTTCACCGTAGAACGCTACCTTGAGTTATACCGTCAGCTTATTGGCTCCAAACATTGACGTATTAGCAATTACTAGGTATAATTGTGATGGGTCGGTTGAGCGATATGCTCCCGTCCTCCAAACCCAAAACGGCGAGAGGGTATCTTGTGGTGCGACATGGCATGCAGCTCAACTGCATAGTACGTCGCACTACGAGATACGTAGGCATTTCCTTTGAAAGGAAAATCAATGGCGATTTTCGAGGTGATTGCCGTAGTAGTTGGCATCCCCGTACTGCTCATCATCACCGTGGTGTCGATGAGCGTCAAGTACGGTACGATTGCAGACTCATACCAGCCCCGCGACCGAGTCAACCTGCCCAAAGGCAAGCTACCAATGGGGCCGCCGCTTGGCGGCAGCCGCGTCAATCGCTGACGCACCTCTCTTATCCGCCCCGGCCGTCCTGTACACTCTTGTGCAGGGCGGCCATGTCACAGTTTGATACAATGAGTGTATGAAGTTATTTTCCTGGAACGTCAATGGCATCCGCGCAGTCATCAACAAGGGTGAGTTTGCTACATTCGTCGAGCGATACGACCCGGATATCATCTGCCTCCAAGAAACCAAAGCCAAACAAGGCCAAGCCGAAATCGACCTATCTCAGTACGAAGAGTTTTGGAATAGTGCCGACAAAGCAGGCTATAGCGGGACGGCGATATTTAGTAAAACGAAGCCATTGTCGGTAATATACGGGTTTGCCGAGACGCTAGCCGAAAAGTATAATTTAACATCCGACAACTATGGTGACCCGACACATGAGGGTAGAGTAATTTCAGCTGAGTTTGACGCATACTGGGTCGTGACGGTTTATACGCCCAACTCCAAGGGTGACTTGAGCCGGCTCGAGCTACGCCACGACAAGTGGGACCCGGCCTTTCTCGCACACGTCATGGAGCTCGAAAAGACCAAGCCAGTGCTGTTTTGCGGCGACCTCAATGTCGCTCATCAGGAGATAGACCTGGCCAATCCCAAGCCCAACATCGGTAAACATGGGTTTACCGACGAAGAACGAGCGGGCTTTCAGGCGTTTTTGGACGCTGGGTTTGTCGATACGTTTCGCGCAGCGTACCCCGACAAAGAAGGGGCGTATTCTTGGTGGACACACTGGGCCAATGCTCGTGCGCGCAACGTCGGCTGGCGGATAGACTACTGGCTCGCCTCACACTCCATCGCCGACCGCGTGAAAAATCCACAGATTCACCCCGAACAGATAGGATCTGATCACTGCCCAGTCAGTATTGACATAGATATATAAGTATGGTATAATGAAAGGATAGGGTCATGAAACTGAACCAAACACCAAAGAAATACACGCTCATCTCAGCAATCATCATCGCAGTTTTCGGCGCCATCTCTGCGCTGGCCATCTGGCAACTGACCGATAGAGACGAACTGATTAACGACCCCGAAACGCTCCCAAAAACAACGGAGCGCGTCACCCAAAAAGAGCCCACCCCAGAGACAATCACCCTCCCGAACGCCACGCCCATCCCCAAGATAGCAGGGAACTATACGAGCGACGACCATCTCTGGCGGCTCGTCAACAAAACACACCCACTCAGCGACACATCCTATCGCCCAAGCGACCTTGTGGTGGCACACGACCTTGCGCAGGCCGACAAATCGACCGATGAGAAATCAGTCCGCAGCATCATCATCGACCAGCTCACCGACTTGTTTAGTGCCGCCCGCGCTCAAGGGATAGAGCTGAAAATCGGCAGCGGATTTCGCAGTGCCGAGTCACAACAGATATACTATTCCAACTATGTTAGAACCTACGGCCAGACGGCCGCTGATACCTTCAGCGCCAAGCCTGGGCATAGCGAGCACCAAACAGGTCTGGCCGTTGACTTAACGACCGCCGACCAATATTGTCGCCTCGAGCGCTGCTTCGGTGACACCATGGCAGGCAAGTGGTTAGCGATAAACGCCTCAGCGTATGGCTTTATCCTGCGCTATCCCGACGGCAAAGAAGCCATTACCGGCTATACCTACGAGCCGTGGCATTTTCGCTATGTCGGTCCCGAGTTCGCTAAAGCCCTCGTCGAGTCAGGCCTGACACTTGACGAGGCGTCGGAACATCTGACTAGTTCGTAACTTCCACGTCCGGTCCCAACCACTCCCGCACTCGCGCGGTTTGCTCGGCAACCGTTGTGCCAAACATGCCCGTCTCGGCTCCGGCTTGAGCGAGCGGCTGTAACTTCAAATCATGACGAGCCAGCAGGCGCTGCGCCGCTTTATCGGCGGCCGACCACTGGTAGCTCATAAATGTCGGCTTGAATTGAACATCAGAAATGATGACACCGGTGTCTTTCTTTGTCGCTTTGAACAGCGCCACACCACCTGTCAACTGGTTAGACTGAAGTTGGCTCGAAAGCAGGTTGCCGATAGAGTACCATACGAGCGTCTTGGCGCCATCGGGCCGCTCTAACCACTCGACTGGCTGCAATACATGCGGCCCCGTGCCGACAATCACGTCCACGCCTAGGTCCGCCAAGAGCCGCGCTGCCGCTCGCTGGTCGGCATTGACCACATGCGCATCTTCCGTACCCCAGTGCATCGATGCCAGCACCACGTCGGCCTGCAAACGCGCTTCACGCACCAGCCGCTCGACGAGTCCGCGGTCGTGATAGAGATTGACACTGTACGGCTGAGGCAGGGCAATATTACTAAAGTCGGCGAACGCTACAAATGCTACTTTGAGACCATTTTTCTCAAAGTAGCGCACCTGATGTTGCTCCTCAGCCGAACGATTCGCGCCAGCCACTGCGAGCGGTTTGAGCTTCTGCCACTCCTCCACGGTTGCACTCAGCGCCGCTTGCCCTTTATCGGCCATGTGGTTGTTTGCTACGTTTATAACGTTACAGCCTGCACCCGCTAGGTCGCGGGCAAACTCCGTCGGCGCGTTAAATGCCGGATAGCCGCTGATACCAAACGCTGCGCCAGCCGATGGTGACTCGGCATTGCAAAATACCGCATCGCTCCCGGTGTAGAGCGGTTTGATAGCTGTAAAATAACCAGAGAAATCATAACCATCAGCCGTCCTGGCCTGCGCCACCACTGAGTCGTGCGGCAGCATATCGCCCATGGCAGCAAATTGCAGTGACAGTTCAGCTGGCGGCGTCACCTGCTCCTTCCGTTGCACTGGCTCAGGGGAAGAAACTGGCTGCTTTTGAGTCTGGCGCAGAGCAAGCACAACTCCTGTGCCGATACCCAGAACTATCACCAGCCCAACTATCACCCATATACCACGCATACGCGTCAATCGTCGCATCTTCATGGTCCTATTGTACACCCTTGAGCGCCATACTACGTGTATACTAAGAGTATTAGAAGTACAGAGCAAGGAGAGTGTGCAGTGAATCAATACCCCTATTGGCAAAGACAGGCAGCCGGGCAGCCGCTGTTTCCCGACATCGAGTGGAACAAGCCAGAGCGACGTGACCAAGCGGGCCGGCTCGGTATCGTTGGCGGCAGCAGTCTCGGTTTTGCGTCGGTCGCTGAAAGTTGGCGTACGGCTTCAGAGCTCGGGGCAGGGGAAGTGCGAACACTTCTGCCAGATGTACTGAAAAAAACTGTGCCCCCAGCTATGACCGATGTCGTTTTTGGTGCTTCAAATCATGCTGGCGGTCTCGGCGGCGACGCCAAACATGACCTTGATGCTCTCGCACACTGGAGCGACTGTTTGCTATTCATCGGCGACGCTGGCAAAAACAGCCAGACTGCCATCCTCTACGAAACCGTCGTCTCCAAAACCGAAACGCCATGTATTATCACCCGTGACGCGGTCGACTTGTTGCAAAACAGCTATCCAGCCGTCGTCAATAACCCGCACATCACGCTCGTGCTGTCGTTCGCTCAGCTGCAACGCCTCTTCAAAAATATCTATTACCCAAAGATGCTGACATTTAGCATGCAGCTAGCGCAGCTGGTCGAAACGCTTCATAAATTTACCCTGTCATACCCGCTCTCCATCATGACATTTCATGCCAATCAGCTCATCGTTGCACACAGTGGAGACGTCATCACTCAACACTGGGACGACCCCATGCGCATCTGGCGCGGCACCACCGCCACCCGCGCTGCCTGCTACCTCCTGTGGACTCCACAAGCTCCGCTAAAAGCACTCGCTTCGAGCATCGCCTAAAAGTGCTATACTTAGCTACATGATATTGCTTGCGCTTATCGCGATTGTCCTGCCGCTGGTTCTACTGATGGTGTTTCGTTTGCCAGCGCGCACGACGATGATTATCAGCATGCTGGTCGTTGCGGCCATAGCGTTCGCTGTGTGGCAGATGACGCCGCTGGCATTGGGAGCCTCAGCCCTGCAAGGAACTCACCGCGCGTTGACCATCGGGCTCATCCTGTTTGGTGCCATCACGCTCGTCAAGACTATGCAGGCGACCGGGGCGATGGACCGCATCAAACTCGGACTGCACGCTATCTCGCCAGACATGCGCGTTCAGACGATTGTTGTGGCGTTTTCGTTTATCGCCCTACTTGAAGGTATGTCAGGGTTTGGCACACCAGCCATCATCGCCGCACCACTACTGATGGTGCTGGGATTTCGGCCTATCGCCGCGGCCGTGCTGGCGCTGCTTGGTGACACGATGGCCTGTACGTTTGGTGCAGTTGCGACGCCGCTCATCGTCGGGCTGGAAAATGTCCCGGTGTATTCGAAAGAGCTTGTCACCCTTGTCGGTGCCCAAGTGACACTTTTTGACATGGTTATCGCGCCGCTCCTCGCGCTCGGCCTCGTCGCGACGCTCATCATTAGTTTTGGCAATCAAACCCGCCGTCAAAAGTTCAAATCGCTCCTAGAAATTGCTCCATGGGCACTGTTCATCGGGCTCGTCCACGCCTGCGCCACTGTCGTATTTGTCCGAGTTATCGGCCCCGAGCTCACCTCCATCTTGGCAGGTGTCACAAGCTTAGTCGTTGCGTCGCTCACCGCTCGTCGCGGCTGGCTGACACCTCAAACCGTCTGGCGCCACCACGCCAACCCCGACCATATCGTTGAAGAGATCTCGCAAGCAGACGCACACATGCCGCTTTGGAAAGCATGGCTACCGTATATCGCCGCCATTGTACTTCTGCTCGTCACTCGTCTCATCGACCCCGTCAAACACTTCCTCAACGTCACGCTTGACGCAAGCTGGCAGAGCATCCTCGGTGTCGAGTCGATATCCTCCTCGTGGAGTATCTTGTATTCACCGGGTATCATGTTGCTCATCGGGGCGGTCGTCGCGATACTCGTGGCTAATCATTCACGAAGCGCACTGTCACAGTCGGCGCTCGGGGCGCTCAGCGCAACCGCCCTAGCACTCTCAGCACTCATCCCGACACTTATCATGGTACAAATCTTCACCAACTCCGGCATCAACTCCTCAGGTCTGGCGTCCATGCCGCTCTACATCGCTCAAACACTGGCACATAGTTTCGACTCACTTTGGCTTGTCGCCGCACCGCTCCTTGGAGCCATCGGCGCACTCATCGCCGGTAGCGCCACTGTTTCGACGCTCACTATGGCACCCGTACAGTACAGTATCGCCATGGACACCGGTCTGCCATTTGTTATCGTCCTCGCCCTGCAGATGATTGGTGCCGCAGCCGGCAACGCCCTCGCTATCCACAACGTCGTCTCCGCCAGTGTTGTCGTCGGCCTCATCCACCGTGAAAATACCATCATGCGGCGGCTGTTTATGCCGACGCTCATCTATCTCGCTGTGACCGCTCTCATAGGCGCAGTGGTACTTTTCATTATTCGATAAGACTATCACTCGCCACCCTCTCTCGGATACCGTTTCACGCCCGTTATTTTTGCTGCTTGCTAAAATAACGGGGTTGCACTTCGCCTAAGTATCCTCAAGAGAAGGTGGCGAGTGATAGTTCTGGCCGTGATACAACAAACAGTTTGCTGGTGGGCCAGGGGGGACTTGAACCCCCACGAGCTATTGCTCACCAGATTTTGAGTCTAGCGCGTCTACCGATTCCGCCACCAGCCCGTCAGCAAAGCATTTGTTGTCTTTCTAGAGAAAACTTGGTAGTTTCCGTCTCTTATTGTACAATAGAATACATCAGGAATCCATATGAAACCGCAAAATGATCAACCAGTTACGCGAGTGGGCACAACGTACGCCGATCAGTCGCGAGCGCATATCGTCGCCGCTCCACGCCAGACACCCTCCGCACATCACGCAGCGGCAGATGTTGTGCGTAACCAGTTAGACCACATCTACGCCGGAGGGAGCGGCGAGCAAACACCCCACACTACACCCGTAGCTGCTCAGCCGGCTCCGACAACGCCTGCGGTCGAGCCCGGTCCTTCATCCTCGGACACACCGATTGAGCGCTCCCCGATGATACGCCATGGATTCAGCACCGCACCGCCAGAGGAAGCCACCAAACCAGCCCCAGCCCAGACGACCGCAGACCAAGAGATTTCCGCATACCAACGAACGATGGCTGTAGGTACTAGTGCTCGCCAGCCGTCGAAAGAAGACTGGCAACAATATCACAGCGCGTGGCAAAAGTACTACCAGATGTACTACGAGCGCCAAACTGCCTTACAGCAGCACGCTGCTCATGCAGCCTCCACAACACCCTCTGACGAGACGTCTAGACACACTACCAAAGAAGAGACCATAACGCAAAAAGAAGCGATGAATGAACTCAGAGCCTCTATACGTGGCAAAGTTGCCGCATCGGCTGCTAAAGTACGCACATCGCGCCACTTCATACCAGCTCTCGCTGGAGTAGTCGTCCTTCTTATCTTTGTAGGCTTGCAGTTCAACCGACAGATAGTCGGCACAGTACTAGCCTATACTACGCCCGGCAACATAGAGCCGCAGAATATCATCGTTGACACCACCGCCCAAGAAGACGTCGGTCCAGAGCCAAAAATGATTATCCCGAAACTGAACATAGATGCTCCAGTCGTGTACGGTATCGGTCCCGACTACAACTCGCAGATGGCGGCCATGGAGCGTGGTATCGCACACTTCTCCATACCAGGAGCAAATGCCGTCCCAGGACAAGTGGGCAACGCTGTATTTGCCGCTCACTCTAGCAATGACGTGTTTGCCCGCGGCGACTACAAATTTATCTTCGCTCAGAATGAAAAGCTCATCAAGGGCGATATTATCCACATGAACTACGAAGGTAAGCGCTATACTTATGCCGTCACAACCACTGAGGTAGTCATGCCAAACGAGGTCTCCAAGGTGCAGATTGATACCAAAAAGCCTATGCTTACGCTCATCAGTTGTGTACCGCTTGGTACAGCGGAAAAACGCCTGCTTGTGTTTGCCGAACAAATCTATCCAGACTCTAGCGAAGCTGAAGCTGCCGAAACAGATGACGCGAGTACACCCGAAGCAACCAACATCCCCGGCAAACCAGCACCAACCCTTCTTGAGCGATTGTTCGGCGCCCGATAAACAGATTGCACTTTACTGGATAGTCATCGATAATCGGCGCAGCATGACAGTACCGTCTTGCTCCTGCCAGCCATATACGTATTTACCGTCTTGCGTGAGCAAATGGGCGTGACTGGCTACTATGGGCATCAATCTTGTCGCGTTAAGGCCGTCAAACTCCTGCATAATAAGCTCTCCAGACGAATCTACTTGCGTCACGTGGTGCGCATCTAGCCAATCAATCGCCCCAGTGCTGTATTTTTGAACGTTCTGTGACACTTCGGCTCGCTCCAAATCATATGAGACAAAACCTTTGTCATCTTCAGCGACAAGGAACTGGCCACTGCGATTAAACTGAAGATGTTCCACTGGATGATTGAACGTAAAATCTGTTGCCGTTCGCAACAGCGCTGCCACACCCGCTTCGGATGTTGGTATATCGCCACGATAAAATGTTACCTGCCTGCCGATACTTACTGCAATCGTGTCTTTATTGAAATAGCGCGATGCAGCTATGCGTATCGATTCGCCGTCGACAGGTACATTTGCTACCACGACAGGCCCAGGGCTACCCCGACGCCAAACTCCCGCCGATACATTGGTGGCGTCTGTAGCAATATAGGTGACGACGTCGTCAGTATAGGTGTCAAAAGAACGCACACCAGTGATGAGCGGCTTAGATATAGAACCCGTGCTCACCGACGCCTCCCGCACGTCATCACTACTCAAGATAAATACGCTGCGGTTATCGAGTGGCTTCACATCCGTCAAACCTAAGCCAAATAAATTCGTCAGATTCACCATCGAACTAGGTGACTCACGGTCAATCCACAGCCACTCCACCTGCGCCTCCTGTCCAGCCCGTTGGTATTCATGCGTCGCGATGATGTAGCGACTGTTTCTACTCCATGACTTGAGTGAAAATCCATGCGTCTCGGCTGGATGCGCCGAATCAAGTCCTCCTAATTGCTCCGTGGTTGGTTCGTATTTGTCTATCACTGGCCTGTCTGAGCTACGTACATCCACGATACCAAACCTAGGTACACCGTCTTCTACCTGCCACAGCGCCATATAACGTCCGTTGGGAGCTGCCAGCGTCGTTTGGAGGCCGGTTGTCTCGTAGGTGGTAACAATCCGCCTCTCTGTCGGCACCAGTCGCGGATAGCTCAGCCACGTCACCACGCCGGCAGAAATATCAAGCGTCTTCTGCCACGACTCATACCCAGCAAGTTGCATAGCAAATTGTCGCTTTCCCGGTAGAACACTCCCTTTTGTCTGGGTCTTACCGCCAAGCACCGTCCCATCAACACTCACAGTTGCCGAACGAGGTGACGAATCGTATTGCACTAGTCCCATCTGTTCAACGGAGCGATTCTTCAGGTCAAATTGATACCCCAGCACAAGCAGCATTAATAGCCCCAAAAGCGTAATCATTGAAGCAGTCATAACAAGATAGACTACCGTGCGCTTGGCAAGCTCTTTTTTTCGAGACAATCTGGGATGCATATCTCTATAATTGTACCACATATATAGTGCTTGCAAAATCGCTACCAGCTCATGTATAGTAGTACACATAAGCGCTAACAGGATGGTTGGAGCGCACCAACAAAAGGGGAGTAGTAGTGAACAATACCAATAATTATGTGATTATAAATAATCGAGCATACAATCCAATCACTGGACTTCCAGTGGACGACGCAGACGTCCAGCAGGTTGTAGCCCCCGCTCCCGTCATCTCATCGAACAAGATAGACCGAGGTATTTCACGCGTACACAAAACAACGCAGCATTCCGAAACATTAAGTCGGCGCTATGTCAAAAAACCAACTTCACTCCAACCAACGGTCGAACACCAGAGCGAGCCAATTGTTGCGGCCTATTCTCCGGTCAACTTACAGCAAGTCAGCGCCAAAAAAGCCGAGTCAGTCCAGAAGTTTGCACCTGCCGCTACTCCTGTTGCGACTCAACCGCAACCGACACGAGCCGACCTGCCAGCCGAGAAGCACCCGGTCACTCACCGAGCCACCGCAAAACCAGACGCTGCAGCTCTCCAGCGTCAACGCCTTGCTGCGCAGCAACGACAAAGCCTCGACATGCGTGCTAGCCAAGCTGTCACCCAGCCAAAGGAGCTCAAGTCTTCAGCCGTACTGAAGAACGAGGCCATCCTTGAAGCGATGAACCGTGAGATGGCCCCTCAAAAGAACGTACGCGCCAAAAAACATCGTTCGCAAGGACGCTGGTCACGGTTTGTCGGCATGACAACCGCGAGCCTTGCTATCGTCATGCTGGCTGGCTACTTCACCTACCTCAACATGCCAAACCTCAACATGCGCATGGCCGCTATCCAGTCGGGTATCGACGCTCGCTACCCCGGCTACAGTCCTGACGGCTACGCCCTCAACGGTCCCATCCAGTTTAAAGACGGGGAAGTTGCCATGAAGTTTGCCTACGCTGACGGCAGCCAAGGCTTCACGCTGACGCAGCAGAAGAGTAGTTGGGACTCCTCAGCCGTCAAGCAATATGTCGACTCACAGAACCCCAGCGCTATCGCCACACAAATCGACGGGCTAACCATCTACTCGTACGGCGGTAACGCTGCCTGGGTCAACGGTGGCATACTCTACACCGTCAACGGCAACGCACCACTGTCAAATGAGCAAATCCAACGCATCGCCACGAGTATCTAGTTACACCTACACCATATCTAGCGCCATCCTACGCTAGATATGGTGTGTACGCTATATGTAGCGTAGTGTGAAAAGTAACACTATCATGTCTTTTAGTAAGTTTTTTCCTCTGTTAAGGGATTATCCTTTGGTAATTTGCGTACACAATGTCATCTTTCGTCATCGCCCGACTCGTCGACAATCCACACCCCTCCTGTCATACCCCGACTCGTTCGGGGTATCCACGCATCTTTGTCATTGTCCGACTCGTTCGGGCAATCCAGTTAAAAATAGCTAATTCATGTCTACTGGATTACCCGGATACACCGGGTAATGACACGAGGAGGTGGTCGACTCGGCGGGTTCAGGGGTGGTCACCCCTTCACACCACGCCTCGCTTGGTGGGCTCCCAGAAATTAGCTAAAGCTAATTTAAGAGACAGCGAACCCCAAGCCCGTTGGCGCGACCATTGATATCGCCCAGGTAAACTTCACTGGCGTCGAGATACACATAGAATGCGTTAGTCGACCAGACAGGGTCGGCCGCACTGGACCACAAGACGCCGGAAGAGCCCTGCTCGTAGAGGCTCATCGACCAGTAGCCGGCAAAGACCCCTTTAAATGGGCCGGTGTGCTGCCACTGGGCAATGTTTGGTTCGCCACTCGTCGAGCTGGTACCTGCGCCACCGAATGCTTGGTCAAGTTGGGCAAAGTCGCCACCTGTTCCTCCAGTTGGCAGTCGCCAGCCTCTCGCACAAATACTATGTGCTGCATTGCCAGTTGTGATGGATGTGCGTGTTTCTCCAGCCGTTGCCGCTGACCAGTTGTAGAGATAGCCATAGTTGGTGGCGCCAGAGCCGGTGTCGCCAGGAACTGGGCCATAGGCATACGGAGTGTCGTAGCCATTGCCTACACCAGAGTCGTCACCAGAACCGGTAGTGCTGACTTGTGGGAGCGTAAAGTTACTTGCTACATTGCTGTCTGCTGGTGTGAGCGTGGTAGCGCCTGTGGTACTGCCAAGCTTAAGGTTATCCAGCATCCAGCACTTGTTGTCGGCGAGTTTGGCGATGCGGTAGGTTTTGGCGGTGCCACCACGGCTGTCAGTGACCGTTCGGATGGCATCGTTATTTGTGCCAGTGTAGACTGGGAGAGCTGCACACTGTGATGATGTGACGTCTTGAATGGGGGTGTTGTTGGCGATGGTGGTTCCGCCTCCGCCGCCGCCACCAGCCACTGGGCCGGTGTGGCCGGGGCAGACACCTTCTCGTGGTGTTGTACTGTTTGTGGAGCTGTTGATGTGATAGGAAAGGCTATTTGACTTGGTTGAGGTGATACTGAGGCAGTAGGATGTTCCGTCTGAGGTGTATTCAAAGGTATTACCATCACTGGCTGCAATGCTCGATGGCACAGAGGGCCCTAGGGGATAGGAGTCGTTGTTGTCTACTTTGTCATAGTTGAGCTTTTTGGCTGCTTGAGTGAGGTCTGACTTGAGGGTGGAGTCGATGGCTCTGTTGGAGATGGCGGTGTAGCCGACGTAGGTGAGAGCGGCGAGGATGGCGATGATGACGATGACGATGAGGAGTTCGACGATAGTGAAACCACGTCTGTAGGTTGACTTGTGAGATAGGTAAGCATAAGGGATATCCATATGGTAGAGTATACCCCCCCCCCTGCGGAGATGTCAATTCAGACAGAAAGAGGAAGCCCTGTGGTAAAATAGGGGATATGACTCCTATCCGCACTCGTTTTGCCCCGAGCCCTACCGGCTACATCCACGTTGGCAATGTTCGTGCTGCGCTTTTTCCGTACCTACTCGCTCGGCAACAGAGTGGCTCGTTTATCTTACGTATCGAAGACACCGACCAAGCCCGCTTTGTCGAAGGCGCGACTGACGCCATCCTCGACACGCTGGAGTGGCTTGGCATCGACTGGGACGAAGGACCGCGGAAGGGCGGCAACTATGGACCATACATTCAGACTGAGCGTCGCGACCACTACCAAAAATGGGCGCAAAAGCTCATCGACAAGGGCCTCGCCTATGCCGACCCCTACACACCCGAGCAAGTACAGAGCTTCCGAGAAGAAGCGATTGCCAGCAAGAAACCCTTTCTCTACCGCGACTATCGCCCTGAACATCCGCCCACATGGGATGGCACACAACCACTTCGTTTCAAAGTAGTCGAACCAAAGCGCTACACCTGGCACGACCCTATCATGGGTGAGCTCAGCGCTGGACCCGAAGTGCTCGACGATTTTATCCTTCTCAAGGCGGACGGTTTGCCAACCTATAACTTCGCCCACATCGTCGATGACGCGGAGATGGGCGTCACTCATGTCATCCGCGGACTCGAATACATCTCGAGCATCCCACGCTATCTCAGCCTGTATGAGGCACTTGAGCTTACCGTCCCGGTTCTGGCATGCATGCCGCACATTATGGCGCCAGACGGCAAGAAAAAGCTTGGCAAACGCGATGGCGCCAAAAGTGTCACCGATTACAAAGTCGACGGTATCCTCCCGGAAGCTATGCTGAATTTTCTCGCCAGTATGGGTTGGAATGATGGTACCGAACAAGAGCTGTTTAGTAGGGAAGAGCTTATCGACAAGTTCAGCCTTGAGCGTGTCCAGCGTTCGGGCGCGCGATTTGACGAACAACGATTGCTATGGATGAACGGACAATGGATTCGACGCCTGTCAGTTGATGAGCTGTACGACAGAGTAGAGAACTACTGGCCCCTCAGCGCCACATCGGCTGAGCCAGCGTACAAACGGCAAGTGCTCACACTTGTTCAGGACCGCCTGAAACTTCTATCCGAGCTGTCGATGATGAGCAAATATTTCTTTGAAGAGCCAACGCCAGACCACTCACTCATCACCGACAATAAGCAGCTCAAAAAGCTCTCAGATAACGAGATAACCTCACTGCTCGCGGCAGCCACCGAGCAACTTTCTACGCTTGAGGACTGGACGCCTGAAGCTATCCAAGAGACGCTCAACCAATTGCTCGAAACGACCGGTCAAAAACCAGGCATACTCTTCAGCCTCATCCGTATCGCTACCACTTGGGCACCGTTTAGCCCGCAGCTCAACGATACGCTCGCGCTCCTTGGCAAAGAACGAACACTAGGTAGACTATCTCGATATCCCGCCGCCAACTAGTCAAAGTGCTCACCAATTCATCCTGCTCGTGCTATACTATCTAGTATGTATAGTACGCCCCCACCAACCCCGATTACTCCTGTCAAGAAGAAGCCTAAAGTCCTTGTTTGGCTCAAGCGCCACTGGATATCTGTCGCGATTATCTCTGTTGCTTTCCTCGCAGCCGGAGGATTTATGTTGGCAGCGCTCAGCATACAGCCAGAGAAGATAGAAGTTATCCGCAACAAAAGCACACCAAAGCCCAAAGAAAAGTTCTACTCGCCGCTCACCGGACTAGAAGTCAGCGACAAAGCAACGACCGAGCAGGCCGTCACAGGCGTGATGATTGAAAATTCACCTGACGCTCGGCCACAGTCTGGGCTCAAAGATGCCGGCGTCGTCTATGAAGCCAGTGCCGAAGGTGGTATCACTCGGTTTATGGTGCTCTACCAACAAAACAAACCCGAACTCATCGGTCCTGTGCGCAGCCTACGCATCTACTACCTTGACTGGGCGGCACCGTACCAAGCATCGATTGCTCACGTCGGCGGTAGCTACAACGCACTGGAAACCGTCCGAAACAGCTACCGCGATATCGACCAGTTCTTCAACGCCGGCACGTACTGGCGCGCCTCTGACCGCTACGCCCCGCACAATGTCTACACCAGCGGTGCCAAGCTCGACGAGCTAAACAGCGCCAAAGGCTACACATCGTCGAAATTCACCAGTTTCGCTCGCACCGACGGCGAACCAATCGCCGAGCCCACCGCCACGGCCATTAGCGTTGGCTTTAGTAGTCCACTCTACGCCACTAGTTATGCCTACGATAGCGCATCAAATACCTATGCTCGCTCGTTGGCTGGCGCACCACACGCAGACCGTGAAAAGGGCCAAATCACCCCCAGCGTTGTTGTTGTTATCAAAGTCGGCACCCAGTCTCGTGGCGGTTCTGATGGCTACGAAGACCTCGTCACAAGCGGCAGCGGCCAGGCCTACGTCTTCCAAAACGGTACTGTCACTGAAGCAACATGGCAAAAAGCCGACCGCGACACCAGCCTGAGCCTCGTCGATAGTGCAGGCAACGCTATCAAACTCAATCGTGGGCAAACGTGGGTCAGTGCCATAACAGACCGCGGGAGCGTGTCATGGCAGTAAAAAAACCGGCTGACGCCTACCCAGCGACTATCCGCGAGTTCAAGGAACGCTACAAGGCGTCGAGTATCTCGCTCATCATCTCACTTGCCATCGGTGCAAGTATGTTGCAGACCATTGTCGTGCTCTTCATGCGCGAGGTAGGTCTTGACGGCGACCTACAAGTTGCCATCTCGCTCATCGTGGCAGCTGGGGTGAATATTGCCGCCATCCTGATACTGTTCCGTCTACTGAAGCGTCCGCTCTATGAGATTCTTGCCGCACTGGCACACAAAACCGGTGAACTCACCACCACGACGCCGTCCAATCCCAACACGAAGTACCATGAACGAACTGGTCTCAAACACATCCTCCAAGCCATCTATGATAGCCAGAATGCTCCAGATATCGACAGCAAGGGGACGACGCAGCAGCCATCCCTTGACGCCGCACTAAATAATACCAGCTGTGGCATCATCATGTACGACCAAGAAGGTCGTCTTATCGGCGCCAACAAAGCCGCACCTATTGCCTATACCCAAGAGGGCGAGCCGTTTCTGGCGCTCAACTTTGTGGGCGATGACGACATCGCCGCATGGACCGCCAGCCTCACCGACAAAGTTATCAACACCGAAAAGCGCTGGCAGCGCGTCGGTATCGATACGCGATATGTCAAAAAGTCCCGTTTCTACGACGTCATCGCATCGTATGAGAGGGGTGCTCGCGCCGAGGTGGTTGTGGTGCTTGTTGACCAGTCGGACCGCTACCTGCCCGAGGAGGAGGACCTCAACTTTATTGCATTCGCCGCCCATGAGCTCCGTGGACCAATCACCGTTATCCGCGGCTACTTAGACATCCTTGAGCAAGAATTGACCGGTAGGCTGACCGACGACCAGCCCGAACTACTGAACCGACTCTCGGTGTCGGCCAGCCGGCTCTCGAGCTACGTTGGCAACATTCTCAATGTCGCTAAGTACGACCGTCACCACCTGCAGACACACCTCTACGAAGACACCATCGGCGCGATATACGCTACCATCGCCGACGATATGGCTCTGCGCGCCCAGACCCAACACCGGCTGCTGAACATATCCATTCCTGACGACTTGCCGACTGTTGCCGCCGACCGGGGAAGTATCAGCGAAGTGCTCGGCAACCTCATCGATAACGCCATCAAGTATAGCTTCGAGGGTGGCGTCATCGAGGTATCAGCCACAGCCAAGGGTGATTTCGTCGAAGTCTCGGTCAAAGACAACGGTATCGGCATGCCGGCCAACGTCGTCAGCAACCTCTTTCGCAAGTTTTACCGCTCACACCGCTCACGTGAAGCGGTGGCAGGCACCGGTATCGGCCTTTACATCAGCAAAGCCTACGTCGAATCGCATGGCGGTTCTATCGCAGTGGTAAGCCGGGAGAATGAAGGTTCGACCTTTACGTTCACATTGCCCATCTACTCGACCGTGTCTGACAAACTACTCGAGGATGGCCAGCTCAACCAAGGCCTCGTCAGAAAAGGTGGTGGCTGGATAAAAAATCACGCGATGTATAGGAGATAACCATGGCAATTCACACAATTTTATGCATAGAAGACGACCGATTTATCGGCGAGATGTACGTCCGTAGCTTGCGAAAAGCCGGCTACGACGTCGAGTGGATGGTGGACGGCAATGACGGGCTGGTCGCAGCGCGCAACAAGCCCTACGACCTTATCATCCTTGATATCATGCTGCCCGAGCAGCGGGGTGACCAGATTCTCGATGCCCTGAGAAATGACGCTGTTGACCTGGTGCCCAATAGCAAATTCCTTGTCATGACCAATTTCGAGCAGAACGACCGTGACCGCGAAACGATGCTCAAACGCGTCGATGGCTACCTCATCAAGGCCGATATCACACCGAGGCGGCTGCTTGAGGTTATCGAAGAGTTGGGTAGGTCTTAGACGCTATATGTAGCGTAGGAGCGCTACATATGGTGTGTATTGAGAAATAGATACGCTAGATATAGCGTATCTATTCATCAGATGCAATTGATAAAAGTTGGTGACCTCACCGGGAATCGAACCCGGATTGCCAGGATGAGAACCTGATGTCCTAACCGTTAGACGATGAGGCCATCGACTGCCATCAAATACACTGATACATGAAATAGTATACCACATCTCACCAATATTGGCCTAGGCTCTTGAGATTTTTTGTCCTATCGCGCATAATACTTCTTATGGTAGGGGGGCGTATCTATTAAACCGCGAGACATCAACCGGTTTTGGTTGCGACGGCTTTGTGAAGCAGTGCTATTTGTCAGCGCGCTGGTGTTAGGGTTTTACGCATGGGCGCGGTTCATCCCGACCGGCTATGACTTGCCACTCGGACTGGCTATCAGCGACATCGCGGCTATATTTGCCTCCGTCACGCTGGTCGTCTCGGTGGTGCTCTGTTTTTGGCTTCCAAAGGCCTATCCTCGCGTCATCTCAACCGCTCTGTATGCCTTGGCCGCTATGCTTGTCAGTATCCTCATCTTTACAAGTGGCGGCACAGGCTCGCCGTTCATTAGTACGTGGTTGGTTGTGGCGATTTTCGCAGGCTTTTTTGGCGCTGGAGCGGTTATCGGCATGTCGCTTTTGGCCGTTGCTCAGGTGCTTGTTGGTCACGGCGAGCAGCCAATGGCACTGCCGCTGGTTGTCGGCCATCTTGTCTTTGGCATCGCGCCAGTCGCCCTTGGGGCCATCCTCTGGCACCGCCAGCCCACCAAGAAAAAGGATAATTCATTTCGCGACCTTGCCAACAAACTAAGCACAGTCGAGGGCAAGTCGGACGTCGTCATTAGCTCTATCGACGACGGCGTGATATCTATCGACCGCAGTGGCACCATTGACCTTATCAACCCGGCCGCTCAGACACTTCTCGGCTGGAACAAAGGCGACGCCCTAGGACTTGACTGGCATAGCGTCCTTAAACTCGCCGACCACGAAGGCAGGGAAGTTGACGCGACAAACAACCCTATTGAACAGTCGCTCTCGAGCAGCACGCCCGTCCATGACGACACCCTGCAACTTATCACCAACAGCGACAAGAAGCGGCTTGTGTCGATTGTTAGCTCACCGATTGGCCAGGGTGATGGCGGCGTTATCGTCGTATTTCGCGATGTCACTAAAGAAAAGGCTGAAGAGCGCGAGCAGGCCGAGTTCATCTCGACTGCCAGTCACGAGATGCGCACGCCTGTTGCGTCGATTGAAGGTTACTTAGGCCTGGCGCTCAACCCAGCAACCGCGGCTATCGATGACAAGGCGCGCGACTACATCACCAAAGCCCACCAGTCGGCCAAACATCTAGGAGAACTCTTCCAGAACTTGCTCGACATCAGTAAAGCCGAAGATGGTCGGTTAAAAAATTCACCAGAGGTCATCGACGTTGTGGCCATGCTTGGGGATATCTTCGAGGGTCTTGAGCCACTCGCTCGCGAGAAAGGGCTGCGATATCTCTACAAGCCAAATCCGTCACTCAACACCGACAGCTCTGAGCGCAAGCTCCAACCGGTGTTTTACACCCATGTTGACCCAGCACACCTGCGTGAAGTTGCGATGAACCTCATCGAAAATGCCATCAAGTACACACCGCAGGGCGATGTGACTGTCGATGTCACTGGCGATGACAGATTTGTGACGGTCAGCATCCAAGACTCAGGCATCGGCGTCCCCACCGAAGACATACCCCACCTCTTTCAGAAGTTCTACCGCGTTGACAACACTGACACACGCGAAATCGGCGGGACCGGGCTCGGCCTCTACTTGTGCCGCCGGCTCGCCGAAGCCATGGGCGGTGGTGTTCGCGTCGAGAGTACGTACCAGCAGGGCAGCACCTTCTTCCTTGATATACCGCGGATAAGCCACGAAGACGCTATGGAGCTGATGAGCAAAGCAGCCGAAGAGGGGCCGACTATCGCGTTCGAAAACAGCCATGCGATGCTCGCCGAGGCGCCAGTGCCGGAACCAGAAGAGTCAGCGCCAGAGCCAATACCACTGTCTTCTGCACCAGCGACGCTACCTCCGCCCCCGGTTGTCCAGATTCCTATCACCACGCCACCTCCACAGCCTGCTCCCGAGCCACTTCCCGAACGGATTGAGGTAACAGCTAGCTCTGGTGCCGACCTTGAATTTAAGATACCTGAGCAGTTCCAAGCCTTACCATTTCAGGACATGACGCTTGCCGACATCGATGAGGCTGTTCGGAGCCAACCAGTATTTGAACACTCTGGTTTTCAGCCGTTAAATATTTTGCCAGAGCCCGCACCACAGCCACCAACGCCTCAACCGCAACCCACTACCGCCGCGCCCACACGCCAACCCGCTTCGCGCTCGACCTATTTTCCCACTACTCGCCCTCAAGCCGTAGGCATGCCAACTCGTCCTTCCCAATAAAACAATAAGCACTATGGTATTTTTTCACGACCTCATATATAGTAGAAAGTAATTATGACAAAGATTTTACTAGTTGAAGACGACAAAAGCTTACGCGAGATATATGGTGTGAGGCTCTTAGCAGAAGGGTACGACATCGTATCGGCGGGCGACGGAGAAGAAGCGCTTGCCATGGCTATCAAAGAACGGCCAAATCTCATCGTGAGTGATGTGATGATGCCAAAAATCTCCGGCTTCGATATGTTGGATATTTTGCGCTCAACCACCGAGACAAAAGACATCAAGGTCATCATGATGACCGCACTGTCGTCTGAAGACCAGCGATTGCGCGGTGAAAAGCTTGGTGCCGATCGCTATCTCGTGAAGTCGCAAGTCGGTATCGAAGATGTCGTACGCACTGTCCATGAAGTTCTGGGCGATTTGCCGAACATGACACCTGCCGCGCCAACACCCCAAGCAGATGCCGCAACTCCAGTGCACACTCCGTCTCCCGCTCCAGTGGCGCCGCCTACTCCGCAGCCACCCGCTGCCGCTGCGCCCGTAGCACAGCCAAGTGCTCCCGTGTCAGCACCAGTAGCAGATGCATCAACCGCCAGCTCGCTTCCACAGCCTACTGCACCGTTCTCATCGGCTACGCCACGGCCAAGTGGACTCGGTGACCGAGTGATTCAACCGCTGCCACAAGATGACCAGTCAACCGATGTCGCTGCTATGCTTGAAAATGAGCTCAGCGGCACACCAATTCCCGCACATCTCACGCAGCCTGTAGCGTCGCCAGCTGCACCACAGCAGCCAGTCCCTGCTGCTCCGCAGCCAGCAGTACCTATTGCTACGCCGATAGGAGAGCCGACGTTGCCCGTCCCACCACAACCCGTTGCACCAGCACCGACTGTTCAGCCTGAGCCATCCGTCAATCGACCCGATGTCGCATCGCTCTCACCGCAGCCGTTAGCACCGTCGCCAACCGCTCCAGTTACACCGAACGCTCTGCCACATGTTCCAGTCGGACCGTCGATGCCCGTCGAGACCGCTGCGCCAGCTGCTCCTGACCCGCTTCAACCTGCCACCCCACCAGCAACAGACCAGTGAGCCAGCTCGACTCTTCTCCTGCTTCGCAGCGCCTCAACAAATACCTGGCGCTGGCTCTTGGCGTATCACGGCGGCAGGCCGATGCACTGATAGAGCAGGGAAAGGTCACCATAAATGGCGCAGTAGCGCCACTTGGGGCACGTGTTTCACCGGGTGATGATGTTCGATGCAGCGGACACCCTGTGACAGCACAGCAGTTCGTCTATCTGCTGCTGCACAAACCAACTGGCTACGTCTGCTCACGTCGTCGTCAGGGCGACACACCAACCATCTACGAACTTTTGCCAACCACTCATCATCAGCTAAAACCAGTCGGCCGGCTCGATAAAGACAGCTCGGGGCTGCTCCTCCTGACGAACGATGGTGATTTTGCATTTCGGATGACCCACCCGTCGTTTAAGAAGCAAAAGCGCTACCTCGTGACGCTAGACACGCCACTCCAGCCGCTCCATAGACAGATGATAAGCGATTTTGGCGTCAATTTGCCTGACGGTCGCAGCCAATTAACTTTGACACGGCAAAGCGATGGCGATGATACTCGTTGGGTGGTTGAAATGAGCGAAGGTCGCAACCGCCAAATTCGTCGTACATTTTCTGCACTCGGCTACACTGTCACAAAACTCCATCGCACTGATTTTGGTAATTATTCTCTGGGTGATATATCACGCGGCACATTCAGAGAAGTCAATATATCATAGAAAGTATATGCCTTCCTAGCGTATCCTCTTGCCCCCCCCCCCTTTTTTGCTATGCTCGGACCATTACACACACCCTTGGTTTTAC
>CALMCP010000082.1 GCA_937863095.1 uncultured Candidatus Saccharibacteria bacterium | reverse complement strand
CCCCAGACTCTGACAAGCCTCGGCTGACCTTCACCGCGTCGCGTTTCATCATCGAGAATCCTGATGGCCTGAGTATCCAACCGGAAACGCTCGCGCCGTTGATGGAGCGTTTCTACCGTGAACGCGCCCATGAAAAGCTGTTGGTCCGGGTGCGCCACTGGGAGCGTCAGACCGGCATGCGGGCCCATGACGCCCGCGTTCGCTTGTTCCAGAGCCGGTGGGCCAGTTGCGACGCGCGCAATGTGCTGGAGTTCCACCCACGAGTGATGGAGCTGCCGACCCGCGGTCAGGACTACATCATCGTCCACGAACTGTGCCACACCGTCGAGAAGAGTCATACCAAGGCGTTCTGGGCCCTGGTGGCGCGACATATGCCGGACTGGCAGCGACAGCACACATTGCTAACGAATGGCGAATTTGGCGGCGTGATTTGAGCCAGGAAGTCTTCGCTGGAAACAGACGGCATCGTGCTGGAGATGTTGACAACGAAGATGCTGACCTACATCCGACGGAATGATTTCCCAAGGACTTCACCCATGCGTTTGTTGCCATCAGAAGATGAAAAGCGCGCGTAGTGCTTCTCAACGGTCGCGGGACGGTCGTTGAGCACCCTGGCAACGGTCTGAATTTCTCCAGGGGCTGCCTTCAGGATGGATGAGCCGATGAGATGTCGGAAGGAGTGAGTCCCGATGCCGCCAGTCTTCCAGAGATAGCGCCGCGTGAGTTCAGTGACGCGCTTGCTGAGGTCATTCCAAGGCACGTGAGGGAGCTCTTCGGACGCCTTGGTTTTTGCCATCGACAAAATCACAAGGTCGCTCGGGCTGTGCAAAATCTTCGGTCTGTGTTGGTGGAGGTAGCGCTCCAGGTCCGCGTAGACCGAGGAGTGGATTTCAGCGTCGTAGTCCATGTCACCTGCGGCACCGACGCTGTTTTTGAATGCTGTCGACTTCCAGCGGATATGCCAAGTACCGTCTGACCGCTGATAGAGGTTCCCGGTGTTGTCCGGGCGCCAAGTCAGGTGCGCAAGGTTGCGTTCTCGCAAAGGGTTAGACGCAAGCAGCTTGATGAGCACAAGGTCGCGCGACCAGATTGCCTCACGCTTCGGTGAAGAAATGGGACGATTTGCACGCATGCGAGCAATCATGTCGACCAGCGCCTCCATCGGTTCGGGAAGCTCAAGAATCTCCAGCAGAGGCTCGAACGGGTCCCGGCGAACATGGACTTGGCCGCGCAGAGATTGGGTGAGGCGTCGGCAGTATTTCATTTGCTTAGCGCACTGCTCAATCCATGTTCCCTGCTGGTATTTTTCGGGCAGCGTCCCTTGCAGCCATGGTGACTGAGGGAAGTAGCCTTCGACTTCCCTAACCAGCGACATGACCCATCCGACAAATTCCGGAGCGAACGTCGAGTGTTTACCTCCGGAGCGAGCCTTCCGCCATTCGAGGTACGGGACAAGGAACTCAGGGAGTACTAGCCAGGCCAGCGTGTGCAGCTGGTCCCCTGGAATCGCAGCCCCTCCCTTCTCTGCGGGCAGCATCAGCCAGCCGTAATAGCCCGCCAACTTGGCCCAAACAGCCGCAGCTGAGGAGACCTCCTGGTCGCCGAGGTACTGATACCAGGTGCGGGAAGACTTCCGACCCATCGGGAGCGGGGAGAATCGCCACCGTCCTTTGCTGCTCCGTTCAAGGTCGGGGACCAGGGCCGTCTTGTAAACCATGAAGTCATGCCACTGCTGGCGTAGCGGTGACGCTGCGTCCGGAACAAACCAGTACTGGTGTCTCGTAAGGGCACCGAGCTGTTCGCGGTACTCGATGGGTCGAGCTATGCCAATTTGGGGCTGCAGTCTCGAGGGATGCGCAACGCCAGACAGCTTCCAGAGCTCGCCGCGGGTCATGCCGAAGTAGTTCTCAACGCGGTATACGTATCGGGAGCTGCTTGCTCGCGGTACCTTGCCTCGAAGCCATCCGAGAACCATGTCGTAGGGCACTTTGCTCATACGCGCTACACGACTGACACTGTGACCGGACAGCAACGTTTTGAGTTGCTGCATGAAAGGCGTGGGCTTCTCCGAGTCGAGCGCCCGAGCTGTGTCGTCCTCCTGAACCATCTGGCGAACTGGTGTGAGTGCGGAGCGCGTGTTCGTGATGTTCCGCTGAGCGGTTCCACCGTCGCGGAGCGTGTTGATGAGCCGCTCTGCGCATTCGGGAAAACCGGTGCGCATTTCCGAACCGACAACGTCGGCCTCGGTAACATGGTTGGCGCGCATGAAAGCACGCAGCGCGGTCGCTCGATTCGCAGCCGTGTGCTCGTTCAGCTGTTTGGTGGAAACGAAGTAGTTGAGTTTTTCAAAGATGTCGGCGTAAGTTAGCGGGGTGGACTTCAAGGCAGTCTTTCTTGCCCGTGCCACACGTTTTGAAGCCGTCTGCGAAGCAGGTAAAGACGACGGTACGAAAAACCTGCAGGACTCGTAAGTCATTGATTTACCTCCCTATCTCAGCTTTCGATTGCACTTGAAAGGAAATTGGTAGGCGGTATGCATGCAGGTAGTCCGTGGACCAAAAAAACGTTGCGGCACAGGCAGTTATCGCATCGCCTGAGATGTAGGAAGCCGTTTTATATTCAGAGCTTCAAGGGCCGGACTCGGCCACAAGAAGTCAGCAAGGAATTTCCTGGCCGACCGTTTCTGTTAAGGCTGGAAGCCACCCTCGATATGCATTCCCAGATGGCAGCTATCCTTGCGCGACAGGCGCTTTGTTGTCGCTCTGTGCGGAACTTAGGCAACTAGAGCAACTAGAAAAACCATGTACCTGAAGACACTGCGCATCCAGGGCTTTCGCCGATTCAACGACCTATCACTCAACTTCAAGGATGGCTTAAACGTCATTGTCGGTCCCAATAACGCGGGGAAGACCGCAGTTGTTGATGCACTACGCGTACTTCTGGCGGCGAGCGACGAGGGCAATCTCCGCCTCACTGAGCTGGACTTACACGAGGCGCCTGGCGGTCCTCCGAGCCCCTCAGCAACGTTCACGTTCGTGTTCAGCGGGCTCTCCGAGCAGAACGAGGCGGACTTTTCTAATGCCCTCATTGCCGTCAAGGGTGTTGATGGCAAGACGATAGAGCGCTACGACGCGCGGTTCTCCGTGCAGTACACCCAGGCCGAGCCTGGCGGCCGCCTACGTCTACGTCGTTGGGTTGGCCTGCACGAAGAGAACTCGATGACTACCGAGATGCTAGAAGAACTGCGGGCCATCTACCTGCAACCGCTGCGGGACCCGGAGCAGGGGCTCAAGCCTGGTCGAATGAGTCAGATTTCAAAGCTCATCCAAAACATGATGCCGGACAAGGCTGCGAGGAAGGAGCTGGTCGAGAAGTTGACGGCTATCGATGATGAGCTGGCGAAAAACGAGCCCATCTCAACGACCAACGCGGCTATTTCCACCAAGCACGAGTCGATGCTCGGAACAGTACTTGCCCAAGCTCTTAAGCTTGACCTGACCTCTAGCGACTTCAACAGGTTCGCAGCACGCGTCGGCATGGCGATTGGCGGCCGAGACGTCGAGCAGAACGGTCTTGGGTTCAACAACCTCATCTACATGGCGGTGGTACTCAGCGAGCTGGCCTTCAACAAGACAGCGTCCTACTGTGGACTGCTCGTCGAGGAGCCCGAAGCGCATCTCCATCCTCAGTTACAAGCCGTCCTTCTCGACTATCTGAAGACCGTCGAGCAACCAGTCGCCGGCGAGCGCCCTGTCCAGGTCTTTGTCACGAGCCACTCCCCCAACTTCGCGGCCCTCGCAGACATCGACTCAATTTGCTGCGTCTACGACAGCCCGACTGGGCCAGTCGCTTTCGCACCACGCGATGTAGCTTTCGGTAAGGGCAAGAAGGAGAAGTTGCAGCAGTACCTCAACGTGACCCGTGCGGAACTGTTTTTCGCTCGTCGCATCGTCTTCGTCGAAGGGGCTGCAGAGCTGTTTCTCGTTGAGGCCCTGGCGAAGAAGACGGGGTATGACCTGCGCAAGCACTCCATCAGCATCATCAGCACCGATGGTTTGAACTTCGACGCATTCCTTCCGCTGTTCGGAGAAAAGGCGATGCAGATTCCTGTTGCAGTGGTCACCGATGCTGACCCGGCCGCGCCAGACCAGTTCCCTGCAGCCGAGGACGCGCTGAAGCTCTCCGCCGCCGCTACCGCTATCTCGAAGGCTGAGGACGCATATGTGAAGTGCTTTTTCGCTCAGAAAACCTTGGAGTACGACCTCGCATTGGACGCGACGCGCAGAGGGCTCATGGTCGAAGCATTGACTGAGATTCACCCAACGATTGGTGCCGACCTTAAGGTCATTGTCGATGGCGCTGTTACAAATCAGGAGAAGGCCAAGCTACTCTTCACGGGCATGTTCGAGCGACCGGAAGGCAAAACCAACGTGAAGAAGGGCCAGTTCGCTCAAGCACTTGCGCTGGGCATCTCTGAGTCGAACGCCGCGATAGAACTTCCGGCCTACTTGAAATCTGCGCTGGATTCCGTGACAGCCGTTGCCGCAAAAGGCCATGCCCGTGTTTGAATTCCAGGCCACGACCGAGCAGCAGGCAATTATCGATGCCCCCCTCAAATCCCTTGCGGTTGTCGCCTGCCCTGGAAGCGGAAAGACCGCCACTGCGGTCCGTCGCGTCGCCGAGGTACGTCGCCGGCTCGAGGTAGCAGGCTCGCGCGGTCATATCGCCCTTCTGTCCTTCTCCAACATCGCGGTCGACACCTTCCGCGACGAGTATCGGCAGTTACGAGGCAGGGATGGAGATTCAGACAACGTTGTCATCCAAACCGTCGATTCGTTCCTCACCACCTTCATCCTGCGCCCACATGGCTCCCGAGCGATGAATTGCCCTCGGACCCCATACTTGGCGCTGGGCACTGAGCCCTTTCTCTCCAGCTTCCGCTTCGGCGACGCGAAGAATCCCATCGGACTTGATGAACTTGCGTTCGACCTCGAAAACGGAAAAGTCGCAGTTCACCGTAGGTTCAAGAACGGCGGGGCTCAGCGTCTCGATGCCGCCCTTGCCAAGACTGCGAAGCAGAATGTTGCGGCGCTAGCTGCGACGGGCGCCTACACCTACGGCGCTGGACGCATATGGGCGTTGGTGCTACTCAAGAACGAGCCGCGAATCGCCAAGGCCCTCGCGCTCAGATTTCCTCACATCTTGGTAGACGAAGCACAAGACATCGGGCCATTTGAAGGCGCTTTGCTCGACGGGCTGAGTGCCGCAGGAAGCACCATCTCTCTCGTTGGCGACTTTCATCAGAGCATCTACAGCTTCAACTTCGCCACAGGCGAGTACCTCCGCAACTTCACCAGTAGAGCTGATGTCCTCAAGCTGCCGCTCACACAGAACCGACGGTCGGTGGAATCCATCGTAAAAGCTGCAAATTTGCTCGCAGGGACAGATTCCACCCACTTCCGGACGCTGCCCGCACGACTGACTGGGACGTACTTCTGGCGTTACGACCTGAAGGCTCTCCCAGAGTTCATGTCATCCTGGGTGTCTGCACTGGATGCTGCTGGATACGCAATCGAAGAGGCCGCCGTCCTTTGTCGCGGTAGTAGCCTGCTAGCGAAGCTATCGAATGAATCTAGCCAGATTGGTAAGTCTGCGGTCAAACACTTTGCGACAGCAGCCATCGAGCGAGAGCAATCTTCTGATATCTCAAAGGTGCTGGAACACTGCGCAAAAGGTGTGCTGACCATCGTGTCGAACCTGCCGAATAGCTTCATATCCGACGTCAAGAACATGCGGGGTGACGCTGATGTGAAGACACTTCGCCGACTCATGTGGCCCCTGATTCGTACGCCCGCAACGGGCATCCCCCGTGCAACGCTCGCGGCCAGAACCTCGTGGTTGACCGAGTTGAAGAAAAACTTGCACGAATGGTTAACGCTGGTTGAGCAGGAAACTACTTTCAGGCGCGAGCCGACGTGGAACAATCGGGTGACTGCTGCGGAGCTCCCCAAGAAAGGGCCACTCATCGCCGTCGACATCGGTCAGCACGATTGGTCTTCCTTGCGGTGCGGGACGGTTCATTCGGCGAAGGGCGAAGGCATACCGGCAGTCATGTACCTGACCAGCAAGAGTGACATTGACGCGCTGGTGGCGGGGACTGGCGATGAGGAGGGTCGCATCGGTTTTGTGGCAGTTACACGAGGTCGGGATTTGCTCGTGGTAGCTATTCCGTCTGGAACGTCCGATGAGACCATCTCGAAGCTGAAGGCGAGCGGCTTCATAGAGTCAGGACCAGCGCAACTAGCGGCAGTGGCAGCGGCTGCAGGCGCACCGGCGTAGATGCTCACCAGCACTGCTTTGGTCGTTTGCCTAGCCAGAGCCGCGCAACGCATTCAATGTCGCAGCAGGTAGTTCTAACTCATCAAGGTGCCTCCAAATTCCTGGACTGCTGCAGTCAAGTCCATCCCGGCTTTTTTCGTAAAGTCTTGAGAGTCCACTTACGGTCGCGAGTCCCCGCCACTATCTAACGCGTAAAACGCCTAGAGAATCCCTCGGCCAGTTTCAGCTTTCAAGAGTGCCGCTAGTTGCGAGCCAGACTTAAGCTTCTCGATGAACGAACACCCTTGCCCGTTCGGCTGCCAATGAGGACAGGCCAGAAAATATGCGTCCAGCAGTCCTGTAGGGTTGCTCTTCTTGCGCAACACCATGTTTTGACCATGCACAGGGCAAGTGGCCAACTCCACCCCTTGCTTTTTGGATGCCAAATCAGACCGCAGGTCATTCACCCTAGACGTGATAATTTTGGCAGTACCTGGGTCTTCAAGGATGACGCCAAACTCCTCCGCCGTAACGCTGAATTCAGGGGCGGATGTATCGGTCATCAGCGCATAGTCTGAACGTTGTAACGGCTCCCTGCGAGTGCAGGCTCTGCCTTCGCCCATTGGCACATACCATCCCGTACATGCCCAGAAGAAGTCGCGCGGACCAGCCACATTAAGGTCACGTTGCCACTGTAGTTTCATGGGACGCCCGCACTTGCATGTTTTGCCCAGGGTGTCGGCAAAGGCGTTGTATTGCAGTACATGGGTTGTTTCTAGGTCAACCTCGACCTTTTCAAGCACAGCCTCAGAGTCCAGAATTTTTTCTGCCGCTTTTACCTCCTTAGCTTGATGAAGCTTTCCCAGCAACTCTTCGCGCTCCTCCCTCAAGTCATGCCAGCGTTTACGCTCCTGGTCCGATAGCCCCCCTCGGTCCATTCCACGGTGACGAAGATGCATGATTTCATCATTGACCTCTCGCAAACGGTCTTTCTTGTGGCGCGCCTCCTCCACGGCGACATCCTTCACGGCACCGCCCTTACCGACAAATGTCTCGTAAACAGAGCGAACGGTGTCGACCACGGTCGAGACGACCTCCGTCACCACTCCAATCAGAGTTCCCAGACCATTAGCCAACCAACTGAAAAAACCCATTAAGCCTCCGTGGACAGCTGTCGTTCTTGTTGAAGCAGGCGCAGCGCCAGTAATCTCCCTTGGTGGGACTGGTACGACGTTGCAAGCGCTGCCTGATTGATGGTTCTGTCGAACACCAGGCCGCCTGCTACGGCTGCCGGGAATGACAACAGCCCCCCGTCCATGGCATACACAGCGGCGCCAATGGCTTGCGTGACCACCATGCGCTGGCTGCGCCTGGCCAATGCCAGCTTGAACCCACCCACAGACTGTTGCCCCACCCACAGCCTGTACCCCTCGTACATGGCCATGGCCGCCAACGGCAGCAGGGGGTGGAAATGGTCGAGAAAGTTCTCGGTCAACGACACGTCAACCGCATCCACGCCCAGCTCCACGTGCGCCCGCAGCTCTCGGTCGGTGATGCCGCTGTCAAGCACTAAACCACCGTCCGCCACTTCACCCGTGGCCAATATTTGTATGTCGGGGTAGCGCTCCAAGGCCGAGCGAATGTAGGCCACACTATCGGTGGCCTTGAGCTGCAGGTACTCCACTGCAGCGCCGTGTTCGTCGACGATACGCAAGTCCCAGCCTGGCTGGGTCATGGACTCGGCCAGCACGGCCTGCTGTCCTGGCTCCAACAACAACGGTCCGACCTGCTGGCCCTGGTTCAGCCTCTCCACCACCAGGTACTCGAAATACTTACCCTTGGCTGTGTTCACGGCCCCCTGTAAAGCATCGCCTTCCAGCGCAAAAAGATTTGTCTCTGTCAGTGTCGGGTTCGTGTCGTGAATTGCCTTCAGCAGCAACGGGTCCACATCTTGCGGTCCATCACCCACCGAAATTTGAACCGATGCTGCGGCCACCGTGATGTCCAACAGCGACTCTCGATTGGCTTTCAAGAACCTGCGAAAGGCCTGCTGAAAAGCTTCGCCGGCGGGTACATCGCCAAGCCGGGCGTATTTGTGCGCAAGGAGCCTGAGACGGCTGGAAGGCAGAGTGCTCATCGACTTCCGCCCTCAAGAACGGCGCAGTTGAGCGAGCTCAGCCCTTACGCGCTGCAAATCAGCCACCCAGCCTGAAGCAGAAACGCCCTCTGGCTCCAGGCCCAGACCTTCTTCGATGCGGGTAATGCGCCTCTCCAGGCCCTGCACGAACTGGTCGAGACCTCCCAAGACCTCCTCAACCATCAGCAGATGCTGCTCCATCTGCGCCCGTAAATCCGCTTGCGTCACCGAGCTAAACATCTCGCGCCCTCCTGGGTTCAGGCAGTTTCAATCAACACAAGCTGCCTTGGTTTCCCAAAGCAAACCGAACTGGCTTCTTGAGTTTTTCGACCAGCCCCGTTTCGCTGGCACGCTTGAGCCAAGCCTTGGCTTGAGACTTTTCGATGCACAGCAGCGTCGAAATTTCTTCTTCTGACAGAGCACCCCCGCGTAGCAAAGGTGCCAGCTTGGCGCTGAAGTCAGCATACATATCCAAAGCGAAGCCGCTGCTGACCACCGGCACAGGTTGCTCAGCCGTTGGTTGCTCATCCATCGTCGGGCCCGTGGTACGGCCTAGGTCCTCAACAAAAGACACCGCCAACACATCGGTCGCCGCGGTCGGTTGCACAGCCAGCTCCTCTTGCACTGAGGTAGGAGCTAGCTCGGCGGGAGCAGCTTCTGCCAAAGCACTTAACTCAGGGGCCAGCAACGACTGCTGAGCGTCAGCAGTTTCATCGCCAGACAGCGGCTGGCCAACAGCTTGGGCTCCAAATAGCCCGATGAGTGTGTCTGTCGAGTCTGGCGTCAGGGTAAATGGCAATGCACCTTCCGCAACCAACGCGGCGTTGCCAGCCCCCTCACCTGGTGTCCGCACGTACAAAGGCACCCAGCCATGCTTCAGGTCTTCGACCGCCCCCTCCCAGGTGCCACCGCTTCGCAAAGCAGAGTCAATAACCAACGCTTGGTCGGCCAAGGTATAGATGTAGCGGTTACGGCCCATCGCGTTACCCGCGTTGAAGCCAGCTTCTGGATAGAAAGGCGACACCAACACCAGGCGCCCCTCCTGCAGCCCAATACGGTTCTGCCGGTTAACGCTGGTCTTGAGCAAGTCACTCGCAAGAACGCCGATGCAATACCCACCAGCCTCGGTCGCGCCCTGCATGGCCGCGGCATCTACGCCGCGCGCACCGCCAGAAACCACAGCAAGGCCCTCGTTGGCACACTGCGCGGCAATGCCCCGGGTGAATGACAGAGCCGATTCCGACGCATCACGGGAGCCGATGATGGCCAGCCCGCCTTTCTCCAGCAGCGCTTTATCGCCGGCGCCGTACAGTAATGGTGGCGCCGCATTCTTCAGCCTATCCTTCAGCCGTTGGGGGAAGGAACCCACATCCGCTCTGGAAATGACCCACAAACCACCCCGCGCCCAACGCTCCAACGCCAACGCCATCGCAGTGCCGCGCCCCAACAAAAACTCCACCCGCTTGCGCTCCAGGCGCGCTTCCTGAACACTCGCCAGCGCCACACGCCCGGCATCGGTCAACAGGTCAGACGGACGAAGCGCAAGCGCCTTCAGCCACTTGGCCAGCTCGCCATACTCTCTCGGAGCGAGGGGGGGATAGGCCTCCTGCTTCTCGCCACCAAAGCGTCCGCATAGCAAAAGGACGACCTCGGTGTCCGCACTCAAATCTTCTTTACTCATTTCACAACTTTCATTTGGCTGCTGTGCTGGCCAAAGCAAACGGCACCACCGCGCCTACGCCTGCCTGGCGCAGCAATATCGAGACCAGCGTCAGTGTCCACGCCGAATCCACCGCGTCGTCCACCAATAGCACAGGGTCGCAGTAGCAAAGCTCTGGGTCCACGACAAACGCGCCATCCAGGTTATTGCACTGATAGAACCGGTTTTCCATCTGCTTCTGGGGGTCTGTCTCGCGCACTTTTTTGACCGCATCTCGGAAGGGCAGACCCAAGGCCTCCGCCAGCCGACGGGCGAAATCAGGCACCAACCCTGGATGCCGAAGGGATGGTATGCAAGTCACCCAACGCACCTTTGCGGCATCGGGCCACCGATGCGCCACCAGGTCTGCTGTCGCTTCAACCAGCTTATCGTCAAACCGCCCGGCAGCCTTGCCCTCCGCCGCAAGAGCGCCCCACACCGGCTCGCCCCAACGAGAGAGCACGCGCCCATCCTGGCCACGCAGCTCGGGCGGAATATTCAACCCCCTCCAGCCAAACTGCCCGCCGTACTGCCCCAAGGCACTCAAATCCCATTGTTTTTTGAGTTGCAGCGGCATCTCGCTCTGGCGAACAAAACGCCGCGCTGCAATCAGCGTGGAAGGCTCCGTCTCAACGGGCAACACGGGCCGCTGCAAACAGAACGCACAACGGCCACAAGGTCCACTCGTGTTGTCGTCCAGCGCCGCAGCCAAGAACTGCATGGAGCAGCAGCGATTGGCCAGGTATTCCTGCATCTGCTCCCACTCCAATTCGCGTTGCCGGGTAAGGTGTTCAATGCGCTCGTGGTCCATGGCGAACGGATTCGGTGTTCGAAACCACTTACCGTCAATGCGCAACACCGGCGATTCCGGCTCGACCACCAGCAGCTTGAGCACTTTCTCAATTTGCGAAGGGCGCAAGTTCACGGCGCGCTCCAGGTCGCGCACGCGCATGCCGTCATCCGCTTCTTCGAGCGCACGCATAATCAAGTTCACTTGGCGCTCTGGTGGAAAGGCCGCATCACGGAAGAATTTGTTGATACGGCTCTCTTCTTCTCCCGACAGCAGCACACCGTACGCCAGCGGTATGGCACGGCCCGCGCGCCCCACTTGCTGGTAATAAGCAACAACATTGCCCGGCGTCTGGTAGTGAATCACGAAGGTGAGGTCAGGCTTGTCATAGCCCATGCCCAAGGCGGTGGTGGCTACAAGGCACTTCAGCTCGTTCGCCAACAGGGC
>CALMCP010000081.1 GCA_937863095.1 uncultured Candidatus Saccharibacteria bacterium | reverse complement strand
TTCCTGGCTAATGTGGGGGGTGGGGGTATGACGCGGTGTGAGAATGTTTATGGGAGGCTTGGAGAGGCGGGAGGTTACTAGTTAAGGGGGGGGGGGATGCTATACTGAAATAAAGCATAACAAGTATATGAAAGGGTAGCGATGAAGAAAATGAGCGTTCAACGTGGCGATGCGATGGTGATACTAGTGGTAGTGCTGGCAGTGGCACTTGTCAGTGCGGTCGGTTGGGTGGCGTATGACAAGATTTTTAGCACGCAAGATACGGCAGAAGTGGCTGAGTGATTTTCTCAACAGGCGTCGGACCAACCTCGGCGACCGATGACCTACTGCCGCCAAGCAAGCAGTATGCCTCACTAGCTGAAGCCAAAAAAGCCCTCGAGAGCGACGAGTGGAAACAGGCATTTGACATCCTCGCCAGTGCGCACTACAAGTAGTGTTTTGTGGTAAAATAGAGAGATGAGTCAAGCTTTTCGTCTCGAGTCACAGTACCAGCCAACCGGCGACCAGCCGAAGGCGATTTCGACGTTGCTTAGCGGTCTGAAAAGCAGCGAACGTGAGCAGACGCTACTTGGCGTGACGGGGTCGGGAAAGAGCGTCACGGGTGATACGAAAGTATTTATTCGCCGTGGTGAAAGTATCCTTTGTGTTGACATTCAGTCTGTTATTGATGCGTTATTTAGCGACTATCCCGAACTCGTTAACATGAGTGGAGATAGTGAGTTCATTGATATGTCACATGTTGATAAGAGTGATCAATTTGAGACTGTATCGTTTTCACCAAAAACTGGTACATCATCATGGTCACCCGTCTATCAAGTATCTCGTCATAGCACGCAAAAAGTGATGATGCTTGAGACTATGTGTGGGCGTTCAGTAACAACCACCATGGACCATAATTTCTATGTGGTTCGCGATGGCGCGTTGAAACTGATTGAAGGCAAAGACGTACAAATGACCGACGTTGTACCAGTACCGCGTTCTCTAGAAACGATGAGAGGGCAAGGATTTGAGACAATAAATTTGGCACACGAGCTTTCGGAATATGCCGAAACGTTTTATGTGTCTGGCATAGAACACAGGGATGATGTATTGGATGCGTTATTGCAGAGTGGGGTGTCAAAACAAAAAATCTGGCGAATAAAACACGAAAGCGAACGGGCTCGACTCGATACAGTATTGCAGTGTGGTGTCGATGATTGGTCGGGTTTACGTGTCGGAACGTATCGTCAGGAGTATGAGCTGCCGGTGATGCTAAAGGTGACAGATGCGTTACTGCGATTAATCGGCTATTATATCGCAGAAGGATGCTATACCAAGAGTTACATTACCATCTCCAATGGCGACAAAGAAGTGATTGATGCTCTAGAGGTTGCCGCGGAAGAGCTCGGCATGCAGATTCGTCGGCGAGAGGGCACGTATGACTACCAAATTTCATCGGTTATCTTAGCGACGTTATTGCGTAAATGGAGCGGGCGGTATTCGAAAAATAAGCATCTGCCAGAGTGGTGGCCGAGCTTGTCAACGCAGCAGTTAGGAATGTTAGTCGGCGCATATTTTGATGGTGATGGGTCGGTAGAAAAAGGTAGCATCACGGCTGCAACAGTGAGTCGTCGCCTAGCGGCAGACATCCAATCTTCGCTGACTTTTCTGGGTATTCCGGCGCGAGTTCGAGAGAAGATGGTGAAATATCGCGACGAATATCGCAAAACATACGTGATTTCGGTGAGCGGAAATGATAATCAGCGGAAATCTAGAGACACTATTCATTTTTTGGTGCGACATAAACGTCAGCGACTCGGCCAGCTGAAGGACAGTAAGGTCAACACCAATGTTGATACGATGCCTGTGCATGGGCGGCCGTTTCGGCAGTTGCGACGAGCAGTGGGGATGAGTCAGAGACAGTTGGCTCAGGCTGGCGGAGTGTCGCGTGCGATGATTTCATTGATAGAGTCAGGGCTTCGACGACCGTCGTATGAGGCGGTGAAGCGGTTGATTGACGGTCTGTCTCGCTGTGAGTTGTCTATCGAAGGCAAAGAGTGGTTGGAAAAGCTCAACATCTTGACGCAACTTAGGTGGGCGCAAGTTCGTCGGGTGGAACACACTCTGGGAGATGAAGCCGTGTATGATTTCGCCGTTCGGGGCGACGAGACTTTTTTGGCGGGGAGTGGCGGCGTCTTTGTGCACAATACTTTCACGATGGCAAATATCATCGCTGAGCGCAATGTCCCGACGCTAGTGCTGGCGCACAATAAGACACTGGCAGCGCAGTTGTTTTCGGAGTTCAAAGAGTTTTTCCCGGACAATGAAGTGCATTACTTTGTGAGCTACTTTGACTACTACCAGCCGGAGGCGTATATCGCGAGTTCGGACACCTACATCGAGAAAGACTCAAAAATCAACGAAGAAATTGACCGGCTGCGCCATGCGGCGACGAGTTCACTGCTGACGCGACGCGACGTTATCATCGTGGCGAGTGTCAGTTGTATTTACGGCATCGGTTCACCAGAAACCTACGCAGAGATGGCCATCCAACTCAAGCGCGGCGAACGACGTAAACAGGACAAGTTCATCCGCTTGCTGACTGACATCCAGTACAAACGAAACGACGTCGAGTTTGTGCGCGGTAACTTTCGAGTACGCGGCGACGTGGTGGACATCTTCCCAGCGGGCGGTGACACGGCGGTGCGGGCGGAGTTCTTTGGTGATGAAGTCGACCGACTGACGAAGTTTGACCCGCTGACAGGCGAAGTGTTTGAGGAGTTGGACAGCGTGATGATTTTCCCATCGAGCCACTATGCGACACCGCGCGAGCGGATTGAACGGGCGATTGGCAATATCGAAACAGAGTTTGCCGAGCGGTTGGAGTGGTTCGAGAAGAACAACAAGCTGCTCGAGGCACAGCGGCTGAGCCAGCGCACCAAGTTTGACATCGAGATGCTTCGGGAAACCGGGTTTGTCAAAGGTATCGAAAACTATAGCCGCTACTTAACCGACCGCGAGCCAGGTGAACAGCCGGCAACACTCATCGATTACTTTCCCGAAGATTGGCTGTTGCTGGTCGACGAAAGTCACATGACGCTGCCGCAGGTGCGCGGTATGTACAACGGCGACCGAGCACGTAAGGAAACGCTGGTGGAGCATGGATTTCGCTTGCCGAGCGCGCTTGACAACCGACCACTGAGGTTTGACGAGTTTGACGGGCACATCAACCAAGCTATCTACGTGTCGGCCACGCCGGGTGAGTATGAGCTGTCGCACTCACCCGAGCCGGCTCAGCAAGTTATCCGTCCGACGGGACTGCTCGACCCAGAGATAGACGTGCGGCCGATTGATGGGCAGGTGGATGATTTGATGCATGAGATAGGCCTGCGGGTGGCGAAAAATCAGCGGGTGCTGGTGACAACACTGACCAAGCGGATGGCCGAAGATTTGAGCGCGTATCTCGAGGAAAATGGCGTCAAAACGGCTTATCTACACAGCGAAATCGATACGCTGGAGCGCGGCGATATATTGCGCCAACTACGCGAGGGTGTGTTTGATGTGCTGGTGGGTATCAACCTACTTCGCGAGGGACTTGACCTACCCGAGGTGAGCTTGGTGGCTATCATGGACGCCGACAAAGAAGGCTTCCTGCGCTCGGACAGTGCGCTCATCCAGACCATCGGTCGGGCGGCGCGGCACGAAGAGGGGCGAGTGCTGATGTATGCTGACCGCATGACTGGGTCGATGCAGCGGGCGATTGACGAGACGAATCGCCGCCGCGCTATCCAGCTGGCGTACAATACCGAACATGATATCACGCCGACGTCGGTGAAGAAGAAGATTGATGAGGGACTGCGAGCTATCATCCCGCAAAAAGAGACGGACAAGAAGCCGATTGTTGACTTGAAGAAGGTACCAAAAGATGAGTATGGCCGGCTTGTCAAAGAACTGACGGCGCAGATGGATATGGCGAGTGCCAATCTCGAGTTTGAGCGAGCGGCGGAGCTGCGTGACCTTATCGCTGACATCCGTGCTCGTGGGTAGGCTGTTTCGGCCTCAAATCCCCAGGCCTCAGCCGAGCAACCTTTTTCCTCAGACAATATTCTCCGGTGGCACCGTTAGGTGACACATGCGTTTGGCTGAGGAAAAATGGTTGGGAGGATGAGGTTTGGGAGTGTAAGGTGGAATAGCAAAAATACGCTATATATGGTGTCCCGACGCTATATGTAGCGTAGCCATGGCATTCGTGCAAGCGAGTGGTACAATGGACATATGACAACATTTTCTACGAGTGACATCACTCACTTGGCAACTTTAAGTGGGCTGACTTTGTCTGGTGACGAGACGGAGCAGTTGCAGTCGAGCTTGGAAAGTATCATCGGGTATGTCGGTATGCTTGACGAGTTGGATGTGGCGGATGTCGAGCCGACGTACCAAGTGACGGAGTTGAGCAATGTATACGACGACGATGAGGTGCGGAGTGACGGCGTGAGTCGAGAGGATTTATTGAAACTAGCACCAGAGTCGCACGACGGGCAAATAAAGGTGCCGAAGGTACTGTAATATGAAGATACAAGATTTTTTGAATACATCTGCCGTTGAGAATGTCAAACGGGCCATCGAGCGCGCCAAAGCGCACAGTGACTCGGCGGCGCTTATCAGTCTGACGGAAGAACGAGCACTGGAGCGCGCCACGCTGGTCGATGAGGGCAGCATAGAGGGTCGACTCAAAGGCGTACCATTTGTTATCAAAGACAACTTCTTGGCGTTTGGTGGACCGACGACGGCCGCGAGCAACATGCTGCGAACATTTGACGCACCCGTGCAAGCAACGGCAGTTGAGCGACTTGAGGCTGAGGGTGCTATCTGTATCGGCAAGGCGAACTTGGATGCATTTGCGCACGGTGGCTCAACCGAGAACTCGGCCTTTGGTCCAACAAAAAATGCTGTTGATGCGCAGCGTGTCGCTGGTGGCTCATCGGGCGGCTCGGCGGTGAGCGTAGCGCTCAACATCGTACCGTTTGCTCTTGGCTCGGACACTGGTGGGTCGATTCGTCAGCCAGCCAGTTTCAACGGCGTTGTTGGTGTCAAGCCGACCTATGGCATGGTCAGCCGCTTTGGCGTAGTGGCGATGGCGTCGAGCACCGACACCATCGGCTGTTTTGCGTCGAACGCTGCCGATGCTGACCTAGTCATGGAGGTCATGTCGGGTCAAGACAAACGCGACATGACGACACTACCACAAGGCTGGTCGGGCGGTCCGACATTTGAGCGCAAAAAAGCTGGAATCATCCGCCAATTTATGACCGACGATGTTGAGACGGACGTCAAACAAGCAACGCTGGACTACGCTGAACAATTGAAACAGCTAGGCTATGAAGTCGAAGATGTCGACCTCGACATGGCGAAGTATAGTCTGGCTATCTACTACATCATCGTGCCGGCGGAAGTCATGTCAAACCTGGCGCGCTATGACGGCGTGCACTATGGCCATCGCTCTGAAGAGGCGACCACGTTGGCCGAGCTCTACGGCAAGAGCCGCGACGAAGGCTTTGAGTTGGAAAACAAGCGGCGCATCATGGTCGGCAGTTTTGTGCTTTCGAGCGGCTACTTTGACGCGTACTACTTGAAGGCGCAAAAAGCCCGGACGTTGCTTATCGACGAATTCAACAAACTATTTGAGCAGTATGATGTACTGGTTGGTCCAGTGTCTCCAACGCCAGCATTTCGACTGGGTGAAAATACCGCTGACCCTATCAAGATGTACTTGGCTGACGTTATGACTGTGCCAGCATCTATCGCCGGACTACCGGCGCTCTCGGTGCCCGCCGGACAAACGGCGGCAGGCTTGCCGGTCGGGGTGCAGTTGATTGGTGATTACCGAACGGACCACAGTTTATTGACGTTGGCGCAAGAAGTGGAGGGACTGGCATAATGGACTCAACACTTCTTGTTCTCGCCGTCGCAGTTGTCGTGGTTAGCGTGCTGGTATTTGCTGTCATCCACTTCTTCCCGCAGACGCCGATGGTCGATAAACAACGCTACCAATCGCGCTGGCTTGACATCGAAAGTAGTGTCGTCTATGACAATCGCGACAGCGTCCACATGGCTATCCTTAGTGCCGACAAATTGCTCGACCAAGCGCTCAAAGACACCGGCTCAAAAGGTGCAACGATGGGTGAGCGAATGAAAGACCGTCAAGGCGCGTGGTCAAATGCAAATGCCGTGTGGGCAGCGCACAAATTGCGCAATCAGATTGCCCATGAGGACAATGTGCAGATTTCACAAGATACGGCGCGGCGAGCGCTGGCGAGTTTCAAACAAGCGATGAAAGATGTGGGGGCGATGTGATGAGTGTGTACGATGACTATGAAATGACCATCGGCGTGGAGTGCCACGTCCAGTTGGCGACCAAAACGAAGTTGTTTTCGCGAGCGGATAACGACGCCCGAGACAAAGACCCGAACACTTGTGTCAGCATCATCGACTATGGTTTGCCGGGCATGTTGCCGGTGCTCAACCGAGAAGCGGTGCGGTTGGCGGTAAAAGCCGGCAAGGCACTGAACGCTGACGTCGCTAACGTCAGTCGGTTTGACCGCAAGCACTATTTCTACCCTGATTTGCCAAAGGGCTACCAGACGACGCAGATGTATCAGCCTATCATCCTTGCTGGGCATGTCGATGCGCCACTCGAGGATGGCTCGACGGTGCGAGTGCGGATTCACCATGCGCATCTTGAAGAGGACGCGGGAAAATTGACGCACTTTGGGGAGTATTCGCTGGTTGACCTGAATCGCGCTGGTACACCACTCATCGAAATTGTCTCCGAACCGGACATCCACTCGGCCGCCGCAGCACGCGCCTATGCAACCGAGCTCTATCGTTTGATGACCTATGCGGGAGTGACGCATGGTGATTTGTATCATGGCAATATGCGTTTCGACGTCAATATCTCTGTCGCAAAGAAGGGCGCAACTGAGCTGGGTAAACGAGCTGAGGTGAAAAATCTCAACTCATTTCGCAGTGTTGAACGGGCGGCGGAGTATGAGTTTAAGCGACAGATTGACCTGTTAGAGCGCGGCGAAAAAGTCGTCCAGGAGACTCGTGGCTGGAATGATGACAAACAGGTGACGACGTCGCAGCGCTCGAAAGAGGATGCTCAGGACTATCGCTACATGCCAGATGCGGACATACCGCCTATCGTTCTGAGCGACGAAGAAATTACGGAGATTCAGGCGAACATGCCGAAGTTGCCTCACGAATATCGTCAGGATTGGCAGCCACTTGGATTTGATGCCAGTACGATAAATACGATACTCAACAATCATTCGGTAACGCGATTGTTTGATGCTCTCTACCCCCTGCCAGAGCATATCAAGAGCGAAGTATTGAGCGATATTGGTGCTGACGAAGCGGGCTACAAGGGTCTAGCTAGGAAGATATTTAACTGGTTTACGTCAACTCCAGACGACCAGATTGATAATGCGAAAATTGACATGGGGCTGGTTGGACCTCAGAGGTTACTCGAGTTGGCAAAGCTGGTTGCTGACAACAAGTTGAGTTCTACCAGCGCTAAGCAGATTTTTCTGTATCTTTTCGATGAAGATAGCAAGGGCAAGACTCCAGAGCGGATTGCGCAGGAGCAAAATCTGTTGCAGGTCAGCGACGAAGGTGCTATTGCGGCGATTGTCGATGCCGTACTGAGCGACCCGGCCAGCCACAAAGCAGTCGAGGACATCCGCAGTGGCAACGACAAAGCCATCGGCTACTTGGTCGGGCAGATTATGAAGCAATCAAAGGGTCAGGCAAATCCGGGTCTGGCGCAAAAACTGATTCGGGAGAGGCTGGGATGAAGAAGTTTACGAGAATTGAGCCGACGGATGTGATGGTCGTGGGCAATCGTTTTAAGAAAAGTGTTGTGGTGAAGCGATTTCGCACAGAGGATGGCTTGGAGCATGAGTTTACGACAATGTATGCAGAGGGCGTATGCGGCACGGCAGTTTTGGGGCTAACGCTCGACAACCAAGTAGTGATTGCTCGGCAGTTTCGTGCTGGACGCGAACGATATTGTGATGAGTTGCCTGGCGGTGGAGTGAATGAGGGTGAAGACCTTGAAGTTGCTGCCAGACGAGAGTTTTATGAAGAGACAGGCTATCGACCTGGTGCTATGACATATCTCGGCGTCAACTCGTGGGACGGGTACAATAACTGTAGAAGTCACTGTTTTTTGGCGACAGACTGCACGCTAGATGGCGAACCAGTGCGCGACCAAACAGAGATTGACCAAGGCATGGAAACGGTACTGATTTCGATTAGCCAGCTGATTGAAAACGCAAAAACGGACAAGATGACAGATGGTGTGGCCGTATTGATGGCGTATGATGAACTGAAGAAACGACAAGGAGGAGAGTAATATGAGAAAACCAACCAAAGCAATCATCACTGACGCGGGCTATGCTAGCCGGTACTTACCAATCGCTAAAACGATACCAAAGGGTATGCTGCCCATCGGCAATCGGCCAATTATGCAGCTGGTCGTTGAGGAGTGTGTGGCGGCGGACATCAAAGAGATTATTATTGTGGCAACGCCAGAGGGCAAGCCAATTTATGAAGATTATTTTAACAATGCAGTGAACCACATCCGCAAACAACTGCGTGCTCAGGGTAAAGATGAGCGCTACGATGTGGTGCGGGAAGTGCTGGACTTTCCAAAGATTCGTATTATCGTGCAAGACCCGACGTTGCCATATGGTAATGGCTCGCCGATTGTCAGTGCGCGAGATTATATTGCCGATGACGAGGCATTTATCGCAATATATAGTGATGATGTCGTTTTCGGCGCATCTGATACGTTGGCACTTTGCAAGGCATTCGCAGAACATCCGGAGGCAATGGCTATTATCATGGGTCAAGAAGTGTCGGATGATGTCGTAGACAAGTATGGTATTATCTCTTTGAAGAAAGGTAACCACCTAGACAACATAGTTGAAAAACCAGCAATAGGCCAAGCACCGTCAAATCTTGCGAGCTACGGTCGGTACCTTCTGACGCCAAGGGTGTTTGATTATCTCAAGCCAAACATGACGAGCTTGGATGATGAGCTGTGGACAGTCGATGCCATCACGAGAATGGCAGCTCAGGGTGACGTGCGTGTACTGAAGACAGAGGGTCAGTGGATGACGACGGGTGACCCGAAAAATTACTTCATGGCGCACCTCCAGTATGTGCTCGAGTATGAGGAGTACGCCGATGATATACGGGAGTTTGTTGCCTCGAGTAGCACGTAGTTTGTGATACAATAGTACTATGCAAGCACTCGTTGTCATCCTCATCATTTTGCTCGTGGCATTTGTTATTGTCTCGACGGTGTTAATCGTGATAGCGGTCGGCCTGTCTCGCGATATCGCTCACGCGCAGCGCAATATCCGCACTATCAATGCCAACGTCGATGACGTGACGACCCTGACGAGTGTTGTTTCATCAGTCTATGGACTGTGGCTCAAGGCAAAATCAAACAAAAAAGCATCACGAACCACCAAGAAGGGCTCATCCAAATGAGCGAAGAAAAAGTCAAAAAACCAAACAAAGTAATCAAGAAAATCGCCGATGATAGTGAGGCTGCTGCTCGCAGGAGAGTTTTTGAAGAGCTGTTCTACGATTTCCACCGCTCTCGCGGGCAGGTCTACCTCATGAACTTTACGCGCGGACTGTTTTTTGGCTTCGGTAGCGTTCTTGGAGCGACACTTCTTGTTGCAATCTCTATCTGGCTACTTGGTCAGTTTGGTAACATTTTTCCACCGCTCGCTGATTTTATAAATAACCTCATTGACGCGATGCAGCGTCAGCAGTAATTATCTGGTTTAGAGCTGGCTAAACAGCAGGATAAGGATTGTCGCCGCAGTGTAGAAGGATATCATCAGGATACCGGTGATGAGACTGATAATACCCCATAAAGCTGAAGACTTGGCAGCCGTTGAAAGATAGAGGGAGATAATCATGAGGGTGAGGGATATCACGGCAGTAGTGATGGTGCCGATGGTCATTATGAGTATGAAAGAATTGCTACCAGCAGCATATACTATACCCATGACGATGCCGAAAACAATAGGCGTAAGTACGACATTAAACACGGTACCGATGATGCCAAGAACTTTGCCGGGATTTTTTGCAGCCGACTGTTGAGGAGGGGGAGTGGCGGGTTGTTGAGGACTTGCACTTGGAGCCTGTGGATCGTTATTCATCTCACTTCCTTTACGAGGGCTTACAGCTGGTATTGCTTTCAGTATAGCACAAGCCTCTTACCTTTTCAGGACTCATGAGCCCGTAAGGATACGCTACGACTCTATTGACAAATCATCCTGCTTGTGTTACAATGAAGGGTAGAAGCAGGAATTTGCCTGCTGCCAGCTTAGAATTGGTACTCTTTTTATGCTACAATTAAGGTAATGACTGGGGGAACGGGGACGACAACATCAAAGGGGGCTTTGCGGCCATCTGATTTTGTGCATCTGCACAACCATACACACCATAGCTTGCTTGATGGACTGACGAAGATTCCGGACCTGGTGAATCACGTCAAGGAACTGGGCATGGAGGCGTGTGCTATCACCGACCACGGGACGCTCAGCGGTGCTATCGAGTTTTATAAAACAGCCAAAGATGCGGGCATCAAGCCTATCATCGGCATCGAGACCTATGTGGCCGCTCGAACCATCCATGACCGCGACCCGGCCAAGGACAAGGCACGTTACCACCTCATCTTGCTGGCGATGAACAACACCGGCTACCAAAATCTGATGAAACTGAGCACGACTGCCAACCTTGAGGGCTACTACTACAAGCCACGTGTTGACCATGATTTGTTGGAGAAATACAATGAAGGTATCATCGCGCTCAGTGCTTGTCTGGGCGGTGAGGTGAGCGAGCCGCTCCAGCATGATGACTATGACAGAGCCAAGGAAATTGCCAGCTGGTATAAGTCGGTATTTGGCGACCGCTACTACCTCGAGATTCAGGACCACCAGGAGTATGAGCTGCAAAACAAAGTTAACGGCTACCTCTTTCGACTTTCACAAGAGCTTGGCATCAAGACGGTAGTCAGTAGCGACGCGCACTATGTCAACGCTACGGACCAGCAGTCGCATGAGATATTGCTCTGTGTGGGAACGGGGGCGTTCATGTCCGATGAAAAGCGCATGTCGCTGACGGACTTTCACTTGCACGTGACCGACCCGAAGGACGTCATCGCTCGTTGGGCGGAGGAGCATCCGGATACAGTGTCAAACACCAAGGAAATCGCCGACCGTTGCGAGGTGGATATCGAGCTTGGCGGCATCCTTATCCCGAAGTTTCCAACGCCAAGTGGCGAGTCGGAAAAAGAGTTTTTGGACACGTTGGTGTACCGAGGTATGGCGTTTCGCTATCTCGACATGCCGAAAGAAGAGACGGAGAAGCTGGACAACGAGACGATTCGTGCCAGGCTGGCGCCCGAGCAGACTGAACGGCTCGACATGGAGTTTGCGGTGCTCGACAAGATGGGCTATAACGGGTACTTTTTGATTGTCCAAGATTTCATCAACTGGGGGAAGGACCAAGGTATCATCTTTGGGCCAGGGCGAGGATCGGCGGCTGGGTCTATCATCGCCTATGCGCTCAATATCACTGACCTCGACCCATTGAAGTATGATTTGCTGTTTGAGCGATTCCTTAACCCCGACCGCATCTCTATGCCCGACATCGACATCGACATCCAGGATACGCGCCGCGGTGAGGTCATCGAGTACTGTGCCGAGAAGTATGGTGCGGACCGCGTGGCAAATATCTGTACGTTCGGTACGATGGCAGCGCGTGGTGCGGTGCGCGACGTAGCGCGCGTGCTGGAGGTGCCGTATGGCGATGCCGATAGGATGGCCAAGCTTATCCCGCCGCCAGTGCAGGGGCGGCACATCCCGCTGAAAGTGTCTGTGGCCGAGGACCCCGACCTCAAGAAAGAGTATGAAACTAACCCGACTGCCAAGACGGTGTTTGACTATGCTATCACGCTTGAGGGGACGATTCGCTCGCACGGTGTGCACGCGGCGGGCGTGGTGATTGCACCGGATGATTTGGTCAAATATGTACCGCTTGAAATGGCACAGAAAGGTGTGGTGGCGACGCAGTATCCGATGGGACCAGTCGAGGAGCTGGGGCTGCTCAAGATGGACTTTTTGGGCTTGTCGAACTTGACTATCATCAACAACGCACTGCGTATCATCCGCAAAGTGTATAAAGACGAGATAAACCTCTCGACACTGCCGCTGGACGACGCCAAAACCTACGAGCTGTTTCAGCGCGGTGACACGACGGGCGTGTTTCAGTTGGAGTCGGCGGGCATGAAGCGCTATCTTCGCGATCTGAAGCCGTCGGTGTTCGATGACATCATCGCCATGGTGGCGCTGTACCGGCCGGGACCAATGCAGTTTATCGACTCGTTCATCAAGCGAAAACATGGTCAAGAGGATATCACTTATCTTCACCCGGGCATGGAAAATTCTTTGAAAAATACCTACGGCATCCTTGTCTATCAGGAGCAGTTCATGCAGATATCGAAGGAATGGTGCGGATTTACCGGCGGTCAGGCGGACACCCTGCGTAAAGCCGTGGGCAAGAAGAAAATCGACCTGATGCGCAAGGTGAAAGTTGACTTTGTTGAGGGTGCTATCAAGCATGGCGGGGCGACGAAGGAAGTTGCCGAAACGTTTTGGGCGCAGCTAGAAGAGTTTGCAAACTACTGTTTCAACAAATCGCACGCAGCGTGTTACGGGCTGATTGCCTACTGGACGGCGTACTTAAAGGCGCACTATCCGGACGCGTTCATGGCAGCGCTGATGACCAGCGACCAAGACGATACTGACCGGTTGGCTATCGAGATAACCGAGTGCCAGCACATGGGGATGGACGTGCTCAGCCCGGATGTCAACGAATCGTTTGTTGAGTTCGCGGTGGTGCCGGGTGCGGATAAGATTCGTTTTGGTATGGCAGCGGTCAAAGGTGTCGGTGTGGCGGTGGTTGAGGAGATACTCCGGGCGCGGGACGAGAGTAGGTTTACCGGTGTTGAAGACTTCGCAAAACGCGTTTCAACGTCGAAACTGAACAAGAAAGGCTGGGAGGCGCTTATCAAATCCGGCGCGTTCGACAGTATGGCTGACCGTTCGGACTTGCTGTTCAATCTCGACACTATCCAAGGGTTCGCGACACGTGTTCAGAAAGAAGCAGCGAGCGGTCAGACTGATTTGTTCGGCTCGCTCGGCGATGCAGAGGCGATTCAGCCGATGATAAAGCTACAGACCGCGCCAGCCAAGCATCCTGACAAAGAGCGTTTGATGTGGGAGCGCGAGCTGCTGGGACTGTACATCTCGGCGCACCCGCTCGACCACTACGCGCTCTATCTGTCCGAGCAAGTACAACCGCTGGCGCAGCTGGTGCCGGAGTATGACGGGCGCGAGATGACCATCGGCGGTATCATCACGTCAGTTCGCACGATTGTCACAAAGTCTGGTTCAAAGATGGCCTTTGTTGGGCTGGAAGACAAGACGGGCGAGGGTGAGATGATAGTTTTTCCGAGCGTCTACGAGCAAGTCGGGGCAAAGTTGGTGCAGGATGCTGTTGTGGTGGCGCGTGGCAAGAACTCGGCTCGCGATAGAGACGGTAACCTAGGTAGCGAAAGCAAGTTTATGGCCGATGAAATCACGACCATCACCGATGACGACGTGAAAGATTATCAATCGACAGGAGGAGCAATTGCGCCGCCCAAAGTGAGTGTGAAGGTCAAGCAAGAGAAGCGAGCAGAGTATAGTGCTCGTCGGAGTGGTGTTCGTGCTACGCCAGCTGTTGCGGCCAAGCCTGCTGCTGTCAGCCAGGCGACTACTCCGCCAATTGTCCAGCCGATGCCGGAGAACGTAGCGAGCAAGCTGTTTGTCCACGTTAAAAATCCCGATAATCACCAGGCGCTGGTAGATATGAAATCACTTTGCAACAAACATCCTGGTATGACCGATGTGGTGCTGGTGCTGGGTGAGACGAATAAATCGGCTATCAAACTAGCATTTAAAGTTGATGCTAGCGAAACGCTTGTTGGCCAGCTGCACGAGCTGCTCGGTCAAGACTGTGTTGTGCTGAAATAGTCAACGCATAGAGCGCGATACCGGCGGCGACACTGACGTTGAAGGACTCTTTTTGGCCGAACATCGGGATTTCGATGGTTTGGTCGCACCGGGCGAGTAGTTCGGGTGTGATACCGTGGACCTCCTCACCTAGCAGGAGGGCAAACTCTGCGGGCGGAGTAATGTCTGGCAACATGACGCTAGTTGGCGACTGCTCAAGGGCGATAAGTGGCAGGGTGTTGTGTATGAGCCATGTCTCGATATCCTCAACGTACTCAAACGACACCATGCCTTCGGCACCGAGAGCTGTTTTGTGTATCTGCTGGGTCAGTTTGTCGGCAATGTGTGGCAATCGTCGGTCTTGTTCGGGCAGTTTGGGGTAGGGTGTGTAGCCGCTGAGGATGATTTGTTCCACGCCGAAGCCCTCAGCGGTGCGAAATATCGCCCCGACATTGTGAGTTGAGCGGATATTGTGCAGAATGAGAGTGATTTTGGGCATAGTACCAGTATACCACTCGTGCTTGCATAAGCTTTTTGATACAATAGAGTACATATGAACGAATCAGACATTCAAGCTCGGCGTCGAGACCAAGACGAGGAGGCGACGAGAAAGCGCGCAAGTATCTTGGGTGTGCAGTACCTCGACACGCGCGAGTTTGAGCAGAACATGCCACTCATCCGCGATGTGCTGAATATCGAAGAGATGTACGGCGGGCGTCTAGTGCCGCTTGATATTGACCAGGGGTCGCAGACCTACAAGTTTGGCATGACGTCGCAAACACCTCAGTCGCTTGTTTCTGAGCTTGCGACAAATTACAAAGACACCGGCAAGACTGCTCACTTTTTCCTGATATCAGGCTCGGCATTTCGAACGCTGATGCTGCGGTTTGACCCGCCGAAAAAAGTCATCTATGACGACATCGAAATCGCTAAAGACGGTGATAGTAACACGCTTGTTGAGGTGAGTAAAACCCTGGCCAGTGTTGGTTCGGATGATGTCTTTAACTACCTCATCGACCAGGCTGACCGGCTGGGGGCGAGCGACATCCATGTCGAAAACATGCGCGACAGCATCCGCATTCGTATGCGTGTCGATGGCGCGCTGCACCCTGTGGCAGTGCTGGAACGGGACCGATATCGCGTCATCATGGCGACGCTGGCATCGCGCGCCGGCATATCGACGGCGGCAAATGAACCGCAGTCGGGGCAGATTCATCACGACATCCACCGCGATGGCGCGTCGCACGTGCTCAACCTCCGCATCGAAACGGTGCCGACGCTGTTTGGGCAAGATGCCGTCATGCGTTTGTTTAACTTCGACACGTCGATGCTAAATCTTGACTTGCTCAGCATCTCCGAGCTCGAGCGTCAGCGAATCGATGAGGTCATATCACATCCGCGCGGCCTAGTGATGATGGTTGGTCCGACCGGTTCGGGTAAGTCGACCACACTGTACAGCATCCTCAACGCGCTAAATACGCCCGATAGAAAACTTATCACGCTGGAGGATCCAGTCGAGAACACTGTGCCGGGGATTACGCAGATTCCTATCAATACGACCGAGGGGCAGAAGTTTGCCGATGGGCTGCGTTCGGTGCTGCGACTCGACCCAGACGTGGTGATGGTGGGCGAGATTCGTGATGATGAGACGGCACGTACCGCTATCCAGGCGTCTATTACTGGGCATCTCGTGCTGTCAAGCTTTCATGCCAATTCGACGTCAACGGCGTTTAGTCGTATCATTGACATGATTGGTCAAAATCCTATCTTTAGCTCGGCGGTGCGATTGCTGATTGCTCAGCGATTGGTGCGTAAACTATGGGATGATAGTAAAGAGGCCTATGATCCGGACGAGGCGACAAGGAAGTGGGTTCGTCAGGTGCTTGAGGGTCTACCCGCTACGGTTGACGTGCCCGACCTCAACAATTTCAAGCTCTATCGTCCGGTCACGACTGACGATGCACCGTTTGGCTACAAGGGGCGTGTGCCCATCATGGAGCAGTTAGAAGTGACCGAAGAGATTCAGAAATACCTCCGTGGTGATGTAGTAGATGTCAATGCCGAGGCTATCGAGGCAACCGCCAAGAAACAGGGGATGATAACGCTGCTTCAAGCGGGTGTGCTCGCGGCGCTTCGTGGTGAGACGACGCTCGATGAGATTAACAGAGTGATATAGGGTTAACCTGACCCTCACAACCTCCCACTCAACAGACCACTCCCAGTGTGGTCACTAAAGTGTACCACACCTCGCGTTTCGCTTTTAGTCTGTTTCGGGGAGGGTTGGAGACTCAGGTGGTTAGCGGTTGACAAACATCGACTATATGTGATATAATGAAAGGATGGATACTAATCCCTCATCTCCGAGGCTCAATGAGGCCTTTTTTGTTGACACAGCGAACACTGAGCCGGTAGTGCCAGGGTTTGTGTTGGAAGAGGGGGCTGGGCCTGAAGCATTGCTACCACATGAGCGCAAAACAGTGGTGCGCGTGGCAGATGAGATGATTACTGAGGCACAGAGGGGGTTGGAGTGGCTAAAGAGGGCGGGTGAATGGGAGAATGTTCTTGATGTGCTAGATGTTGACGCCGTCCGGCAGTCGTTGGTCGAAACAATCGATGTAGTAAGTCGGTATAAGACCGCTCATGAAAAACTATATCAACTACTCATCGGACTGGAGAGTGGCGAATTCTGGCAGCAGCTCAAAGGGCGTGAGACGGCAGAGTATCGTAGTGGTTGGCGCATCCGGCTCGCGGAGTTGGAAACTGAAGTGAGAGCTGCATTTCCAACTGAGTGCGCCGATGTGAGGCTGGGTCGCAACAAGCAGTGGGCTACACTTGGTGAGGATATACCATCAGTGCAACAGTGGCAGCGCTTGACTAACAAACAGGCCAAGGAGGCAGATAGCTGGTATATGCGGTATATGCAAGAAGCGAGGCAGCATGTTTTGGCAGCACTGCGGCGACTGAAAGATGAGGATGACACTGATGTATTGCCAAACGAGGATGAAGAGATGGAGACGGCGGCTGTCAAGGATGAGTTCCGGAGAAATGGGCGAGATGCGCACGTAGTATTTGTGAACAATATCGTACTCGCTCAGCAGAAATTTTTACCGTACGATATTCCTTGTGAGGGCAAATCGGCGATGCTTTCTTTTTTACATCCTGATATGCTACTGCATCTTCGAAGTCATATAGATGCTGTTGAAAACGTGATGCCGGGTGAAGGGGTGCCATTATGGTTGGCTCTGATTGAGAAGACGATTTCTGTCTCTCGGGACGATTTGCGTAGCGTTGGCGCCAGAGCTGCGGACGAGGCGTGCCGGGAAGTGATGGAAGAGGCGCTGGAGCTTCTGCGCGAGAGGCTATTGACGGCGAAGATAAAACCAGAAGGTGTGAGCGTAAAGGGTCTGACAGGAGTGGCGAAAAAGCGTCGGCTGAAGCCTACCGGGCAACAGCAAGGTGGCACAGCAGAACAAATACAGGAGCATGATGCTCTAAATATTATTGAGATACCACATGAAGTTGCTCGGTGGCTTGAGGGAGAGGACGGTACAGAGAGACGAGTATACTCCACGGTAACAGGGGTCAATGGGAGTGTGCTCGTCGTCGATTGTCAAACAGAGGCACTCCGCGATGTGGCAAACAGCTCGTCATATGATAAGGGCCTTGTCGCTGATAAGCTGGATATGATTGCTCGGCAGATTGCTACTAGCCGAGATGGAGGCCTGAAGGGCCTGAAACGTGCTTCGGGTAGGCGGCAAGATGAATTCAATTACCCTGTTATGTATTGGTCAAATAAAACTCCAAATGCTACTCGTGTGTATGTGGCACAGATTCCAGTGAGTGCGTTGAAGGAACGGACTCCCGAATTGCACGAGTTGTTAGAGGATCGCGGCGTTCACAGTCTGTTAGCCCATATTGGTACGTGTGATAAGAAAATGCAACCGAAGTTATTGGCCCAAATTACGGCCCAGTCGGAGCGTAGCCTAATACACGGTGGGCATGCTGGAAGTGTCTAGCGGATAACGTTGGCGATTTCAGGCACAAGCCGTTCGTCAAACACGCTCGGGATGATTTCATCAGCGGTTGGGGCGCTGACGAGGCTGGCGATGACTTCGGCAGCGGCGATTTTGTGGTCGTCAGTGATTTTCTTAACACCGTTATCGAGTGCGCCACGGAAGATGCCGGGGAAAGCAGTCGCATTATTGACTTGATTCGGGAAGTCGCTGCGTCCGGTAGCAACGACGGCAGCACCAGCTTGTTTGGCGATGTCTGGCATGATTTCTGGCGTTGGGTTGGACAGCGCAAAGATGATTGGGTT
>CALMCP010000080.1 GCA_937863095.1 uncultured Candidatus Saccharibacteria bacterium | reverse complement strand
CCGATACGGCGAAAAAGCACATCGTATTGATTTCGAGCAGTCAGGCGCTGGCATCGCTGGCGGCATCGGCTGATATCCCCGTGGCGAAAAATCTACAGTCAAAGCCAGAGGTGGCAGAGTTTCCGGTGTTGAAAGTCGATGACAATGACATCATCGACGGGAATAATTTGCCGGTGGGCGAGATTGCCGCGGCAACAGTGGCGAAGCCAGCCTCGGACAAGGCGGTCGATGAGCTCATCACTTCGAAGGCAGCAAAACCTGAGGACGTAAAAGCGGCGTCAAAGAAAAAGGCGAAAGTACCGAACTTCTCGACCTTTCGCAAGAAGATGTTCATTTTCGGTGGCTTAGGCGTGCTACTGCTTGGTTTTTTGGTCTGGGCCATCTGGTTTGCGCCGAGGGCAACAGTGGTTATCACTGCGAAGAATACGCCAGTGACGATTGACCGCAACATCCGATTGCTCGTCGGGGGCAGTACTGATTTTGCTGCAAACACCATGAAAGCACTTCGTCAGGAGCAAACGGCAGATGTGTCGGTTGAGTTTAGCGCGACGGGGAAGAAGAAGGTGGGCGAGAAGGCTAAAGGGACGGTCAGAATCAAAACCGACGCGACGACCATCTTGGTGACGGGACTGACAGTGCCAGCTGGGACGCAAATAGCTTCAGCGAGCGGCGCGACGTACTATACGACTGCCGATGCGGTATTTTCTCAAGGAAATCCGACTGCGCTGGGGGGTGTTGTTGTAGCGGTGTCTGCTTCAGAGGTGGGCGAAGAGTTCAATGGCGCGACTGGAGCGGCTACGACGAGCGCCAATGGTGTAGTCTCGGTAGCGTTTGTCAGTTCGCCAACCGGCGGCTCTAGCCGTGAAGTAACGGTTGTGAGTGAGGATGATGTTGCGAAGGCAGTGGGTGCGCTCGGCGAGAAAAAGCCTGAAGACCTGCGCACAAAATTGGCGGCGTCATTTAGCGAGTCAAATATCGTTATCAAAGAGACATTCCAAGAGAAGCGCTCCGACCCTGTGCCGTCTGTTAAAGTCGACCAGGAGGCGACTGGTCCCGTGACGCTCAAAGCGACGACTACTGCGTCGATGTTAGCAGTTGACCGTTCGGAGCTTGAGAAGTTCCTCAAAGCAGGTATCCAGGTGGAGATTGAGGGCATGAAATCGCAGAAGATTTATGAGGACGGCTCAAAAGATATCAAGTTTTCGCAGTTTGTCGACCGCGACGATGGGCCAACGATTCGCGTGACAGCCAACGGTAAGATTGGACCGGTGATTGACGAGCAGAACGTCAAAGAGCAGGCGGCGGGCAAGAACTACGGCGATATCCAGTCGAGTCTCGAGTCTATCGATGGCGTCGAGGACGTTGATACGAAGTTTTGGCCGTTCTGGGTGCGCACGGTGCCGAACAACATTGAGCGCATAACGGTTGAGTTCAAGATACAGGATGGCAAGTAAGAGGAATCTCTTGGCGCTTGACGTCGGTGAACGTCGCGTGGGGCTGGCGCTAGCGGACACGCAGGTGCGTATCGCGGTGCCGTACGGCTATGTTGAGCGCTCGGACACCACCATTCAGCGGATTGTCGAAATCATGCTTGACCACAGTGTGGACATCGTTGTGGTGGGCTATCCGAGAAATCAATCAGGCGAAGCAACCAAGCAAACAGAGGCGGTCGAGGCGTTCGCGCGCGAGCTGGCCGATGTCGATATCGATGCTGAGCTGGTCTTTCAAGACGAATCACTCACCAGTGTCGAGGCTGAGCGCCGTCTGGGGCGCGTCAAAGACAAGGGCGACATCGACGCTGAGGCGGCGAGTATCATCTTGCAAGACTATATGGAGCAGTACTATGCGGATTAGAAAACAGCGGTTTTGGTGGCTGCTCATCGGTGCGGTGGTGCTACTTCTGGTAGCTGCGGTAGCGACGAGCGTGTTGTGGTACAACGGTCAATTGCAGCCAGTCGACCCGTCGGACGACCAGACACTTCGGGTCGATATCAAACAAGGCATGTCGGCATCGGCAGTGGCGGAGACGCTCGAGGGGCGTGGTGCGATTCGCAGTGCGCTGGCGATGAACATCTATCTCCGTCTTCATGGCGGTAGTGGCGGCTTTCGGGCTGGTGTCTATAGTGTCTCGCCGTCACAGTCGCTCGAAGAAATCATCACCCATCTGTCGAGCGGTACATCAGACGAGATATCAGTTACATTTTATCCGGGTGCTATGTTGCAGCGGGCCGACAAAACGTCATCGGGTGCGAAGTACGATGTCTACACTGCTCTCAAGACCGCTGGATTTAGCGACCAAGAGATAACTCAGGCATTGAGTGCGACCTACCAGAGTTCGGTATTTGTCGGTCGACCGGCGGGAGCTGGACTGGAGGGCTACATCTTTGGCGATACCTACTTTGTTGAGACAGGGGCCAGTGCGCAGCAGGTGTTGCAACGAGCTATCGATGAATTTGCCCGTGTTGTCACGGAGAACGACCTTGAGCGCAAGTTCGCTGCACGCGGCTTGACGCTGTACGAAGGCATCACACTGGCCTCGATAGTCGAACGTGAGTCAATCGGCTGCCCTGGGCAAGCGACGTGTGAAGACCAGCGCCGCATCGCCAGCGTGTTTTACAATCGCCTCGATATCGGCATGATGCTCGGCTCGGATGTTACCTACCATTATGCTGCTGACAAAACCGGGGTTCAGCGCAATTATCAGCTTGATTCTGAGTACAATACGCGGATTCACACCGGTTTGCCACCCGGACCCATCGCGGTGCCGGGCCTGAGTGCGCTCAACGCTGTGGCCGACCCAGCTCAGACGGACTACCTCTATTTCCTAAGTGGCGATGACGATGTCACCTACTTCGGCACAACAGAGGCGGAACATACGGCAAATATCCGCAACCACTGTCAACAGAAGTGTCTCCTCCCTTGACAAATCCTCAGTCCAAACAATCTATTGACATTAAAGTCAATACTTGCTACAATACATATTAGCTCTGAATCAAGCATGAGTACCATCGAGGTAACTAGCAGTGATTCGAGCCTGCCAGAACTGTCGCACGGATACAGTTACAACTAATTGTTACGCGAGATATTAACTAATCATTAGGTCGACAGCGTATCCCGTTCTATGCGAGAAGAAAGACAAAGTATGGTAGACGTGCTCTGCGGTAACGCTGGAGTGCAGGAGAACGAGTATTCGTAATCAACCAATCGCCCTTCGGGCACATAAAAATCGAGGAGTCGCAGTTTCACTCTATGCTGGTGCGTTCTTCCTCGTCATTACACTGTTAACCCTCAGTTATAGCGGTAGGAGCATGACTCCTCAGTCAAACAGCTCTGTGGCAGCACAGACTGCCTCGAGAGTTACTGCGACGACTTCAAACCAAGAAAAAGTTTCTGTTGACCAACTGACCGCTGCTTCTGCGGTGACGCAGCTGGCTGAGATGGCAAATCTCCCTGTTGCAGGGGATTTGCGTGAAGCAACGACGACATTATACATAAAGAAGCAATTAGCGCAGAACGACGCTGAGGTGATTTCAAAGCCGCAAATCGTTCAGCCAACGACGTCGACAGAGCGCGGCATCACGAGCTATACTGTGAAAGCCGGCGATACGATTGAGTCAATCGCCACCCAGTTTGGTATCTCGACGCAGACGCTGAAGTGGGCAAACAACACGACGGCTGACACGGCTGACGAAGGCGCCACGCTGACTGTGCCGCGTACTGACGGTATCGTTTACATCGTCAAGGACGGCGACACGGTTGAAGCTTTGGCAGAGAAATACAAAGTAAATGCTGAGAGAATCGTGCTCTATAACGACCTAACCGAGAGTGAGGCCTTGAGTACCGGCGCGCAACTGGTCTTGCCGAGTGGTGAGCTGCCAGAGACAGAACGTCCAGGATACGTTGCACCACGCGCTGCAACGCCAACCTATTCATCATACAGTAACAGTGGTGACGTCCTCAGTACCAGCTACGGCTATGCTCGTGTCTTCTCGGGTAACCGCTACGCACTCGGCAACTGTACATGGTACGCCTATGAGCGCCGCGCTGCCATGGGTCGGCCAATCGGTAGCCTCTGGGGCAACGCGACAAACTGGGCTGCCAGTGCGCGTGCTGCCGGCTTCACGGTCAACCAGACGCCAGCTCCCGGAGCAGTCTTCCAGTATGGCGGTGGCTATGGACACGTTGGTGTCGTCGAGTCTGTCGACAGTGAGTACCTCTACGTCACCGACATGAACTACGCTGGCTACAACGTCGTGACATCGCGCAAGATTCCACTAGGTAGTACGGGTCACTATAACTATATACACTAATCACTAGGCAGCTGGTAAAAATAAACCGCCTCGTCAAAGAGGCGGTTTTCTGGTAAGATGGAGACATGTTTGTTGATATCGCAACAGTGAAAGTGAAAGCGGGGAAGGGCGGCGATGGTGCCGTGAGTTTTCGTCATGAGAAATACGTAGACAAAGGCGGTCCAGATGGTGGCGATGGCGGTCGCGGTGGTGACGTCGTGTTTCGCGCTACGAAAGACCTTAACACCCTGCTGAACTTTCGTTACAAACCCGAGCTAACGGCCGAGAGCGGACAGGCTGGGTCCAAACGCAACAAGCGTGGCAGGAGCGGTGAACCACTCCTCGTCAAAGTACCGGTTGGTACACTGGTGACCAGAGGCGGCGAGCTGGTGGTTGACCTCGCTGAAGACGGACAAGAAGCGGTGGTGGCTAAGGGTGGCGACGGTGGATTTGGTAACGCGCACTTCAAGTCATCGACTCGTCAGGCACCGCGCATGGCTGAGCTGGGCGAAGCGGGCGAGGAGTTTGAGGCCGAACTGGAGCTCAAGCTTCTGGCAGATGTCGGGCTGGTTGGTTTTCCAAACGCCGGTAAGTCGACGTTTCTCTCTGTTGTGTCAAATGCCAAGCCGGAGATAGCTAACTACGAGTTTACGACATTGACGCCAAATCTCGGTGTGGCGGACATCGACGACGGGAGCATCCTTATCGCTGATATTCCCGGTCTTATCGAGGGTGCATCGGAGGGTAAAGGCTTGGGCGACCAGTTTTTGCGCCACATCGAGCGTACGGCAGTGCTGCTGCACATGATTGACGCCTATAGTGATGACCCGGCGCAGAAGTACCAAGCGATTCGTCATGAGCTGGAGAAGTATAGTCACGAGTTGGCTCTGCGACCAGAGGTGGTGGCGCTGACAAAGTGTGACGGACTCGACCAAGAAATCATTGCCATGCAGGCGACAGCCATCCAAAACGTTGCGCCAGAGGCTCAGGTCGTTGCGCTATCGTCGCAGTCGGGCGAGGGCGTCAAAGACCTGTTGAGGTTGCTTCGTCAAGAGGTGGTGGCGTATCGCACGGCGCAGGCTGAGCAGAGCTCTGAGGAGGTGGAAACAGAGGGGTTGCCGGTCATTTCGCTGGGCGATGAGCAGTCTGACGATGTCTGGGCGGTTCAGCCAGAGGACGAGGGCTTCCGGGTCACGGGCGACAAGATAGAGAAGTTTGCCAGGCGGACAAATTTTGACCAGTTTGAGGGCATCAATCGCCTGCGTGACATCATGCGAAAGCTCGGTATCACCCACGAACTCATCCGCCAGGGAGCCGAAAGCGACAGCGTTATCTACATCGGTGAGAGCGAATTTACTCTGTTGGAGCAGTAATTTTGTACAAAATCATAAAATAGTGTTGACACACATGCACGAGTGTGCTATAATGAAATATGTCAATCGAGGCAGACCATGTTGTGTGCCACGATGGCACATTGACAAGCTGCTTCAGAGAGAAGAGGAAAAATGTTTTTGGCAGGATTCATCTAGTATATCTAGACGAGAAGACTCCGAAGAAAGAAATCGTCGCCAACTGGCATTAGGAGGTTGTATAATGCGACACGTTCGGCCCTGAAGAAGGGTTCCCCTAGGCCACCAGTTGGCCTGTAACCTCGGCGGAGGTTAAGCGCATACATAGGGGTACGGACAGCCTCATCGCTGACACGTGACCAAGGTCCCGCACGCCTTACGGCATGCCGCACCA
>CALMCP010000079.1 GCA_937863095.1 uncultured Candidatus Saccharibacteria bacterium | reverse complement strand
TACGCCGAGCCAACTGCCCCGAAAGTGACATCAGCTGAAACAGGTCGTACGAGCCGACCATGACTATTTGCACGCCCGCTTGGTTGGCCAGGGATTTGACAGTGTCGAGCTGAATTTCCAGACGGTTGCGCCGCGTCTGGTGAATCATGTGTGCCGCTTCGTCGATGACCAGGAAGCGGGTTTTGCGGTAGCGTAGGGCGCGCTCCACCGTCGTACGAAGGCCAGCCAGCGACCGGTCTTTGGGTTTGGTGGAACGAACCATCCGCCCACTGTCGGCATCGATGCCGAAGTGGTACTTCGGCATGTCAAGTTCCGTGTCCAGTTGCTCAAGAACACTCAGGTAGAACAATCTCCAAGAGAAATCGTCTTCGCCGGACGCCCTGGCTTCTACGTAGACGGCCGGGATGACGCCGGCATCCGCCTGCATCTCGGTGGCGCTGCGCTCGATTTCCGCTTTGACCATCTGGTGGGCCAGCGCGCTCTTGCCAGCGCCAGTCGGGCCACACACCATCAGGATGCTGTCCTGGCTACCCGGGTAAATCAGGCTGTCGAGTTCGTCCATCACCTGCTTGATGCGGGTGTGCTTGATTCGCAGCGACTGCAGCGCCAGTGCATGGGTGTGTCGAGCGACCACGGCCAGCTCGGCGGAGGTGTGTTGTTGTGAGGGCGTCATTTTCAGAAAGTGTCAAAGTCAGGGAGTTCATCGGGCTGTGCGTCAGGCGGCAGGCCTTGCCGCTGCATACCCGTCTCATCGAAGACAGCCGAGCTGCCGTCGTACATACCTGTAGCGCCCACGTTTTGAGGCGCCGTTTTAAAGTCGTGCGCTTTAAAGCCGCCGTTTTTTAGCGGCTTGGCGATGGGCTGGACGTTGGCGAGATGCAAGTGGCTGTAGAGCGATTTGTTTTCGCTCAGACGCTCGAAAGCTGCCTCCAGAGCGCCCTCGGGCGTGAATACCTGCATGAACTCCCGAAGGCGCTGCGCGGCTAGGGCATCGTCCATGGGCGTGCCACTTTTGTGTGTGTATTCCTCGGTCAGCGCCCGCCGCTCCGTCTCGGTCACCTGACCCAGGCCCATCAAGTTGCGGCACTGTGCTCGTACCCAGCGGTCCTTCAGCCGCACGTACACAGATGAGGCATCCCACGGGTCGTATCTCACGACGCATGACAGGCCTTCGTGCCGCGGGTCGGCAAAGTCGGCATGCCAGTAAAGCAGTTCATTGACTTTGACGCCACGCTGGCGGTGGACCTTGCGCACACCGCTGCGGTCAACCGTTGGACAGGTGGCAATCAGGAAGTCTTCGTTAAACAAAATCTGTCGATGGGCCCGGGCGCCGGATTGTGCGAGACCACGCTGGAATGCCTCCCGCGGGCTCATGTCTAGGGCCGGGTGGCGCTCTTGGTCGTAGTACACGGTTGCCCAGTACTCGATGCCGCGGTACATGGCCTCGAGAGTCCACCCTGCGAAGTTGATTGGCAGGTGCTTGCCAGTGGTCATGCGGACGTTTTTTGTCGCCTTGGTGTTGCCTGCAAGGTTGTGGATGTCCTCCGTGTTTGAACGGCCAAACATGCGCTCGAGGATAGCGCCGTGGCGCGGCTGACCCCCGGGACGAAAGCGCAGGTGCGAGCCCATGGCCTCCAGGAAAGTTTCAAAGGCGCTGGACATAGAGTCCCGACCGTTGTCCACCACCACGAACTCGGGCAAGCGACTAAAGCGGCGCACCATATCCCTAATGGTCATCATCACCGAGACGTAGGACGGCGGGTCGAATGTGAGATACAGGGCAACGACCCGGCGGGTGTGGGCGTCAACCGCAAACGACAGCCAAGGGCGCCCGAGGGGTTTTCCTGTCCTGCTTGAAATCAGTTCGATGTCCAACTGTGTGTGGTCGATGTGGACATACTGAAACGGCCGGCTGCCGTGGGCCGGTGTGTCTACATAAAGCACTGCGACGAACTCGTTCAATTGGTACGCCATCCGCTTGCCGTGACGCTCGCGCCTGGTTTTGTCGTTCTCGACCGCCTTGATGCGCTCAATCAGAGTCGGATACGACGGTGGCTTGACGCCCGCGCTGGCGCAAGTCACAAACAGTTCCCGGTAACAGGCCTTGTAATTGCGGGCCTCATGGCTTGCCCACTTCTCTTCGATGATGCGGGTCAGCCAGTGCTCCTGTTCCTCGGTCAATTTTGCGGTGCGATTGCCCCTGGCGGCAGTCTTGGGTACCAGTGCCAACACCTCGTTGCCGCCATTGACCATGGCGGTCTTCTTCCGCTCCGCCCAACGCCGCAGAGTGCGGTCACTGACCAACGCATGGTCAGAATGCAGCATGACCTCACGTCGGGTGGCTTCGAGCAGCTCGTTCTCCGTGTAGCGGGCAAGGTCCAGCGATTGGGCTTCGGGACCTCGTACAGCCAGGACCCGCTTTTTCTCGATACCGTCAAGCAGCCAATCGCGTGACAAGGTACGTGTGCTGCCATCCTCAAGGGTGCAAACGAGGTCGTGCTCCCCCGCAAGGGAAATGGTCAGCTCTTGGCTTTCGTAGCGAAAGACGGCACCCGGAACGATGTCCACAACGAAATTGCTCAGACCGGGTAGAGGCGAGGATTTGACTTCGGCGGCGAGGAAGTCGCGTAAGGTGGCATCCCGGTACAGGCGGGAACGCAGGGGCTGGGTCAAAGCCTTTCTGTCCATGTCGGCCACCACCAAGCCATCTGCTATGGCTTTGTTGACCTCGTCAGCGTTGAAATGTAGGGGTGGCGCCAGCAACTCGGCGATGTAGACCGCCCCGTGCTCATTCAGCACTGCCTGCAATCTGGCTAGTGTAGAAGGCGGGCAGGGCTCGGCCGCAGGGTGCAGATAGTCTGCGAGATGAAGCAGGTTCTCGATGCGCTTGCCAGGCAGCGCCCTGTCGCTGAAGACCCGATACCCAATACCGAGCTCAGCAAGCTGCCTCTCAATCTGAGGTGCGTGCCAGAGGCCGTCGCTGCCTTTCTGGTAGCGGTAGGGGTAACGTTGCGCCAGCCGGGTCAGCTTGTCGTCGGACTTCCATTCCCCCAGCTGGATTCCATCGGCCGTGATGGTCAGGTAGTCTGGTGTGCGCTGGATGTTGCGGATTTCGCCCGTGGCGTCGTCAATCAGCTCAAGCTTGAGCACACACGGCTGGGCGTAATACTCGAGCACTCTCGGGTCGTACTCCTTGTCCACGGCAGCGGCAAACTCGATGTGCCGGCTTTCGGTGCGGATTTCCCGGCCCATCTTGCTGCTGGCCAGCAGAGTGATGACGTTACCTCCTTGTGACTTCACGGGGCGCACGGGCGCCTCAACGCGGGCGCGCAGCACGAGGTCGCGTCCTTTGGGCGGCAGCCCCAAGGTGTCAAACAGTTCGGTAAGTTGTTCTTTGGTCAGCATCAGAGGTTCAAAAAGTGGCCTGAGCTGACGTGTAGTAACGGGACCTCCCCAATTTGCCAATTCGGTCGTCTACGACCGAATTGGCAAAATCGACC
>CALMCP010000078.1 GCA_937863095.1 uncultured Candidatus Saccharibacteria bacterium | reverse complement strand
AACAGAGATAGAACATGTCGTTGGCCACTGCTACAAGTGTGGCACTGTCATCGAGCCGCTCCTCAAAGACCAGTGGTTCATCTCCATGCGACCACTGGCAGATGCGGCGCTTGAGAGGCTCGGGGCAGGGGAGATAACCTTTCACCCCGAGAGTAAACTGCGCGAAGCTATCAGCTACCTCGAACAAGTACGCGACTGGAATGTCAGTCGACAGATTCCGTGGGGCATCCCCATCCCGGCATTTCAAAACGTCAACAACCCTGACGACTGGATATTTGACACACGAGTTGACGAAACAACTATCGTTGTAGAAAATACAACATATAGGCGCGAAGAAGACACTTTCGACACCTGGTTTTCGAGCGGTCAGTGGCCATACGTCGTCACTGACTACCTCGACAGTGGTGAGCTGAGCCGATTTTTCCCAACCACTCTCATGGAAACAGGGGTAGACCTGCTGCGCCAGTGGATCTGCCGGATGATTATGCTCAGCGTCTACCGAACAGGACAGGTGCCATTCAAGGAAGTCTACCTCCACGGCATGGTCAATGATGAGCGCAACCAAAAGATGAGCAAGTCGAAAGGCAATGTCATCAACCCGATGGAGATAGTTGCCGAATACGGCTCGGACGCTATGCGCATGGGTATCATCGCCGGACGCTCAGCTGCTCAGGCACAGGCCTTTAACAGGGGTGCGGTTATCGCTGCGAGGAACTTCTGCAACAAGCTGTGGAATATCGCGCGATTCGTCCAGGAACAGATAGGCGACAACCACGTTATCGTGCCGCTTGAACCAACCACGCCGGCCGACCACTGGATTATCCGACAAATCAACGAAGCCGCAAAAACCATCGAGCAGCACCTCGAGAACTACCGCTTTGCCGAAGCCGCCGACACGGTCTATCACGTCATCTGGGACGACCTCGCCGACTGGTACATCGAATCGAGCAAAACCGCCATCAACCGACCGCTGTTGTCGTGGTCACTCGCCAGCTGTCTGCAACTAGCGCATCCGTTCGCGCCATTCGTCACTGAAACTATCTGGCAGACGCTCAACTACACCACCGGCATCCTCATGGCCGACAAGTGGCCAGCCCCAGAACAATACGACGACATCATGGCAGGGCAGTTTGAGCGCATCCGCGAGCTGGTGGGTGAGGGACGGTGGATTATCTCTGAGCTACCAGGCAACAAGAAGTACGCACTGCTGTACGGCAATGATTCGCTGGTGGAGCAAAACCAAGAAGTGATTGCCCACCTCATGCGCCTCAAGGGCATCGAAAAAATCGACCAACCGCGCGGCCTACGCCTCGCTGCGGCCAATAGAGAGGCCTGGCTGGACATTGACAGCGAAACCCTCTACCAACACCAGACGAACCTCGAAACGCGCCTAGCGGCCGCCAGAACGCGTCTGGAGGGCCTTCGCGCACGCCTGGACAACCCAAACTACGTCGACAAAGCACCAGAGCAACTCGTTCAGGAGACGCGCGACGAGCTAACTGAGACTGAGAAGCTGATTGAGCGGTTGGTGGCGGAGCTGGATGTTGTACAGTTGGACTAGCTTTATACCCACTCGCCAGCCAGCGGCATGCAGACATTTTCACCATGAAATCCCAGTGCCTGGCGTTTGATGGCCTGGCGTTTGCGGTCGCGGTTTTTGGGCATGTACGAGGGGTTGTCGTTGCGCTGGGCTGAGACTTTCATGTGTTCGGCATGGGTGTGCGGGTTTGAGCCGACACGGGTTTTGGCGCTTTCGTGGGACGTGCTAGTGCCGCTGTCGGCTTGGGCGTGATTGACCGCTCCGGCGAACGCCTTGTCAATATGCGAGTCGTGTAACAAGATGCCCGAAGCCGTCGCCAGGCTGATGATAGCGGCAAATTGTGTCATGATGAGTTGTAGTGTGTTCATGGTTGTTGTGGTGTTTGTGTCGCGATATTTCTTTTTTATGTTATATTCTTTGCGATACATCAACCATATTAGCACAAGCTTTGTTTTTTGTCAAGTATGTTTTTCTGAATCTCAAACCACCTCCGTCATTACCCGGTTTATCCGGGTAATCCAGTAAAGATTATGTATTAGCTATCTATTTTTTAACTGGATACCCCGAACGAGTCGGGGTATGACACGGTGGGGAGGTGGGCGACTATGGGGCGGGGTATGACGAGAGGTAGAAATGTGCTAGGATAGAGTTATTGTGGACAGGTGCAGGAGTGGTTGAACTGGCCGCTCTCGAAAAGCGGTAAGGTGCAAGCCTTCGAGGGTTCGAATCCCTCTCTGTCCGCCATGAAAAAATGACCCGTCTGGGCCATTTTTTCATGGTGGCTATAGCGTTTTGAGAACCCGTACTTTTGCCCTAGCAAAAGAGGGTTCGGCGCAGCGAACGAAGCTCAGAAAAGCACGAAGTATTTTTCTGAGCGAGTGAGCGGAGGAGGCCACATGTGGCCGATATCACCCTCAACCCACCAAAACTATGGTAAGTGCATGTATACAGTTAGTAGATTTACCATAGGAAGAGCACTGTCAAAGAAAAAAGAGTAGACAAACGCTACTCTGTTTTCTTTGGTACACCCTAGTTAAAGAAGTTCAAACCATCATTACAAGTAATATCGTAACTTGATATAAATAAATACCGTCCAAAGATTATATTGTTAATAAACCTACCATATGGTAGTATGGTATTATGATTCAGAAAAAAGATATTATTAAAGCTGCACAGGAACGTATAAAAAACGGGGAAACGGTTTCGCTTGATTCCGTCGCTCGTGATATAGGATTAACTAAAGCAGGACTAGTGCATCACTATCCTACAAAAAAATCGCTTATGATGGGTCTTGTGAATGATGTCGTAGAAAGATGGCAATTAATGCTTGACGCAACTCCTGCTAAACCTAACGCCGAAGACAGGATGATGACTTACCTTAGGTATGCAATGTCTGACGAAATAGACTCATCAGATTTCGCCTTTATGGCTGACTACAAATTAAAAGATGAGCTTTACGCTAAATGGGCTAAACAGATTGAAGCTTGGTTCAACTTTTACGATATTACGGACATTACTAGGCGGTCTGCATTGATGACTGTTCGACTTATCGCTGATGGGGCTTGGTTCGATAGAGGCTTGGGGATGTTGAACATAAGTGTCGAAGAGAGGCAGTCAATCTTAGACGTCTCAGAGAAAATACTAAAAGAAGGAGTAAAATAATGAAACAATGGATATTTCTAGTCGGAGCTATCATTTCGGAAGTAGTAGCTACACTTTCATTGAAGGCAGGGATGGATAATTCAATTTTCTATATAGTGGTATTGATAGGTTATGTATTAGCTTTTGTGTTTTTAACAAAAGCACTTAAATCAGGTATGGCTCTAGGGGTAGCTTATGGGATATGGGGTGCTTGTGGTGTAGCAATGACTGCGTTCCTATCACATTTGATTTTTAACGAACCTTTAACCTCGATTATGGTACTAGGGATTGTAGTAATTATTGCTGGCGTACTAATGATTGAATTAGGTTCACAGGCTGCAACTAGAAAAGAGAAAGGAAACGTATAATGGGTTGGTTATTTCTTATCGGTGCAATTATTGCCGAGGTATCAGGAGCACTTTCATTACGGATGGCAAGCTCAGGCAAGCGTCGATGGTGGGTAGCTGTTGCGGTTGGATATACTATTGCCTTTACAATGCTGATTTTTACACTTTCTAGCGGTATGGCCCTCGGTGTCGCTTACGGTATATGGGCAGCGTCAGGAGTTGCTCTTACTGCGATTTTTAGCAAACTACTATTCAAAGAACATCTGACGTTAGTTATGTCCATTGGTATTGCCGTTGTAATTGGAGGTGTGCTTATGATTGAACTAGGTAGTGGCGCTACGCATTAGGTTGGATAGAAAATAGACAATTTATAGTG
>CALMCP010000077.1 GCA_937863095.1 uncultured Candidatus Saccharibacteria bacterium | reverse complement strand
GAAGCCTTCGAGAACAAGGGCGAGTATTCGATGACTATTCGAGTAGTAGCAGCCGGAGGCTACTATATGCCAGACGTAGCGGAACAAACGGCGCAGGCGTTCTTTGACAAGGCGCAGGAGCTTGGCCTAAACGCAACGCAGTACGTTGTCACAGAATATAGCGAGAGCAGCACCGGAGCCAAAGAAAATATGCTGGCGTGGAGCAGTGATGACGGAGTGACCGGTATATACTCTGACGACAGCGGAGCGGAGCCCGTTGTAAAAATTGGCGTCAGCCTAAATGCTCTACGAGAGCTTGTTGGCAACATAAAAGAGCCAGAGAACAGCGAGGAAATAATTGCACTGTCGGCTGACTATCAAGGCGAGTGGGAAAGAGTAGGCCACGAAAAGTACGAGCGGCTTGTGGTGAACGAGAACACGGTGAATACCGTGCTTTTCGAGACCTCAAAAGATTGGAGAAAGGAAAAGACCGTTACACACATTTTTACGCTCTACTTCGGATTAGACGAGGAAAAAGGTCTGGTGGTAACGAACCAATACAAGCAGGTGATTCAGACCGTGTCAATGAACGAGCAGGGAGAAATCGAGCTATACGATAAGAGCCGGGATGAAACTGAAACGTATCGGAAAGTGAGCGACAGTACTGCTGTTCCGACGGTGGGACAGGTGTTGGCAGACTGAAATGACCCGGCAAGTGACGAAAACCTCCTGCGGAGACCCACAAAGCGTCGCAATGGTCGGGCGGCAAACTTTACGGCTAGACCACAAAAGCCCGAAATCGAGGCCCCGGAGCCGTGCTCGTGGCGTTCTACGGCTCAACGCAGGAGAAAGCACTCCGAAAAGCTACCGGCAAATTGCCAGCAAGTTGAAATCAGCCTGCGGGAGACGGCCCACAGGGAGGTGATGGAGAGGGCTGCACGGGGACCACGAACAGCCCTCCCGTCACAATGGCTGCTCCGAAACACCCGCAGCGGGAAGAACGGCGCGCGCAAATCCTGTATGCGCGGCAGCGGCTCGACCACTGGCGGGCATAGGAGGCAAGCATGGAG
>CALMCP010000076.1 GCA_937863095.1 uncultured Candidatus Saccharibacteria bacterium | reverse complement strand
GTCATTGCCCGACTTGTTCGGGCAATCTAGTTAAAAAACAGTGTAGCTAATTTATGTTTACTGGATTACCCGGATAAACCGGGTAATGACGAGGGGTGACCAGCTGATGGCAGAAGGGATTTTAGAGCTCAAACCAACGCACCTACACGTCCAGACTATTGCAATCACAAGCATTTTGTGATATACTAGAAGTATATGGCACAAATAAAACACACAGACATTCACATCATCGCACCCGTCGGCCTCGCCGGTAGCGGTAAAAGTACCGCTGTCGAATACTTCACAGCTCAAGGTATCCCAAAAATCTATGGCGGGGGTATTATGTATAGCATGATGACCGAAGCTGGCATCGACATCACCTGGGAGAGCCAGAAACAGTTCCGCGAGGAGATGCGTACTCGAGAAGGCCAAGATTTCATTCTCAAACGCGCCATCAAAGACATCCATCAGCTTATCAAGGCCGGACAGAAAAAAATTGTCCTCGACGGGCTCTACACATGGAGTGAGTACAAGACCTTGCTACACGAATTTCCTGGCCAGGTCACCGTCATCGCCATTGTCGCGCCAAAACAACTACGCTACCAACGCCTCCAGAATCGTCTCGAACGACCCATGCAGCCCCACGAGATAAAAGAACGCGACTGGTCAGAGATTGAAAACATGGAAAAGGGTGGCCCCATCGCTATGGCTGATTATTTCGTTATCAACGACGGCAGTCTCGATAAACTTCACGACCAACTTCATATAGCCGCTAATGACGTCCACTTTTGTAAAGCACCGGCACAGTGCTAAACGCTTGCGCCGCATCCCCACATTCCGTACAATGGACGTATATTAGTAATTACCGATGTCAGGAGACACTACGCGATGAGTAAGCAACCAGCCCCAGAAGTCACTAAAGAACCCGTGGCCGCACCAACACTCGCAGCGCATCCGCCACAAGCACCGCCATACCCAGGCCAACCCAGCGCCCCTTATGCACAACCTGTCGAAAATCCCGGACAAACGCTTGGTATCATCGGCCTCGTCCTTAACTTCATCGGCATCAGCATCGGCGGCATCATCCTGGGTGTTATGTCACGCAACAGATCTAAATCCGTCAACATGTCGACAGCCCTAGGTACGGTGAGCCTGGTATGGGGTATCATCGCCACGGCATTTGCAATCCTCGGCATCATCTTGTTCACCATCATCATTGTGATTGCAATCGCATCTGAGCCAAGCACAACTCCAAGCTACTTCGATAGTCCATCGAGCTATTTTAACTAGACTGAAGCCACGAAAAAATCAGCTACCCAAAAAGTCGCTGATTTTCGTCTCCGCTGCTATCCGAGATACTCGTATAGTTTTTTAGCATCTTTGTGCTTGCGGAGCTTCGCCAGCGCCTTTGCCTCTATCTGACGAATCCGTTCACGCGTGACAGCAAACTCCTGCCCCACCTCCTCAAGCGTATGGCTCTTTCCGTTGTCCAAGCCAAACCGCATACGAACAATTTTTTGCTCACGATCACTCAGACTGGAGAGCACGTCTTGCACCTGCTCCTTTAGTAGCTGGTTAGTCGCCGAATCTTCCGGCGAAACCGTCTCTTCATCTTCTATAAAATCACCGAGCACCGAGTCTTCTTCGTCACCATCACGACCCACGCCAGCATCAAGCGACGAGATGTCTTGCTTGATTTTCATGATATATTCGATTTTTTCCGGCTCGAGCTCCAGCTCCGCCGACAGCTCTTCCATCGTCGGCTCGCGGTTTAGCTCCTGCGTCATCCGCCGCTGCGTACGCAACAACTTGTTAATTGTCTCTACCATGTGCACCGGTATGCGGATGGTACGCGCTTGGTCGGCGATAGCCCGAGTAATCGCCTGGCGAATCCACCAGGTTGCGTAGGTTGAGAACTTGAAGCCCTTGTCTGGGTCAAACTTTTCAACTGCTCGCAAAAGTCCGGTATTGCCTTCTTGGATGAGATCGAGAAAGTCCAAGCCACGCCCGGAGTAGCGCTTGGCAATAGACACGACGAGACGCATATTCGCCTCGGCCATCTTGTCTTTCGCCTTTTTGTCGCCCTCAACAACACGGTGCGCGAGATTAAGTTCTTCTTCGGCTGTTAAGAGGGGAATCTTGCCAATCTCGCGCAGATAGAGCCGCACGGAATCATCAGAGACATCGTCAAGATATTTTGCATCGCTAAAATCAATCGCCGCATCGGCCTCCTCTTCTTCGACATCCAGCAGGTCGGGTTCTTCAAAAAATTGATCGTCCTGCGGAGCAGTACTTTTCGTATTCGTATCGTCGCTCACTGTTTCTCCTTTATTAGTGCGTTGATATCTCGCCTGAGTGACTCAGATTGCGCGTCATCGTTCGCGGCCTCCGCACCGCGCAACTGTTCAATCAGCCGTTGTTTCTTTATTTCTCGGTGTTTTGTTAGTACTTGTTTGACGGTATGCGCCATTTCGGCCTGGTACTCACTATCTTCCCAGTTAGCATAACGAACGTCACTTTTCAACTGTACTATTTTCACATACTGTTCATATTTTTGCAACTGTTTTGGTAGCGTATCGAGTGTTGTTGTCTGATTTTGTTGTAAATATAACAACAATTCTTTTGTCGCTTCCTGCTCTACCATGTCTTCAGTTAACGAGGCGAGCCAGTGTCGCGCCTGAGGATAGGCCAGCGCCAATGCAATCACTGTATCTTCAAGTTCCTGCGACACCGGCGTAGCGGCTATTTTTTCTACATTGACTCGTCTTTTCGGCGCCTCAACAGCCACGGTAGAGGCCATCTTCTGCTCCAGAGCAGACAGTGACGCGCCGGTCGCCCCGGCGAGTAGCTCCATGTAGTGCTCTCGTTCCACCGGGTCTTGCAATCGCCCGACCAATCGCAGCGAAGCAGTCGTAAAACGCCGCTTCCCTTCGGCGGTTGTCACGTCTTCACGTGCTTTATACTGGTCAATCACCCACTCAACTGCTGGCTGTGAGTTGTCAATCGCCGAGCGCCACAGCTCGGCCCCCTGCTGAATCAGCTCGTCCGGGTCCTTAGCGTCTCCCGGTAACGTCACCACCTCAACCTCCACGCCCACTCTCTGGGCGATATCAATTGCCCGCTCCGTCGCCGCTAGGCCCGCCCGGTCACCATCAAATGACAGCTTTATTCGCTCAGCCAAGCGTGAAAGTGTCTTCAGATGCTGCTCGGTCATCGCCGTGCCAGCCGTTGCCACTACGTGCTTGACGCCTGCTTGGTGCGAACTGACCACATCGAGATTCCCCTCGACAACCACCGCGACATTTTCCTTGCGAATCGCTTCTTTTGCCTGCGCCAGTCCAAAAATATGCCGACTTTTGTCAAACAGCAGCGTTTGCGGCGTATTGAGATACTTTGGCGCCTTTGGGTCGTCAACAATAATCCTCCCCGTAAAGCCAACGACCTCGCCCGCCCCGTCGCTGAGCGCCACCATCATCCGGCTCCGAAACAAGTCACCACCAAATCGATTGGTCAGCCCAGCGTCTTGAAGCTCCTGCTGACTAAACCCACGTTTTTTGAGCACATCGACCACCGTCGACTGCCCTTCCGGCGCAAATCCGATGGTGCACTCCTCGATAGTCCCCCTGTTCAGACCACGCCTCTTAACGACATACTCCCGTGCCACTCGCGTCTTGATTAGCACCTGCTGATAATACCGTGCCGCTAACTGCAACGCTTCTCGCGCGCGCTTCTTTCGCTGGGCTAGCCTACCATCTCCACGAGAGAATTGCTGCAATTCCACTCCAGCTTTTCGCGCCAGATGCTCAAGCGCTTGGCGAAAATCCATACCCTCGACCAACATCACAAAGCCAAACACATCGCCGCCTTTACCGCTTGAGAAATCATGCCATATCTGCTTCTCTGGACTCACCACAAAACTCGGCGTACGCTCATCGGTAAACGGGCTGAGTCCCTTGAGATTCCGTCCCGCTCGCCTTAGCTCCACGTATTCGCCAATCACGTCTTCAATACTCAACCGTGACCGCACCTCTTCCTTAGCATCCTGCATGCATCTATTGTACCCCGTACGCCTCTGCCGTACTAGCACAAGGTTCTTGTTTGTGGTTAAATGATATATGTTATGCAACCGAACAATCCCTACACTCCAGAGCCAAGCGGCATCGATTATCTTAATCAAATAGCTGCGCCAGCCGCACCGACTGGGTTCGACGCGAAGTCAAAAGTCATCATGATTGTTGCGGGGATTGTCTGTATGATTGCGCTCGTATTTATCGCGTTCACAACACTCAGCTCGTCCAATAATAGCCCATCTCCTGTCGCGCTCAGCGCCAAATTGCAAGTACTCCAAAAACTATCGACCAAGTATGGACCTAAACTACGTACTACGGCCCTACAAGACACCAACAGTGCGCTGAGCGCTGCGCTTATCACCGCAAATCAGTCGATGAACTCCATGCTCAGCGCCTCGGGCGTTGACCAGAAAACAGCCGCAAAGCAGATTGCCCAGCTCGCAGGAACCAGTGAGATGGAAAAAACGCTTGACGACGCCCACCTCAACTCTACCCTCGACGAAACATACAGGCGCGAAATAATTTTTCAGCTACAAGATACGTTAGTCATGCTCGAGCGCACCCGCCGCGCAACCAACTCACCAAGTGCGAAAGAACTCCTTGAGAAAATCATTGTCGACCTGCAAAATCTCTATAAACAATTTGGCGGCACCATCGAGACAGATGGCCAAGCAGTCCTACTCCGCTACCAGCTGGTAGCTTAGTCGCGCTAGGTCAAACACCTCTTCATCGCTGAGCTGCCCCGAACAGATGATAGTGTTCCAGTGTTTTTTATTCAAGTGATACCCCGGCAGCACCGTCTCATATTTTTCACGCAGATTTTGCGCCAATAACGGGTCGCACTTCAAGCTCACTCTCAGCGGGTTTGAACCCTCTTGCACAATCGCCACTATCTTTCCTTTTCCATCATTGTCGCGACCAAGCTTATACACCGCCGTCCCCTCGCCAAACGGATAGTCCAACCACACGCCGGGCAGACTCAAGATATATGCTTCAAACTCTTTATGCGTCATAAAAACTCACTATGACCGGCTCCCGACTAAGCGCAACTCTTTGCCCAGTACGGCCGCAACACGGTGAATCGTGCTAAAAGTAGGATTACTCGCACCACTCTCCAAACGTGCAATCGTCGTCTGTTGCACACCCGCCTCTTTCGCTAGCTCCGCCTGCGTCATCTTCTTTGCCAAACGCGCTTCTATCATGCTGCTCGCTAGTGCAAACTCCGGCTCAAGTGCGTCGTACGCAGCTTTGAACTCGGGATTTTTCAGCTCCTCTTCCATAAACTCATCAAATGTCGTAAATTTTTTCATAATTTTATCTCTCCTTGTGTAAAATATAGCATATATGTGTTAAATATGTCAATGGTCTTATAGCATATATGTGTTAAACGAGTTCGACTTCCTTCTGCCTGTCGCGAGCAATTTTTAGCTCTTTTTGTGGCGTTTTTTGCGTCTTTTTTACAAATGCATGCAGCACAATAATCCGCTTACCGATTGCATATATGTAGAATACCCTCACCTCCTGCCTGCCCCTTATGCGCAGTTCCAGTAGCCCATTGCCGAGAAACTTCGTGTGAGGCATGCCCAGGTCGGCCCCATGTGCTTTCAGCAAGGCAAAGCCGCGCGCAACTTTTGCCTGTGTGGCCACCTGGAGACTATACACAAAGTCCAGCACGACTTCTTGACCAACTTCTGTCTGATAAAACTCTACGATCCAGCTCACACCTTCACCTTCTTCAGATAATACTTCAATTCTTGTATACTTCCCTGGATATCTTCAAGCGCGCGATGTGCTTCAGGTTTGGCAAATTTTTTCTTGTATCTACCTTCAAATACGATTTTCCAAGCACTAACGTCGAGCATGCGATAGTGTAGCTTCGCATTGAGCCGCGGCCATTCATTTTCGATAAACTTTCTATCCTGGTGAATCGAATTTCCCGCGAGCAGAACACGCTCATCTGGTGCGAAGTGCTCATCGACGAATTCCAGGAGCTGATTCTCCACCGTTCGCCCCGAAGTGCCGTCATCGTTTTGCGCCATGAGCGTGTCGCGTACGTTTGCGTACTTCTCCCAAAACTCACCGACCATCCGCTTCTTCATCAGCGCCGGACCGACTTTCACAACCGCCTCATAACGAGCAATCTCCTTAAACTCCCAATCCGTCGCAATCGCCGCCACCTCCACTATCCGGTCCTTCACCGGGTCAAGTCCTGTCATTTCGAGGTCTATCCAAAGTAGTTTTGCGTGGTTCATATTATTAAGTATAACAAAAACTTACGCCCTCTCTACCAAGAATATAGAGAGGGCGGTCGTGTCATGCAGTAAGGTCACCGTGATGTGGATTTTTCCTATCTGACTTTGACACTGTCGGCCCTACGCCACTCTTCGCTGGCGAGGGTACTTCTGACGATGTCGTCGAACGTCCGGCACGCGTTCTACGAGACCAAACGCGGTGCTTTCGTCATCAAAGACAATAACACCTCTTTCATCAAGTCGACGAACGGCAATCGCCAGCGTGACCAGGAACTCACCCTTCTTGTAGTCACCTAGTTCACGATTCCGGTTAAACACCTCCTTTGCGAGTAGCTGGACTAGCTCTTTCTCGTTCATGGCCGAAATCCAGCCATGGTACTTCCGAAACGTCCCCTTGACCCGACCCATGGCCGTTTCGAGCTGTCGCTCCGTCGGCACGAACTTCCGAGATTCCTTGCGCTTGTTGCGCAAGAACTCCGCATAGTCGTAGGTGTGCATGTGCTTAGCCTTTCGCCGTGCTCCACTTCAGCCTAATGGACATCAGGTTGTTCCGTGGATAAGCCACACTATACCACATACATACACTCCGCACAAACCATACAATAATGTGTATAATAAGCACTATGTACAAACGCATCCTCCTCAAACTCTCCGGCGAACAACTCCAAGGCAAGTTTGGCAGCGGCTTCGACCGCGAACGTGCGCACTGGATAGCCGAGCAAATCAAACCAGTCATCGCCGCGAGCACACAAGTCGTCATCATGGTCGGTGGCGGCAACTACGTTCGTGGTAGCCAAATCGCTGGTGGTGGCATCCAAGAAGTCAACGCTCACAACATCGGCATGCTCTCAACACTGATGAACGCCATCGCCCTCACCGACGTATTTAACGACGCAGGGCTTGCCACGCGAGCACTTTCAAGCGTACGAATCGACCAATTCATCGACCAATACACCTATCGCCGAGCTCTATCGCACCTCGAAAAGAGTCGTGTCGTCATCGTTGGCGGTGGCATCGGCCGGCCATTTCTGACGACGGACACCGCTGCGCTCAATCTCGCACAAGAAATGAAGTGTGATGTTGTAATAAAAACAACAAAGGTCGACGGTGTCTACGACAAAGACCCGACGAAGCACGCAGACGCAGTCAAGTACGCTTCCCTCTCCTACCAAGAAGCTCTCGCCAGCCCAACCATCAACATCATGGACAACGCCGCCATCGGCGTCGCCATGGACGAGCACAAACCCGTCATCATCTGCGACCTCCTCACCGACGGCAATATCAAACGCGCCGCCAGCGGCGAAGCTGTCGGCACGTTGATATCGTAGCTACTTGCTACTCAGATGTTTGTCCGCATATGCACCAAGAACCGAATTCATCATTGTCTGGTGTTTTGCGCCGTGCCTCTTTGCATACTGTTTGAACAGTCCTAGACTATGCTTGTCTATCGCAATAGTGATGCGCTCCTTCTC
>CALMCP010000075.1 GCA_937863095.1 uncultured Candidatus Saccharibacteria bacterium | reverse complement strand
CGATCTTTACTGGATTACCCGGATAAACCGGGTAATGACAGGGAGGGTGAGATTATTCCAAATTCCCTATTCTATTTTCTAAATTCTACTTCCCTCAGACATGCCTGAATAACATTGTCAAACAGCGCCGTCACCGTCAGCGGACCAACACCGCCTTTTTCAGGGGTCATAGAGATATCGTCGCGCGTTCGCACCTCTGGTGCTACATCGCCATACACTTTGCCATCTTCAGATGCCGTGCCGGCGTCGACCAGCACAGTCCCAGGCTTCACCATCTCATGTGTAATAATCCGCGGCTCGCCTGTCGCTGTTACTATTATATCAAAGTCCTTAAGCTTTGTCAAGTCATCGCCCCGTGCAAACACCGTCACGTTGTAGCCAGAGCTACGCCACATCTTCTCCAGCGGCGCACCAACCAGTCGGCCGCGCCCAACGATGGCAATCTTTTTCCCGGCCAGCTCTACATTATAGCCCGCCAGCAACCAATTGATAGCCATCGGCGTTGCCGCATCGAACGCAGTGTGCGGGTGGAGCCCGTCGACATCTTTCTCTGGCGCGACCAGAGAGAGCACCTGCTCAACCTGCGCCATGTCAGTGATAGGCAGCTGGACGATTATCCCCTGTACATCTTCACGCCCGTTCAGTGCCGAGATAGTCGCAGACAGCTCCTCCGGTGTCACGCGATGCACCTCAACATCAATCAATATATCCGCGCCATAGCGCTGCTTCAAGCGCATGTAGAGGTCGATAACGGGATTGTCTGTATCCGTAACGATAGCCAGCCGTGGAAAAACCCCCCACGCCTGACGGAGGGCTCGCACCTGCTTGGCCTGACGCTCCTTGACGAAGCCTGCCAACTCTGAACCACTGAGCAATTTCACCTATTTATTCTACCACAACATAGTGTACAATGAAGAGTAATAACCATTAGGAGGAACCATGGACAATTCATTATACGAACTAGATACCTACTCAAGCGGGCTTGAGTATGCGACGACATCATCAATCGATACTGCCCAGGCAGCTGCGATAGGCATAATCGCTTTTATAATAGGTGCTGTCGTGGCGTTATTCATGTATATCATCGGCGCGATATTCCTCGGTAAAGTCTTCAAAAAAGCCGGTGTACCTGCATGGCAGGCCTGGGTGCCAATCCTCAATAGCTGGAAGATGTTTGAACTCGGTGGGAAACCGGGCTTCTGGGCAGTTTTGGCAATCGTACCCGTCCTCAACATTGTCAGCGCTATCTTTGGCATCATTGCCATGCATAACATCAACCTCAAACTTCGCTATGACGCCGGCATGACAGTATTGGCCGTACTCATACCTCTCGTTTGGCTTATTGTCGTCGGCACCAGCAAGCACGCCTGGGATGATTCACTTGGCGCCCCTCGCGTCGACAAACCCGACTTCCAGCCTGCCGGCGGAGCACCCGCACCCGTCGCCCCAGCACCTGTTGGGCCAGCACCAACTCCTTACGCCGCACCTACCCCTACTGCCTATGCAGCTCCAGCGCCCACTGAAGTGCAACCGCCCATCAACCCTGACGTACAACCACAACCATCAGCTCCAGCTGACGAGCAGCCACAGCCACCTGTTTCACAGCAGTAATGCATCGCTCTCCACGAGCACTGAGCTCTCTCAATCCAAAGTAAAAACCGTACAGTTACGTACGGTTTTTACTTTGGTGCGGGTGGAGAGAATCGAACTCTCATCTCAAGTTTGGAAAACTTGCATACTAGCCGCTGTACTACACCCGCGACGTAGCTAATTGTAACAGATAGATGCTATAATGAGAATAGCCTCCGCCATGAGGCACCAGTGCGTAGCGCTGGCTTTAGCGGGAGGGTTGAGTTCTCGAATTTACTTCGAGAGCGAAATGGAGGGACTGGTCCCTCCTGAAAAATGAGCTCGTCCCGATAGCTTAGCTGGACAGCCTTGAGCGATGAACATGAGCAAACTGCTCTATCCAGCTCCCAAAAAGACGCTATCAGAGCAGCAAATTAACAAGTTAAAATGGTGACTACGCCCTGATAGCTCAGCTGGATAGAGCAGAGGACTTCTAAGCCTAAGGCCGTTGGTTCGAATCCAACTCGGGGCACCAAAGTTAGACCAAATCATAAACGAGGAGGACCATATGAATGACAATGGACAGCAACCATACGTGGTTGATATCGAAGATATAACAGTAGCGAACGACAATTTCCGCCTAGCAGCGTGGACAGGCCAATTCCTGCAGATGACGCTGATGAACATCGAAGTGGGCAGCGAGGTTGGTCTCGAAGTGCACGACGACACTGACCAATTCCTGCGCATCGAGCAAGGCGAAGCGAAGATTGTCATGGGCGACAGTCCCGACAACCTGACTTTTGAAGCGACCGCCGAAGATGATTTTGCTATCTTCGTGCCATCGGGCTTCTGGCACAATATCATCAACATCGGTGACGAACCACTGAAGATGTATTCGATTTACGCACCGTCACACCACCCTGCTGGTACGATTCACACAACTAAAGAAGAGGCCGACGCAGCTGAAGCGGCCGAACACGACCACTAGGAGCCGAGGAGACGTACGTGGATATCCAGGGTCCGAGCGGAAAGCCAGAGATGTCGCGCGAACTCGTCGAGCGACTGTCGCATGCGATTGATTCTGGCCGCCAACAGTTCGGAGTGGTGGCGGGCGACACGCGTGCGCCGGACATGAATGTGCGACGCAATGTTTACCGCTCGTCGCATCTTGGAAGCGGTCATGGCATTCGCCAGATGGGAAACGAACTTGGGACACCACGTCGCCACCCTCACCACCGAGACGGCACACCGACACCAGAGCGTCTTGCGACCGACCAGAACCGTCCGTCAGCTGGCTTTAAAGAGCCGTCTTCGAGAGGGTATAATCCGTACGGGTAGGAGACTATCGCCAGATATGCTTCTCCAAAGTAAAAACCCTCAGCGTGAGGGTTTTTACTTTGGAGGGCCAGGAGAGACTTGAACTCTCGACACCCTGCTTAAGAGGCAGGTGCTCTAACCAGCTGAGCTACTGGCCCACGTAGTGTGAAAGACGCGTAACTTGTGCCACCCGTGTACGCATAGTGTCGAGCAGGTTAGAGCACGGTGCTTTATGATTCTACTCGGCGACGAGCGCCTCGGACAAGCAGCTGAGCTACTGGCCCACGTTACCACTGGAGAATCGCTTCTCCATACTTTCATCATAGCACAAATATGCTAATAATGCAAGCTTTTTGCCATAACTTGGGGCGAATGATGGGGATCGAACCCACGACCTTCGGAACCACAACCCGACGCTCTAACCAACTGAGCTACATCCGCCATATACCATATGTCGTTTGTAGCTTTTCTGAACAGTTGGTTAGAGCGTCGAGCGCTTACTCTTTGCTGAGGGCTCTCCAACCGAGCTACATCCGCCATATTAGTTACGACTTGCATGATTATAGCATAAGAGGTCGGCGCTTCGCAATCATATAGTAACTTGTTCGGGTATTTCGATGACGCAAAACCGCTCACCATGTGCTACAATAAAAGCATAAGCAACCAATCATAATCCATAAAGGGCATCAATGGGTATATATTCTTTCACAAACACCGAAAAACAGCAACCACACGACATCGAGATAGACGACGCGTCAGAGTTCTATAGCGCGATAAACCGCTCGTCGCTCACCAAAGAGCTGTCGGACACTCGCCCCTACGTCTACTGGACGATGGAGATTTATGACAAAGCCAATGGTATCAAAGGTGGTGGTGGTCTCGGCGTGCTGGCAGCCGACACTCGTCGCGTAGCGCAGCAACTCGAGGTGCCATTTGTCGTGGTGACGCCCTTTTACCGCTCGGAGTCGCACCAGTCAATTACTGGCCTCTCGCAGACTGAGTACAGCGAAAAGGTCTCACCCCAGGACTATGGGTTCAGCTATGTCGACGAAGTAACTGTAGCGACTGCGGGATTTCCAGAAACCAGCCTGAGTGTCTTCCGCAAAACACTCGGCTCGACGCAGTTTATCACCATGTCTGAGCCGAATTTTGGACAATTGTACGAAGGTATCGGCAGCGGCGACCACCGGCTCTACCAAGAAGTCGCGCTCGGTTTTGGCGGCTACAAAGCACTGAAACTCGTCGGTATCAAACCGGCCGTCATCCAGCTCAACGAAACAGCAACCATCTTCGCCGCCCTTGCCCGCCTCGACGAGCTCTGCTCCAACGGCATGAACCTCTACGAGGCCATCGTCTACGTCCGCAAGCACACGCTCTACACTAACCACACGCTCCTCCAAGCAGCTGAGCCAGAGTTCCATATCTCACAGTTCGAAAAACTCATCTTCCCGAACATCAAGTCGAGCGCGGTCATCCACTGGATACGCGAACAATTTGACGGTAGCGGCATGCTGCGGCCAAACATGCTGGCTATCGAGCTGACAGAAGCAAAAAATGGCGTCAGTCGCCTCCATGCTCGCGTCGCAAACTTCCGCGACCGCAACAACGAACGCGTCAAGTTCCACGCCGTGACCAACGGCATCGACATGGAGACATGGGTGCTGCCAGAAATCATGAACATGTACCGCGAAAAGGGTGTCATCGACAAGTTTGGCATGCCGACCGAAGACTACGAAGCGCGCATCCATGACCTGTCCATCAGCGACATCCGCGCGCTCAAAGCGCTCGGCCGTGATGAGCTCAACCGCGTACTGGCCAACCGCAAGGACCAGTACGGCAACCCGATTCACATCCCAGAAGACGCCTTTGTGTTTGACTTTAAACGTCGTTTTGCTAACTACAAGCGCCCGTACTTACCATTTGAACGGCTCGATGTTTTGAAGCAAATCCTCGTGGACTACAATGCTCACTATCTGTTGGCTGGTAAAGTTCATCCAGGCGATACGATGATGTACGACCGATTGCTGCAGATACTGAAAGCTATCGACAGCGACCCTATCCTCCGTGAACGCGTTCACTACTTGCAGGACTACGACGAAGAGCTCGGACGAGCCATGTCGATAGGCTCAGACGCGGCTATCAATGTACCGGTCATCGGGCTAGAAGCCTGCGGTACGTCGTGGGAGAAAGACATCGCTAACCTGAAACTCCTCATCTCGACCAGCGACGGCGGCGTAGCCGATATCAAACCAATCGCCTGCCTCGAAGTAGCTGGTATTGACTACGATGCAGAAGTGTCGTCACTCTACACCAACATGCACAAAGCCTGCCAGATAACTGCAAATGATATGATGCTCGAAGGCAACATCAAGAAGCAACTCACAGCATACATCCCCATCATCTCTGGTGCGCGGATGATGAAGGACTATCTGAAATTTTTGTTTCCAAAACAGTAGGGATAGAATTTAGATTTTAGAAGCTAGAAGCCAGAAGGTGACTCATCACACTCCGGCTCTCGCTTCGCATCATTGCCAAACTTTGAACTGCTCGCACGTCCTGTCATTACCCGGTTTATCCGGGTAATCTAGTAGACATTAATTAGCTATTTTCAACTGGATTGCCCGAACGAGTCGGGCAATGACGAATAAACTAACTTCTAGCTTCTCGCATCTAAAATCTAAAATCTAACCTCTACCCCCTACCCCTGCACTATCCGTATATCCGCGCCAAGGCTATTGAGCCGGTCGGCGAGTTCTTCGTAGCCACGATTGATAGAGTAGATGTCGCGGAGGATAGACGTTCCCGGAGCGGCGAGCATGGCGAGGAGGATGACGACGGACGGCCGCAGTGCTGGCGGCGACACGACATCGGCTGGCTTCCACTTGGTCGGACCAGTCAGATAGACACGGTGTGGGTCAACCAGTTCAACCGTCGCGTTCAACTTCGTTAGTTCCGTGAAGTAAATTGCTCGGTTCTCGTAGCTCCAATCGTGCACCAGTGTTCGCCCCTCGGCCATGGTCGCTATCAAGCCCATGAATGGTAGATTGTCCATGTTGATACCGGGAAATGGCAACGCGTGCAGCTTGTCCTTGGCCGCGGTGAGCTGAGACGGACGAATGTCGATATCGACCAAGCGCGTATGAGCGTTGTCCGCGGCGTACTCCTCGGATAGGCTGAAGTCGAGTCCCATACCAGCCAGCGTCGCCATCTCTATCTCTAGGAACTCGATAGGCGCACGCTTGACCGTGATGTGTGAGTTGGTCACCACTGCTGCTGCCACGAAACTCATCGCTTCGATGGGGTCCTCGCTCGGGTAGTACTCGACGTTTTTGTTAATTACTTTTTTGCCGGTAATCTTCAGTGTCGTCGTGCCGATACCCTCGATATTCACGCCCAGCGCTTGCAAAAAGAAGCAGACATCTTGCACCATGTAGTTAGGGCTGGCGTTGCGGATGATGGTTGTGTCCGGGGAAAGCGCTGCCGCCATGATGACATTTTCAGTGGTCGTGTCGCCTCGTTCAGTCAGCAAGATGGTTCGGTTGCCCGTTTTCGGTTCAACAGTTGCATGGTAGTAGTCAGTTTCAGCCTCAACATCCAGCCCAAAAGCCGCCAGACCAACAAGGTGCGGCTCTACCGTACGCTTACCGAGGTTGCAGCCGCCAGCAAATGGCAACTTAAAGTCACTGTACTGATGCAGAAGCGGGCCGAGAAACATCAGCACCGTACGCGTGCGCTTGGCGGCTTCGATGTCCATGTCTTCTAGCTTCAGTCGAGCTGGTGGGGTGATTTCAAGGTCGTTGCCCTCCAGCCAGCGAGTTTTGACGCCTATGCTGTTGAGCACTTCGATGATACGATTGACCTCTTCGATGCGCGCGACTTTGCGCAGCGTCGTCTTGCCTTTGTTGAGCAGACTGGCACAGAGCAGTCCCACAGCGGCATTTTTCGAGGTCTTGACGCGAATCTCACCGGATAATTTCTTGCCGCCTTTGACAGTAAAGTTCATCTTGCCAGTGGTGTTGAGCGTCATGATGTTATGACTGAGTACTTCCGAGATGCGCGCCATCATCTCAAGACTGATATTTTGCTTGCCGCTTTCAATGCGATTGACCGCGCTCTGACTCGTACCAAGTGCGCTGGCAAGCTGCGCTTGTGTCATGTTGCGTTGCGAGCGACTTTGGGCGATAAGTTCGCCTATCTTCTGGAGGTAATCATTTGTGTTCATGGTTTTTAGTATATCATGGATGGTATAAGAATGGAAGAATTTAGAAAATAGAAGATAGAATTTGGAAGCATGGTGAAGCCCATGCAAATGATATACTAGTGCTATCGCACTAATGTAACACTTCGTCGCCTCGGAAATGACTGCTGTACAGTC
>CALMCP010000074.1 GCA_937863095.1 uncultured Candidatus Saccharibacteria bacterium | reverse complement strand
GGTTTAGTGAAAAAGATGCTCGACCGATGGGTCGCTCGGCGCGAGGTGTTCGTGGTGTACGTCTGCGCCCAAGTGACTCGGTTGTTGGCATGGACATCGTAACGCATGACGACCAGGTGCTGCTCGTCATCAGCGAAAAAGGCTTTGGCAAGCGCACGAAGGCAGCGAACTTCCCGAGCCATAAACGCGGTGGCGTGGGTATCAAAGCAGCAATCGTAACGGCCAAAACCGGCCCGATTATCTCGGTGCAAACCATAGAGCCAAATATGAACGAAGCCATCCTGGTGTCACGAAACGGCCAGACAATTCGTTTGGGTCTCGATGATATTAAGCTGCTTGGTAGAACTACGCAGGGTGTGACCATCATGCGCCTGAGCGATGGCGATGCGGTCTCGTCGATTGGTCTGATGGAAGAAGCTCCGCAGGAGACAGAGGAAGACTAGGCGGTGAAGTATCTTTTTCCGGCGATTGTAGCGTGGGCTGCCTCACAGGGGCTGAAGCACCTGTTTGGGCTACTGGGCCGCAATCGTCGGATATTTAACAGCGCGAGTGCGTGGCTGCTTCCGTCTGGTGGCATGCCGAGTGTGCATAGCGCGACGGTAGTCGCATTTACGGTGTATGTGGGTCTTATAGAGGGGTGGGACAGTGGCTTGTTCGGTCTATCCGTGTTATTCGCGGCGATTGTCATGTACGACTCCATGAGGGTGCGATACTCTTCTGGGCGGCAGGGGGAACTACTCAACAGCGTTCTCAGAACACTGAAAACGAAGCTCCGTCCTATCCGTGTCGTGCACGGCCATACACCGATCGAAGTACTGGCTGGCGCGGTTGTTGGAGTACTTGTGGCTCTAGTTGTGTTTTTTACAACAAAATAATCAATCCTATCTCTTGACCCAAGGGATATTCTTCTGTATGATGGGTACTAGTCTGGTCGTGAAGTGTGCGAGCGAAGCGACAATTACATCGGTTGAGATGAGAGTTGAAGCAAGTCCAAACAGCTTGACCAGTACTATAGTGAACATTAACAATTTGATTGTGCAAATCATCGTCAGTTTATTATGTATTAGAGCTTTGATGTAAACTACATCATTTTAGTTTTACTCTCGGAAAAGATTTCGTAAGAAATTTCTTCAGTGGGAGAGACCGGTCTCGAACGATTTATTCGTTCGCACCGCGTCCGAGGGGTGAGTCCCTCGAAAACATTAACGGAGAGTTTGATCCTGGCTCAGGATGAACGCTGGCGGCGTGCCTAACACATGCAA
>CALMCP010000073.1 GCA_937863095.1 uncultured Candidatus Saccharibacteria bacterium | reverse complement strand
TCCATCCGGCGCCGAGCGTGCCACCATCATTGACCCGATGTTCGTCCCAGCACCAGGCTTGTTCTCCACAATCACAGGAACGCCTAGGTCGGCAGATATAGAGTTCCCTATATTGCGAGCGATGTAATCAGCGATTCCACCGGGCGGATAGGCAACAACAATTTTTATTGGCTTTCGAGGCCATTGCTCTTCGGCGAACGTATCTCGGAGAAAAACTGAACACGCAATAGTCGCGGCGCAGAAATCTCGACGGCGCAGCAACCCCTCTGGCTGATTCGGCATGGAATCCTCCATTCACGCAATTCAAACTGTGAGCCCACCGAGCCTCGGCCCGGTGGGGGCGATAGTTTCACCAGTTCGTTAGCTGGTGACCCATGGTCAGGCCTTGGTGTCGTGACCCGAATGGAAGTTAAAGACAGCGCCTTCCTTAATCCCGCTTGGCCAGCGAGTAGTAACCGTCTTCAAGCGGGTGTTGAAGCGGATACCTTCCATGCCATGGATAGAGTGGTCACCAAACAGCGAGCGCTTCCAGCCACCGAAGGAGTGGTAAGCAACAGGAACAGGAATTGGCACATTCACACCGACCATGCCAATCTTGACTCGCATCGTGAAGTCACGAGCAGCGTCACCGTCGCGAGTGAAAATCGAGGTGCCGTTGCCGTACTCATGGTCGTTCACCATTTGCAGAGCTTCTTCGTAATCTTTGGCTCGCACCACGGCCAGCACAGGGCCAAAAATTTCTTCCTTGTAAATCGACATGTCTGTCGTGACGTTGTCAAACAGACAGCCGCCGATAAAGAAGCCATTCTCATGACCGGGCACCTTGACGCCACGTCCATCAACGACCAGCTTGGCACCCTTATCCAGACCTTGCTCGATGTAGCCCAGGATTTTTTCCAAGCTCTGGCGTGTAATCACGGGACCCATATCAGAATTGGGGTCCGTGCAAGCCGCGACCTTCAGTGCTTCGATACGAGGCTTCAGGGCTGCAACCAGGCGGTCAGCTGTGTCCTCACCTACAGGCACGGCCACCGAGATTGCCATGCAACGTTCACCAGCGGAGCCATATGCAGAGCCAATCAGCGCATCAACGGCCTTCTCCATGTCGGCATCGGGCAGAACGATGAGATGGTTCTTGGCACCGCACAGTGCTTGCACACGCTTGCCGGAAGCCGTTCCACGAGAATAGATGTAGTGGCCAATGGCGGTAGAGCCTACAAAGCTGATGGCATCCACATCAGGGCTATCCAGCAGCGCGTCAACCGCATCCTTATCACCATTCACCACACTGAAAACACCAGCGGGCAGGCCGGCCTCATGAAGCAGCTCACCGATACGCACAGGAACTGTGGGGTCGCGCTCAGAGGGCTTCAGCACGAATGCATTACCGCAAGCCAGGGCAATGGGGTACATCCACAGAGGCACCATCGCAGGGAAGTTGAAGGGCGTAATGCCTGCAACCACACCGACGGGTTGACGCAGTGAGAAGCTATCAATTTGGCTGGCCACCTGCTCAGAGAATTCACCCTTGAGCAGATGAGGGATGCCACACGCGAACTCGATGACTTCAATGCCGCGTGCAATCTCACCCTTTGCATCAGGGATAGTTTTGCCGTGTTCGGCCGACAGCAGCTTTGCGAGTTCGTCGATGTTCTTGTTGAGCAAGTCACGGAACGCAAACATGATTGCAGCGCGTTTGGCCGGAGGAGTGGCTGCCCATGCAGGCTGAGCCCTCTTGGCTACCTCCACGACATGTGCGACGTCTTCCTTGGTGGCTAGGCGCACCTTGCCGATAGCAGAACCCAGCGCCGGGTTGATGACATCAATGGTGCGCTCAGAGTTGCCGCTCCACGACTTTCCTGAGACAAGATGGTCGATGACTTTCATGGATAAATCCTTCGTTGATGGTAGGAGAAAATTTGTGAAAAAGTGGAGACCACCACTCTTCCGAGTAGCCGACCTCCTTAACGATGGGGCCCTAATTCGCGCGGCCCTTAGCGAGAATTTCAACGGCCTCTTGATGTATCGAGAAGAACACCTGCAGCAAAACGCTCGCCAACCTGTGCCAAGGCATTTCTGCCAGCTACAACGAGAACGGCGCTGACATCGGTTAGTAGAATTCCACGTCGTTGCAAGCTCATCTTTGTCTCCATTTCTGAACCTGGGACTAACGCGCCCGGCCCAGTTGGGAGACGAAATCTCGCTCACGCAACTGATAGCGAAGAGCCTCTTCACTGCCAGTCCGTTTCGCGGCTTCAATGGCGTAAAGGGCAACCAGGTCACGCTGGGCGTTGCTAGCACCAACAGCAGAAAGCGCTGGTTTGGCATGCATCAGAAGTTCTAAAGCTTGCGTGTAACGCCCCTTGCCGTAGGCAAGAATCCCTTCACAGACTGGAATCGCAACGCGATGAAGCGTCTGGGCAACGTGGAAGTCATTCTTTTGAGAGTCCGCGCGCATCGATTCGATATAGGCTCTCGCATCATTGACACGTCCGGTTCTTGCGAGAGCCATCACACAATGCAAGTCGGTAAAGACAATCGTGTGGTCGTCTTGGTTAGCATGGGCGTGGTCAGCCAAGACATCCCATCGGTCCCCCACATGCAGTCCACGAAACTCAAGTCTTGCAAGGAATGCGGCCGCGTTCTGGATGTCTAGATAGAAGTCCGACTTGGTGTCATAAATGACGCTGTCGTAAAGGGCAACCGCCTCTTCTTCGCGTCCTGCTTCAAGCAAGAAAAGACCTCTGTGCCACCACAAATGAGCTCTGAAGGGATTGCGGTCTTCCCAGTTTTCTTTCGAAAATCGAGTCCACTCCAGCCCGTCTTCAAAGCGATGCTCAGTCTCCAGTACGTGAGCGACTGCATGAACTGCCCACAGGTCATCAGGATTGAGTTCAACGGCTTCCTTACCGTAACGCTCAGCCTGATTGGTATAACCAGACTCCTCCAATCCGAACGCCAACATGCCCAGGACATTGCCGCGGTTCGGCGTATCTTTGGACCATGCTGGCAGCACCGCTGCTGGCGTCGTGATAAGCGCCTTGGAGCGCCCCATCCAGAAGCTTACGAAGTGGTGAAGCCGCAGAGCGATGATGTCCAACGGATAGTCAACCAGGATCGCTTCCCAAGAAGAACATGCGCGGTCCAAATCGCCCTGAGCCCAGTAGTCGAGAGCAACGATGTGAGCACGCTCACGCACCGTTGCCTTCGACTCCATCGCACGCGCACTCGCTAACGCCGTTAGTGCTGGACCATGGAAGCGTGTCGTGCTGTACATCATCAGCATGTACCCACGGAGACAATGCGCCATACAAAACTCTGGGTCGAGCTCCAACGCACTTTTAAGCGTTGGCATCGCTGTCGTCTTGTAATCAAGCAGTTGCTGGACAGCTTGGTTGTGCAGCTTGGCAGCTGCTTCGCTGTCTGTACTGAGAATCAAACCCTGGTTGTCAATCATCATGGTGATGTGTCCCCTCCGATTTATCGCTGGAGACCCGGCACGTCAGGAATCGGTTCAGGCTCACCCTGCTGCACTGGCGTGACATAGGGGAAGCGCATCTTTCCCTTCACCGCATTGGTTCCCTCCTGGTCACCACCGCCACGAATCCAGCGCTGCTTGTCGCCAACTCGCACCACATAAGACCAGTTGTCTCGCACGGAGTCGGCCTTTGAGACATCCCAAATCAGCTGTCGTCGTGCCTGGCTCTCGAGAATTCGATCCGTCATGGTTTCGGGGTTCCAACCGGTCAGAACACTCTTCAGCAAACGACCTTCAACCTCAGCGAAATTGGGGTCTCCCGCAATGTTCTTTGTTTCATTGGGGTCGCTCCCAAGGTCGAACAGCATCGCTGGGTGGCCATGCGTGTAGACATACTTGAAGTTGCCCTCTCGCATCATTCGGCAAGGAGCGCACACGCCCATGTCGTAGTACTCAGAGCTGACCAAATCAGACCATTCCGAATCCTTGCCGGTCATGAGCTTTGTCATGTCGGCCCCTTCAAGAGGAGTCACAGCGTCGACCTTGCCGTCGTCAGCTTGAGCCAGCAGCGTCGGCAGCAAGTCAACCAAGGAGACGTTCTCAGTAACTACCTTGCCCTTGGGAAGGTCAGGTCCGCTGATGATGAGAGGAATGCGAGTCGAGTTTTCGAAGAAGGTCTGCTTGAACCACATCCCGCGCTCGCCCTGCATATCGCCGTGGTCGGCGGTGAAGACAATGATGGTGTCTTCGAGCATCTTGGTCTCTTCAAGCACCTTCATCATCTCGCCCAACTTGTCATCGATGTAGCTGCACATCGCGTAATACGCATGTCGAGCGTTTCGGGTGTGCTCATCCGTAATGGTCAAGCGGTCCCGCCCATGGGAGTAATACAGCCACTTGCTATGCGTATCCAGTTCCTCCAGAGGAATTGGGCTGACCTTCGGCATATCAATTTTGTCGTGGTCGTAACGGTCCCAGTGCTCCTTGGAGGCCGTGAACGGTGTGTGTGGATGAGTCAAGGACACCGTGAGGAAGAATGGATCCTCTCCCTTTTGACGGGCCAGGTCATAGAGCTTCTGATTCCCCAGGAATGCGACTTCTTCGTCATAGTCCAGTTGCATGCTTCGAATGCACCAACCGGCTTCGACCACAGCGCGCATGTTGATACCTGTCGGCGCATTACGAGGTCCCTTTTTCCAGTCGGGCACCCAGGCAAAATCGGCCGGATAGATGTCTGTCGTCAGGCGTTCGTTGTAGCCGTGTAGTTGGTCGG
>CALMCP010000072.1 GCA_937863095.1 uncultured Candidatus Saccharibacteria bacterium | reverse complement strand
CCACCCGTACCAAATCTTCTGCACGATAGTCCGCCAACTCATAATTGAACGAGCCATACCCGCTCGTCACTGATTTCAACTGGTCATAAAAGTCCGTCAACAGGTTCGCCAGCGGTGCTTCAAAACTAATCAGCGCGCGCTCGTCGATGTAACTGATATTTTTCTGTAAGCCTCGCTTACTGACAATCAGCTGAATCACGCCACCAATGTACTCTTGTGGCACAACTATCTCGCCATTTATCCACGGCTCACGAATCTCCACAATCTTCGTCATATTTGGCAGATCCGCCGCGCTCTTGATGTCCAGCTCCTCACCATCCGTCATCGTCACCTGATAGTCCGTACTCGGGTTCGTCACCACCAGGTCCAGGTCGTACTCGCGCTCCAACCGCTCACGGATGATGTCCATGTGCAACAGTCCCAAAAAGCCAATCCGCACCCCAAACCCTAACACTGGTGAATTCTCCGGCTCAAATTGCAACGCACTATCGCTCAGACTCAATTTCTCAATCGCCTCTTTCAGGTCATTGTAATCCTCGTTCGACACCGGGAAAAATCCCGCATACACAAACGGCTTGACATCTTTATAGCCCGGCAAGGGTTCAACGATTATCTTATTCATGCTGTTATTTCTCCTCGATTTGTCCGGATACTGTCTGATCTCTCGTCAATGAAATCATCGGCAACAGAGGTGGTGATACATAATCCTTGTCCGGTTTTTGTCCGGATAATGTCCGGATACATCCGCATTAAGCCAGCATATATTTTATCCTGAGCTCTAAACTCGAGCGTATCGCTCTCAGATTTTCTGACTCTTTGCATATTTATCATTATAGCATTTTACAGATGGCACGCCTAAATGTCCGGTGGCCTGCATAATCGAAAGTTCGATATTGCAAATTTTCGATTGTAGCGTCTTCACGCAGAAACGGTAGGCTTGTGTATGCAAATCTATCAGTCTAGTCTAGGAAATGAGAAATTATCCTCATTTAACCCCTCTCGTTGTAAATCCCCGCTTCATCAACTCGTCCCATGCTACGTCTGCTTCCCGTGACGCGGGTTGTTGTGCCAAAAAGCCTTTCGCAGGATACACCTTGATACGCTCATAGTCGCCAAGCATCGAACGAATCATACGCAATGGATCATCGGGATACGCCTGGTGATGCAAGCGGTAATAATCTTTCATCGACATGGCGGTACTAGTCACAAAGAAACGGGGTCGAGGCTCAGGCCAGGCAACTTCAGCTGTCGCTAGAAAACGCCGCGTCATGAATGGCTTATGCACCAAGATAACAGTATGTACTTCAATCCCCGCCTGATGTATTAATTCCGCGGAATTAATAATATTGGCACCCGTATTACTTGCACGTTCGTCAACCAATACATCCTCAGGCGCAACACCATTTGACAGCAAAACTCTTTTTAGGAGCATTGCCTCACTTTCATTCATTTTTGCCAATGGATCTCTAAAGCCACTGACAACAATTTTATTCGCCACTCCATCACCATATATTTCGGCAGCACGCTGCGCCATGTCCGTCACCAAAGCCGCACCGCCAACGACAATCGCATCCGCCTTTGCTGGCAACTCATCCTCAACCAACAAGTAGTCCCAAATGGCTTGCAACAACTCCCAGTCATGGTTCGTGATATTCATAGTCATTTCGTTAACCTGCCCTTTGCGGCGTACCACTCCGCAAACTCCCGCCAGTGCTCAACATGCTTCATGTCAGCGCCCGCTTTTTCATCATCGTGGTCTTCGGCGATTGTTTTGCCGTCATGGATAGAAACGATTCGCTCCATGTCCTCGTGCCATTCACCTCTCGGCGTATCGACAAATACGCCCGACTGATTTCTTTCAAAAATCTTCATTTCATCACCATTATAGTAAATAGTTCGCTCATGCAGTACGATCGATTTGTCCGCTTTGTCCCTCAATAGATTGAGCCAGTCATCAGCAGTGAACCACTGATTTATATCTTTCATATACCCACCCGGAAAACCACCAAGCGCTGGAATCGACCAGCTTGAATCATTGATAACAAGTGGCTTTTTCACTACATCGTAGGCTGCCTTTGCTTTTGCCTTGGCAATTTCTGTCGGGTCGTGATGCTGGATTTCGTCAATATCCGCCGACAACGCCTCAAACGCTATGTCGTATTCATCGAACGCCACTTTTGCCTCAGCGATTTTGCGCTGATTTCCGGTAAAGAGTACGAGTTTATTCATTACCTAAGAATATCATCCTTCGAAATATACTCATAGCGCAGTCCTTGCGGCAAAGTTTATAAACTTTGTGAATGGCTATAAACCTTCTACTCGTCATCCCGCACTTTGTAAAGATTCCACCCCGCAAATTGTAAGAGTTTTATTCCGCAGTTTGTAAAAAGCTGCGGCTTCATTAAAATTTTCCCCGCCGCCTGATCGTCCAAAATCACCCGTACGCCCGGCGCCCGCGCCGCCTTTTCTCAGCCTTTTTCGTTTTGCAGGATCTCAAAGAGATTGCCGTGATAAGTTACCGACCAATCGTTCATTTCATGCCTTTCGCCACCTCTACCGCCTCATTCATACTAATCGCCCGGCCGTCAGCTCGCGGACGCGGCGTATTGCTCATGCCGACTTCGTCGATATGCACAAAATAGACACTAAAAAGTTTGTCTGGATAAATCTGGTTCAGCCCAGCGATGAAATTATCCGCAATTGCTTGCTCATTCGGCCGCTTCACCGCGATGATTTCGCAAATATAGTCGATCCCAATGAGGTCAAGCCCTTCAGTATACACCGTCTCGATACTCCCTGGCGTCGCTTCCACCTCTGGCACATTCAGCGCTGCGGCCGCCACGAGCTTAATCGACTGCGCTACATGTGCCCGCAGTTCATTGAGATTGTTCGGTTCTGTGTAAATTTTAATGAGTGCCATTTTCTTCCTTTATATAAAGTATTTCTTCAAAGTAACTGTATCGCCCACCTTCGCCTCGCGTGTGGTTTTGAGGTTGGTCACGATGTAGCCGATTTCGCCGGTGTGCATGACAGGTTCGGGTGTCATGCCAGGGGCAAGTTTGCCGATTTCGAGTGCTAGGCCGTGGGCACGCGTCGCCATCATGTAGATTTGGTCATTCTTTTTCAGCTCGCCGTCAACAACACGCACATACAATATCACCCCACGATAGTCGTCATAATAGCTGTCAAATATCAGCGCCCGCAGCGGTATTTCTGGAACTTGCAATTCCTCACCTCTGTATAAGGATACTCCCTGAGAGGTGTTATTTTTTACAAGTTGTTGTTCTAGAGGAGAGGTGGGGGCAGGGATGCGCTCGACGATGGCCGCCAGGACTTGGTCGACATTTTCACCAGTTTTGGCAGAGATTTTGATGATGTCGTCTTCAGAACAGCCCAGCAAATTGATGACTTCTTTTGACACACGCGGCACATCCGCCGCTGGCAAATCAACTTTGTTGAGCACCGGGATAATCGTCAGGTCTTGCTCCATCGCTAGGTACACATTTGCCAAAGTCTGCGCCTGAATGCCCTGCGACGCGTCAACCACCAGCACCGCCCCCTCGCACGCTTGCAAACTGCGTGACACTTCGTAGCTAAAATCAACATGCCCCGGCGTATCGATTAAATTCAAATCATAGCCTTCATGCCGCATTCGCACTGGCGTCAGCTTGATGGTAATCCCTTTTTCCCGCTCCAAATCCATCGAGTCCAGCAGCTGCGACTTCATGTCCCTCTTCTGTACCGTCCCGGTCAGCTCCATCATCCTATCGGCCAGCGTCGACTTACCATGGTCGATATGAGCAATAATGCAAAAATTACGAATAGACTCCATCTGTTTCATCCCTGTTAGTGTAGCACGAACTGGGCGGTTTTGCTATGCGCGCCCGTCGAGCCGCGACAGCGCCTGCCGGATACGCGCAATCACTGGGTCAATTTCGTGCAGTTTTACCAACTTCGACATAGCGCCATACGTCAGGAAGCTCACCATGACAATGACCATAAACCGCGGAAAAGCGCTATAGAAACTATTGTCCAGCTCACGAAACGGCAACATCAGCACCGCCATGTAACACACCACGCTCGTCACTGCCGCGGACACGACCATCCGCCAGATAGCGCTCACAAACGCCTTGTTAAACAGCTTCGGCATCCGTCGCTCCATCACCACGAACAGTATCGCCACTTCTACTACTGCAACTATCGATTGCGCCCACGCTAGGCCATAGGCACCCATGCTAAACGTCATCGACAGGACGATAGCCAGTACGACATTGAGCGCGATAGACACAAACGAGATATACAGCGGCGTTTTGGTATCCTGTTGTGCATAAAACGCCCGCGCCGCCATGTGGTAAACGATACGAAACAAGATGGCGATACACAGCGCGCCCAATATCCCCGCCATCAGCGGGTCGCCGGTATTGCGGATAAAGTGCACTACGTAGCCGCGCGTAAAGAAGGTAATAGCCGCCGTCGGCAGCGCCAGCCAGATAATCACCCGAAGGATGGAGCGCAGGTCCGAGCGAAACAGGTCATCACGCCCCTCGCCCAGCCGTTCGGTCAGTTTCGGAAAGGCTGCGTTGGAGATAGCCACGCCGATGAGATTAATCGGCATCATGTGCAGTGTCAGCGCCTGCTGGTAGGCACGAATTGTCCCGTCCGCCATCCGCGACGCCAAGTTAATTTCCACCAAGCTGACACCATAGTCCATCCCCTGGTCCACCGAGCGTGCCGGTAGCAGCTTCAACACCTTGCGAAAGCCCTTGTTGCGCCAATTCATCTTGAAATCATAGTCAAAGCCCAGTCCGACCAGCCCCACCGAACTCACGAGCAACTGCAGCACTGAACCCAGCGCCACGCCGAGCGCCACGCCCATGATACCGCCGTCAAACACTTGCCACCCAAAGATATTTATCCCGTCAGTAAACCACACCGTCCCGATGATGATGCCGACATTGTAAATCATCGGCGCTAGCGCATAGAACGTAAACCGCCCGACTGCCTGTTGGATGCTAGCGATGACTGCCGCGATGGAGAAGATGAACGGATTGATAGCGATGACGCGCATCATACTCACTGCCAGCGCATGGCCCGACTCGCTGAGACCCGGCGCGATAACAAAGCGCATGAGCGGGTCGGCAAAAATCATTATCAAGATGCTCGCCACCAGCGTGATAAGCGCCATAAAATTAATCATACTTGAGCCGATTTCCCACGACGACTTCTTGTTGCCTTTGACCCAACGTTCGTTAAATACCGGGATAAATGTCACACTCAACGCTCCCGACACCAGCACCGCAAACATGAAGTCCGGCACCATAAACGCCGCCGTGTAGGCGTCGAGTCCGACAGGATAGCCAGCAATCCCCGCGGCTTCGTTTGGCATGTACGCCGCGTTCAGCAGACGGTCGCGGAAAAACCCGAGCAAACTCGAGAGCAACATCGAACCAGCCAGCAGAGTAGCGGCCAACTTGACTGTTAGCCGCTTGTTTACCCTGCTGACTGCTCGACGTACTCGACTCACTTCGAGGTCCCTACGCCGCGTGAAGCATCGCGTCCTTTGGCAGTTTTGCGTCCTTCAAGATAGCTTCAACCGCCGTCTCTTCAAGCGTCTCCTCTTTGAGCAGCGCCTCAGCCAGCTTGTCGAGGAAGTCACGATTTTCTTTGAGCACCAGCTCAGCTCGTCGCGCCGCCTCTTTGATGAGTACTTCGACTTCTTTGTCAATCAGCTTCGCCGTCTCGTCCGAGTAGGGCCGGTCACGAGTCATCTTGTCGAACATCAACCCGCCGTTGTCTTCGTGGAACACTTGGTCGCGCAACTGTTGACCCATACCTTGCTCGATAATCATATCTCGGGCAATCTCGGTCGCCTTTCGCAGGTCAGAGCCAGCGCCCGTCGTGATACCATCGTCCCCGTAGAGCAACTTCTCAGCAACTCGACCGCCCATGGCGCGCGCGAGGATGTCCTTGAACTCATAGACATTGGTGTAGCTCTTGTCCTCTGGCGGCAAGAACCACGTTACACCACCGGTACCGCCGCGCGGGATGATAGTCACTTTGTGGACCGGGTCAGAGTCAGGCAGCACGTGACCGACGATAGCATGACCCGCCTCGTGGTAAGCGGTCAGCTCTTTTTCTTTCTCACTCATGACCTTTGTTTTGCGCTCCGGACCGATAGCCACTTTCTCAAATGCCTCAGTTAGGTCATCATTGGCAATTTTTTTGCGTCCGCGCCGCGCCGCGATGATAGCCGCTTCGTTAGCGATATTTGCCAGGTCTGCTCCTGACGAGCCAGCTGTTTTGGCGGCCAGCTTGTCGATATTGACCGTGTTGTCAGTCGGCTTGTTCTTAAAGTGTACCTTGAGGATAGCCTCGCGGTCCTTGCGCTCCGGCAGCATGATATTCACTCGCCGGTCAAAACGACCAGGGCGGAGCAGGGCAGGGTCGAGCACATCGGCCCGGTTGGTCGCTGCTAACACTATAACGTTTGCATTGGCGTCAAAGCCGTCCATCTCCACGAGGATTTGGTTTAGCGTCTGCTCGCGCTCGTCGTGACCACCGCCCATGCCCGAGCCACGCTTGCGGCCGACAGCGTCGATTTCATCTATGAAAATGATACACGGTGCATTTTTCTTCGCTTTCGTAAACAAATCACGCACGCGTGACGCACCAACACCCACAAACATCTCAACAAACTCCGAACCAGATATCGAGAAGAACGGCACCTCCGCCTCGCCAGCCACCGCCCGCGCTAGCATCGTCTTACCAGTACCTGGGTTGCCCACCAAAAGCACGCCTTTTGGTATCTTGGCGCCCAACTCCTGGTATTTCTTCGGGTTTTTCAGGAAGTCAACGACTTCTTGCAAGTCCTGCTTGGCATTGTCATTGCCCGCGATATCGTCAAACACCACTTTTTCCTTGTCCAGCCCATACAAGCGCGCTTTGCTCTTACCAAAGCCCATCGCTTGGTTGTTCTGCCCCTGCGCCTGGCGCATCATGAACATAAAGAAAATCACGATTACCACCACTGGCACAATCATAATCGCCAGATTCCACAGCAAGTCCTGCGTCGCCGACACTGGCACGACACGGACTTCTACCGGCGCATCCTCGCGCAGCCCCTGTTCACGGATGTTTCCCGACTCCTTGACGGTCTTTTCTGTCGGCTTATCCTTGCCCTTCGGCGTCACCGTGATGTCATTGCCCTGAATCTCCAGAACTGCTATCTGCCCCTTGTTCGCCCGGTTGATGACGTCCGAAAGCGGCACTTCTTTCAAGTTATTTCCCGGCACAACTGCCGCATAAATCGCCAGTCCCAAAAAAATCACAATCGCCCAAAAAAGGCCCATTCGTATCAACTGCTTCGGTCCGCCACTCTTGGCTGGTTGCTTGTTTGGCTTATTCGCCGCCATACACTAACTCCACTATCCTTTCACTTCGTAATATTCAACTTCTTACAATTTTATCATTTTTTCAGCAGCTTTAATACCCAAATCTCCAAACCCCAGCCGAACAATTGCCCAGCCCACCCATGTCATTGCCCGACTTGTTCGGGCAATCCAGTCAAAAACAAGGTAACTAACTCATGCTCCGCTGGATTACCCGGATAAACCGGGTAATGACGAGAGTAGGAGAGAAAAGCAATTGGGTAGCGACAAGAGCTTGGAAATCAAGACGCAACACACCAGTCCTTCTTACCCATCTCCACAACCACCCCACCACCCAGCTGCCACGTTGTACCCGGCCGCCCAGTTTTGATAGCCAGCAGCAGTCGGTGCAACTGCTCAGACAGCAATGACACACCGGTTGTGCCGAGGATATATTCATACAGCAGCTCCGTCGCCACCGCCTCATCAATCATCGTCACAAAGTGCCGACTCCAAACAGGGAAGTCGCCCTCGCCTATTTCCCTGCGTATCTCCTGCCTCAGCTGCAGCTGCGTTTGGCGCAGTTCGGAGAGCTGTTGCTTGGCTGTAGGCGACAGGGAAGCCAGCCGTCGGCGCATCCGATTGCGACTATAGACATCTTGCTGATTTGTTTCGTCCTCGACCCATTCCAACCGCTGCTCCGTCGCATACGCTCTTAGTTCGCTTTTTGTTCTATTTATTAATGGCCGCCACATCCGCTCATCGCTCATGCACGCCAGCCCGCGCCAGCGCGTCCCCCGTTGGATGTTCAGCGCGATAGTCTCCACCACATCGTCCAAGTGATGCGCCGTCACTACTCGCGCTTGTCGTTTCTCTGCTTCCTCAAACAAAAATGCATACCGCCGCGCTCGCGCTCGCTCCTCGCTTGCACCGCTTAGCTCCTCGCGCCTCTCGACAAACTCCAGCCCATAGCGTGTGGCCAACCCCTGCACAAACCGCGCATCCGCCGCCGAGTCAGCTCGCATGCCGTGGTCGAAATGTGCTATCGCCAAGGGAGGGGCCAGCCCCTCCGCTTGATTTCCAGAAGTAAATTCTGAAAAAAGCTCCTCCCCCTGAAGCCGGCACGACGCGCCGTTGTCTGCGACAGGGATACTCAAGCGTCCTGTTACTAACATATGAAGCAGCACCACACTATCCACACCACCACTGACCGCAACAAGCACATTCATCTTACAAATTATACTACACCCATTTCCCTGCACATTTTTGCAAAAAGGTATTGCTTTTTTGTCAATTTTGTGCTATGATGAAAGTATAAGGTTAATTAAAACAAAAAAGGAACCACCATGACACAGATAGAACAAAACGAACAGGTACTAACGGCATTTCTCGACGAAGTTTCCCGCGAAGAACTCGCCAGCTGGAATCGCCCTCGCAACACCGAAGAGCTGGCGAGCTTCGTCGCCCGTCGCCTCACTATAGTCGAAGACATCGCATAATTTCATAGATACCGCGTACTCCCAAACGGAATCTTGCGCTTCATCCGGCTATTTAGCCCGAGCGTATCGGCTGAGTGAACGGTGTGGTCGCCCCACAGCCCATTGATTTCGTCGATGGCGCTGGTGATGTGCTCGATATGCTCGTCGTTGCCAAACAGCGCCAGCTGGGCCTCTTGCTCCGCTGTGAGGTTCATGCAAGTGACACCTATCTCCAGCGCCGGCAGGGGTGCGTTACGAAACAGAGCTTGCACCGCCGCAAATAACGTCGCTTCGTCGTGAAACGCCCGCCGCTCATGGTGCAGGGCATGCCAATAGCCGTGACGTGTTCGGACGTAGATGCGCACCGTCCGCGCCCAAACGTGTTGAGCGCGCAGTTTTGCCGCCACGTCTTCGCTCAGACCATGAAATCGCCGAAGTACGTCGTCGTACCCGAGGCCCCGTTCGTCGAGTACAAATTGCCGACCGACGTACTGTAGCGTGTGCTCGACATCGTCCACCTCCCAGCCACGCAAACGCCGGTACCAGTCGCGACCTGGTTTGCCGTGAAACACTTGTTTTTCGAGTGTTGCCTCGTCGGCGTCCAGAAACATCAGCGGCGTGGTAATGCCGACCTCGCGCAGGCGGGCACTGTAACCGTGGGCGATACCCGTCAAGTCTTCCAGCTTCAGTCGTTCGTAGACGCTGCGAAGGTTGTGATGGGTGATTTGCGTCATACCATCTGGTTTGTCCAGCCCAGCCGCCGTCTTGGCCAAAAAGCGATTGGTGCCGATACCGACATTGCAGCGCATATAGCAGCCAATCTCATCGCGCAGGCGCTGCTTTATCTCCCGCCCTATGTCGAGCAACTCCCGCTGCCGCAACTCAGGCGGGCTCTGAGCAAAATCAATCACGCCTTCGTCGATACTTTTCATCCGCACGTTTGGCGAATACTCCTCGAGAATCGCCATGAGTTTGCGGTAGACATAGCGGTACTTCGGCGGGTCGCTCTCCAGCGCCACGAGGGAAGGGCAGAGCAGGCGAGCCGCCCGGAGCTTCGTCCCTACCCCAATCCCCTGCTGCTTTGCCTCGTAGCTGGCAGTGACGATGGCGGTGTGTTCGGTCGCGCGATTAACGATAGCCACCGGCCGACCTCTGAGTAGCGGCCGCGACTGCTGCTCCACGGTCGCAAAACAGCTGTTGAGGTCGATGTGCATGACCATCGGCCGCGCTCGATTTACCTCAAGCAACATGGTCCGCCTCCCGCACCAGTCGCCAGACCAGCGACACCGCGTCAAACTCCAGCCGATAGTCCGCCTGTCCGTCGGTCACATCATAAACATGAATCATCTTCGAGCCCTGCGGCCGTGGAAACCCGAGCCCTATCTCGCTGATAGTCACTTCCCTACCGCTTTTTCGGCGAAATCTGACTGGGCGACAGGGCTCACGACCCGCCGCGAACACTGCCACAACATCTACTATCTCGTCTAAGATTACCTCGTTATTCACAAACAACCCCTTTCGTTATCAAAGAGAAACGACTACCTAGGGTTCGCCCGTCTGGCGCCTGTCTCGTTTCATGACAGCCCAGCCGAAGACGATGAATAACCAGTCACCAGGGACGCTTTACGCGGTTCAAGACGCGTCAGAGTGTGTGGCGTGGTATTTGTAATTATACCTCAAAGCTGCTACAATTTGTAGCGATATACCGCATGCGGCACTGTAGCTCAGTTGGTTAGAGCGCGAGACTCATAAGCTCGAGGTCATTGGTTCAATCCCAGTCAGTGCTACCAAACAAGGAATTTCAGCATTATTTGCTGGAATTTTTTGTATTAACAGATAGGATTCTGCTAGTTTTGCGGTTCTAAATCCTGTATCGCAATCATACACTAAGCCTTCTGGGAATATTGCATCTTGAATGCGACGCTTTACCTCTATCGGTGCGAGGTTCCAAAATGATGCTGGATTGCTCATAAATAGTAACGCATTATCTATTACCTGCTCTTTGTCTTTGATGTCATCGGTGATTTCAGAACGGCGTAACTCTACTTTAGTAATATCATTATCAACCTCTGCTAGCTTGCGGTCTTTATCCTCTTCGCTAATCTTATTGTCTATATACAAGTCTAGAGTTCGCATACGTTTATCCTGCAAGGCATTTAGCTCTTTATCAAGTGTTCGTGCGAGGCTGTGGGCATCTCTAGTCTCATTGTTCCATTCACGCAACACAATGTGTTTAAACAGTCTCTGAGCGTCCTCTGTAGGCCGTACACGCTCCATTAAGTCCATAAAGTCACTATGTACTAGTTCACGCTTTTTACTGACAGCTACGCCAAGTTCTTTAGCCTTGCAAAACATGCAAGAATAGCGAGGACTCGGCCCACTACGACCACGAGGGGAGCTACCTGTCATAGGCTTATCGCAAGTGTGCTGCAAGAACCCACTACGGAGTGGCCATTCCTCTTCTGCTGAACGACTAAAGTTACGTAAGCTACCGTTTAAGATGGCTTGATTACGATAGTAGGTAGCCTCACTAATAATAGGCTGGTGTAGACCTTTGATAAGTCTCCCTCCGATATAATCTGAGGTTACAAACCCTGCATAGAGTGGGTTACCTAGCATATCTTTTATCATCTGCCATGTACGCATACCGTTCTTGCGATTACGGATACCTATTTTATAAGCATAGTCACGAGCATTCTGTACTGTATATGCACCAGTAGAGAACTCTTCTAGTAGCTGTTTCATCTTTGGAGCGTCATCATTAGGCTCAATACTCACAATACCCGTTGCTGTCTTCATGCGTTTATAGCCCACTGGAGCTGCATGAGGCCAACCGCCTTGTTCAAGTCGTGCAATCATACCGCCCGTTGTACGAGCCATGCGGATTTCATTATCAAACTCTGCAAACGCTGCAAGCATACTCTCCATCAAGTTGCCCATAGGGTCATCAGCAATAGGCTCTGTCACTGATACGAGCTTTACACCTATCTTAGCTAATTGTGCCTTGATGATATGATGATACTCACTCCTGCGAGCCAATCTATCCACTTTGTAGATGATACAGTGTGTAATTTTGCCTTTGTTTTTAGAGCAATAATCAAGCATTAGTGCTAGCTTTGGGCGGTCTATAAGTTTTGCCGATACGCCCTCTTCACGAAATATATTCTCATCGAGTAGCTCAATGTTATTTTTCTTCGCATAGTCTTTGCAGGCATCAGTCTGACTATCCAAACTAGTACCATCTACTTGGTCTTTACTTGATACTCGTACATAGGCTACTGCTTTCATTTCATCCGTCTTTTTAGAACTCTTTCTCATCTGATTATACCTCATTTACGTTAATTTTAGAACTTCAAACTTTGGTATATTCCTGAGATAAGCCCTAGCAATAGCCGTAAAATCTAGAACCGCCATAGCTAGCGTCTCACCTGAGCTATATTCGGATGATTGGCCTAGTACTTTCCTTGCTTCTTTTACTGTAATTGGTGTAAGCTCACCAGCTGTATTAAGAGCCTCATTTAGCTCCTGATGTATTTCTGTACCCATCATGTACATACTCCCTATTTTTGCCCATATAAAACCAAGCCCTGTCATAAAACAGGGGGCGTATTTATAGAGCTTAGTTATTTAATTTAGTAGTTAAGAACTAATAAGTGCGAGCCGATGTACGTAAATGTGTATGTATAAAATGCGGGCTGCCTGTTTGTTCTACTATCTTAACTATATCACAACTAGGACATATTATCATCTAACTGTAAAGTATACTTATGGAGATAGATTTTGCCTCTGTTTCTTGCGTCTATAGATGATATTTGAGATTGCAGGTTCCGTTAAATGCCCCCATTTTTTGATGAGCTTTGGACGTATCTTACGAGGAGGTAGGCCACTATCATATAGACTCATTATTTCTTTATCACGGAGAGCATAATACTCTGAGCGGACTCTACCCACAGGTGTGTTATTATTTGCTACCGTCTGCCTGTATTTTATGAATTGCTTGTGCTGGGTGATAGTGTCGGTTATCTGTGTGGCCGTGGCGTGTACGGGAATAGCTAATGTTACTTCTACGTATTTGTCACGCATAGAGTCGTTAACATACCATGCTTGATAGTTATGCACTTCATCATCACTCATTCCAGATGCTTTCATGGATTTGTGGTCAACGATATATACACCATTACGCAACTTGTCTAAATCCATCTCATCATGAGCCACATAGTGATGCACAAAGCCCTCCATAACTAGAGGGAGGTTGTATTTCATCATAACTTGATGGAGTGGCGAGGGTATCTCATCAGCGTTTACAGTACCGTCCTCAAACTCCTCTATATTTTCATAGGTAGACTCAAGAATATTTACGTCTGTACTGCGGAGTAATGCTACATCACGAGTAAAACTCTCATCATCTAAAAGACGCTTAAAGCGATTATAAAACGGGAGTTGTTCACGGTTAGGTTTAGCTGTCATATCTCCATTATAGCTACAGTGGTGAAACTATACACTTTTTGCTCTAAAAACTGCGAGATGGGTTGTAACTCATCTTTTCAGTTAAAACGCAAAGTTGGCGTTATTCACCTCTGTGCATTTTTGCAACATGGGGGTATTTTACAACGGTATTTGATATACTGGAAGAGTCTACGTTAAACATTAAGATTTCAGCAAAGTCTATTCGGCTTTGGTTGAGCTTTGAAAGCGGCAACCATGCGAAAGACTTAGAGAGCTCAACTCTTTTTGTTTGGCGTAGACAACCTAGCATGGTTGTCGTTTTAATTTAAGGAGGTTTACATAGTGAAGGAGATAAAACTAAATATAGGAGGCGTGTGGGGCTGTATTACTGCTATTGTTATCGCTGCTATGCTATGTGGGACGGTAGTCTTTGTGTCAATGCAGAACAATAAAACACAGTGGGATATAGCTAATAAGCAAGCACAAGCTACGCAGGATTCAGCTAACAAAATTAGCGAGGGCTTGAGTGATATCGGTAGTGGAGTATGTAAGACAAGCGATAAGCAATTTGTAGCCTGTGGGTACTAAAAGGTATGTTAGTAGGAATTGTTACGCTCATCATATCGGCAATCGTCGTATTTAATCATCAACTCGTATGGCTACTAGCTGTATTTCCTGGGCTGTACATAGCTTATGCGTTTTTTATAGCATTCTCTAAGGCACCAGAGCTAAAGGATAGCATCCATCTCACCCATGCAGAAAAAGAGGCATGGCAACAACACCATGCATTTTTTAGATTTCCATTTGCTGCTAGGAATATGGCGGGTGCGTTGTCTATGCTCCAGTTTATATCAATCATCCTTGCCATAGCTCTTGCTGTTACTGGTGCGTACTGGGGATTAACTTTTGCTCTAGGCTGGTTTATTCTGGGGCTGCCAACTCCACGACTCAATCCTACCGCCTCCGTAGTACCTGAGGCTCAGAAAGGAACTCCCTGGGCTATTGAGCGAGTTCAAGCTCTTGAATCATTACAAGCTAAACTAAACAACTCAGAAGCCTCTGTAACTACAAAGCAAGAAACGGTTAAGTCCACGCAAAATGAGCTACAGAGCTATAAGGATGGTTTCAAGAAATACTTACCTGAGGATGATAAGACTCCTGAACAACTAAAGGCTAGTACTAAGCCTAGGGCGACAGCTGCTAGCGAGCGAGAAAAGTTTAAAGGCCTTACTCAACAGCAGATGGTGGATTTGAATCACATAAAAGACCGTATTGAAAAGCGAGGCAATCAACCAGTAATAGCCGTAATGGCAACGATGCCTAGCATAACCAGAAAATTGCTTGAACTAAGAAAGGTAGAAATACCAAGTAATAAAACTCACTTTGTAGGAGTAGTTTCATTTACTGGCAAGAATGTAGCCTTTACTTTTCTAGACTATAAGATGAATGCGGATATGCACCATACCGTACTACTAATGACTACTGAAGAGAT
>CALMCP010000071.1 GCA_937863095.1 uncultured Candidatus Saccharibacteria bacterium | reverse complement strand
GCCTCCTGTTCTATAATCGGGCCACGCCATCGTGATGACCGTTGAGACCTCCCGCAGGCGGCTTATGATGGCCCGGGCTTTTGTGCCGTCTCCGCCTTTCGGGGTCAGTGCTCGCACCAGCTCGTCGGCGTTGTAGTTCGTCGTGATGATGGTCGGTTTCATATCCTCGTACCGGTCGTTGAGAATGGAGTACAGGGTACTCACGCTCCATTCTGTGCACTGTTCCTTTCCGAGGTCATCCACAATGAGCAAATCGACCGTTTTGTACGCCTTGAGTATCTCGTACTCGGTGGCGTCTCCGCTGTCGAAAGCCTCCTTAATGTCGGCCAGCAGGTCGCCGGACGTCTTGCAGACGACCGGGACGCCGCAGCCTATGAGCTGCAAGGCGATGGCGGCCGCGAGGTGCGTTTTGCCGGTCCCGTAGGTTCCCTCTATGTAGAGACCCTCGCCGCGCTCTGCGCGCTGTGGAAAGCTGTCTGCATAGGTTTTGGCCGTGTCGTAGCACCGCCGCCGCTCCGGGGTGTCCCGGATGAAGTTGGCGAACGTCCGCTGCTGGAAGCGTTTCTTGATGCCGCTCCTGCCGAGCAGCCTCTCGATTTTGGCGCGCCGTTTGGCCTGCGCCGCCTCTTTCTCGGCCTCCGCCTTTTGTCTGGCCTCCTCCGCGTCTGCCTCCGCCCACTTCGCCTTTGCTCGGTCACAGGTGCATCTCTGCGGGAACGGGGCAAACATGAGGACCGTTCGGCCCATCACGAGGGCCTCGTGGTACAGTTTCCGGCCGCAGAACTCGCACTCGACCGGCTCCGGGATTTCGCGCTGGCAGTTGTAACCACCAGCCAGAATATCCTTGCTTGTCGGCCGTCGGTGCTGTGTGGTCTCAGCCGAACGAGCCGAATCCGCCGGACGGAGTGAATCCAGCATAGCCGTCAGCGTTTCCACGCTGCTCACCTCCTGTGTAGTCGTTCATGTAGCCTTTTGCATTAAGCCAGCTTGCCGGGTTTGGCGTGAATTGCCGCTCCCGGAACCGGCTGTCATATTTCTTTGCGGCCTCAACCGCCGCGATGATTCTGTCGGTCGCCGCGTCGTCCGGCTCCGGGTTGATTTTGGCCCACGCCCGCTCTGCCGTGGCCCGGTCCACCTTCTTCGGGTAGGCCGCGTAGAAGCGGTCAAACCGTTCGGCCTGCTCTGCCGAGAGGCTCCCGGCTTTACGCCGGGGAGCTTTCGGTTTGTCGTGCTCCTCCGGCGCGGGCTCCGGTACGGCCGGTGGCGTTCCCTCCGCCTCTGTGTCCGCTGCGGGCTCCTGTGCAGGGCTTTCCACCCTGCGGCCGGGAAAGTTATCGACCGACGGTTTCGTCGGTGCTGCGGTGCGCTTGGAGTAAAGCTGGCGGAGGTTCTCAAGGAGGGACTGCACCCAAATGACGCGACAGCTCTCCCACAGCTCCTTGTCCACCTTGCCCATGGAGGCGAGCGTGTTCAGGATGGCCTCCGCTGTTTCGGCTGTAACTCCGGTGACGGCGAGTAGGTACTCCCATCCCATCTTGTCCCAGCAGTCGTAATACTGGCCGTCTGCCGCGCAAAGAAGTTCGAGCAGCTTAAACCAAAAGGCATACCCGTCGTTTCCCCAGTTCTTTTCAAGGATGAACTTTGTCCGGCTCTTTTCCCCGACGTAATGTGGAAAGTAGTCGGCGGTCTGCCTGTTGCTTCTTCCCAAGTCTCGCACCTCCTTTCTGCTGGTGATTTCAAGAGTAGATGACCTTGCTGCCCTCCGCCGTCTTTACAACGTCAACGGCCTGCGGGAAACGGGCTTTCATCTCCGGGTCGTGAGTGATAGCCATAATCTTGAGCGAGGAATACCGTTTCTGGATGGCCTCGAGGGCGTCGCAGTAGGCCTGTACACCCTTGTCGTCGAGGAACGGCGGTTCGTCAATAAACAGGAATCCGAGCTGCACTCCTGCGGTGCTGCTCTTGAGCTCCGCCAGCGCAAGGATGACCGAGAGGGCCGCCTTAACGCGCTCGCCGCCGGAACGGCTCATATAGGGCAGAGCTCCGGTCGCCGCGTCGTTTACGATGATGTCCAGCGCGGTGACCTCTTTCTTGCTGTTGCTCTTGAGGGTCTTTTCCATGCGCATCTCGATGCTCATGTGGCCGCCTGACATCTGGCCGATGATGCTCGTCGCGGTCGCCTCGAACAGCGGGACGATGCTGCGGACGATGTTGTGCGGGATGCCGTCCTGAGAGAAAGCCCGCTTGAGCTCCTCGTAGCCTGCTGCAAGCTGGCCCTGTTCCGTCGCCTGACGGCGAAGGACTTCGAGCTTTGCCTCTGCCGTCTCGATTTCTTCCATCTGCCTGCGGCTGTGTCCGGCCTGCTGGTCCAGCTCACCAATACGGATATTGTCCACCGTGAGGGCTGCATCCGCCTCCGCGTACTGCTCCTTGAGCTCGTCAACATCGGCCTGCGCCTTTGCGAGGGTCGTAATCTCCGCATTGATTCCGTCAATCGCCGTCCGGGCCTTTTCTGCGTAGGTCAGGAGCTCCGTGAGGCGGGTCTGCGCTGCGCTCTTTTTAGCCTCCGCTGCCGGGAGCAGCTTTTCCAGCTCGATGTATTTCTTAACGTCCGAAAGCTGCGCCTCAATGCTGGCGAGCTCCGCTGCGTTCTGCCGGAGCTTTTTCAGCTCGTCCTCAACGACGAAACGGTCTGCCTCGAGGCTCTCGATATTGGCCGGGATGGTTTCAAGCTCCTCGTCGATGGCCTTGATGCGCTCTTTAACTTCCGCGAGGCGTTCTTTCTGCGCCGTCAGCTTTGCGAACCGCTCCGAGGCTTTCCGCAGGTCTGCAACGAGGAAACGCTGGGCCTGCAAATCCTTTCGGCAGTTGAGGCCCGTTGCCTTTTTCTTTGCGGTCTGATACTCAGCGTCGAGCTGCTCGGTGCGCTCCTCGGCCTGCTGCCGGTAGGTTTCCAGTTCCGTCTCGGCCGCAGGCAGTTTCTTTTTCGCCTCCACTGCATCCTGCAGGAAACGGCACTCCGGGTTCTCGACCGGGCAACCGCAGGTCTCGAGCATGATGGCCCGGGAGCGGATATGCGTGACCTCGCTCTCTTTTATGTCGAGCCATGACTGTATCCGCGCGGCTTC
>CALMCP010000070.1 GCA_937863095.1 uncultured Candidatus Saccharibacteria bacterium | reverse complement strand
GGTAGGCGACACATGCGTTTGGCTGAGGAAAAATGGTTGGGAGGACGTGGCTTGAGAGCTAGGTTCTAATGGCCGGAGAATGACACGGCGTAAAGGAACGTGGTATAATTACCTAAGAGTAACGTAAATTTCGAGGTACTGTGAGTGAATCTTTTTGATGTAATTATTGTCCAGCCAATTCTAAACCTTCTGATGGCGATTTATGCTATCGTCCCGGGCGGTGATTTTGGCATAAGTATTGTAATTTTTACAATAATAATTCGCTTCCTCCTTTGGCCTCTTGTAAAAAAGCAGCTTCATCAGACAAAAGCGATGCGAAAGATGCAGCCGGAACTGCAAAAACTTCGAGAAAAACACAAAAACAACAAGCAAGCGCAGGGTCTGGCGATGATGGAGCTCTACAAGCAGCACAACATCAGTCCCTTTGGCTCAATCGGCGTGTTGTTGATTCAGTTGCCAATACTCATTGGTATCTATAGGGTTGTTCAGATTTTCGCGATGCATCGTGATGAACTCGGTAAGTTTACTTACGGCTTTATGGAGAACATCCCGGTTGTGAAGGATTTGATTAACAACCCCGACAACTTCAACCAAAACTTTCTTGGGTTTATCGACCTGACGCAGCATGCGGTGTCGGAGAATGGCGTGGTTATCGGGCTGCTCGTATTAGCACTGCTTGCGGCTGCACTTCAGTTTTTCCTGTCAAAGCAGATGTCGCCAAATGCCGACAGTAATAAACGCCTGCGTGATGTACTAGCTGAGGCGGGGCAAGGCAAAGAGGCGGATCAGGCTGAGGTCAACGCTATCGTCATGCGAAAGATGATGAAGTTTATGCCTATCATGCTCTTCTTCGTGATGATTAACTTGCCAGGAGCGCTTGCGCTGTATATGGCGACCGGTAACATCGTGGCGTATTTCCAGAACAAAATCATTCTTAACCAAGACAAAGATGAGATGCAGCAGATAGCCAAAGAATCTTCCAGTAAACCGACCGCAAAACAGCGCGCCCAGAAAGCGACCGAGGCGAACGTAACCAGGATAACAGCCAAGGATAAATAGGAGGAGTCATGGACCAGATAGCCACCGTACAATTTGTAAAGAAATACCTCGAAGATATCGTCGCATTTTTTGACCTAAATCTCGATATCGATGTGCGACTCGAAGACGATGTGGTGGTAGCGTCGATTCCGTCAAACGAGCGAAATAGCTTACTAATCGGTCGTGGAGCTGAAACACTGAGAGGCTTGCAAGCGCTTGTGTCGGCGGCACTGCGCGGCAAAGACGCGGCAGTTACTCGGGTAAATGTTGATATCGCCGACTACAAGAAGCAGCATGCCGAAAAAGTAGCCGAGCAGGCGCGTGAATGGATAGAGGAAGTACGCGAGACAGGCGACTCAAAAGTCCTCGATTTGAACGCCGCTGACCGTTGGACAGTCCACCATGTCGCCAGCGAGTACACCGATATCTCGACTCACTCAGAGGGTGAGGGGCGCGACCGTCGGCTGATTATATCGCAGAAAAGTTCGTAAAATAGGCGCTATATATAGCGTGATGTATGAATATAATACAAAATCGCCTCGGAAATATAAACAAGTTTTTATTTCTCTCGTCTCATAGGTATTATCAATATATTGACATGTTTTGGGCTAGTTTTTGTGCTTGAAGACGACTCGTGAATAGAGTAGGTAGTTCCAGATGAGGCTAGCGACAGTAGCGATGAGTTTGCTGGCGAGGAGGGCGAGTTCTTCGGTCGTGCCGAGGTTGATGATAACGGGGGTGAGGAAATGGATGATAAGCCCCTGGATGACCCAGAGACCGAAAAGCGTGACGACAGTGAAAAGAACCATCTCACGGACGACATTTTCTTTTGAAGAAGATTTAAATGTGTAGCGTTTGTTGGCGAAGAAGCTAAAAATGAACGAAATAGAAGTCGAAAGCATATTTGCAAACCCACGAGGTATGCCAAAAAGCGAACTGAAAACGAACAAAAGTCCGAAATCAAGGGCGGTGTTAATGCCACCAATGATACCAAAGCGAAGTTTAGTCTCGTGTTTTTTTAGTAGTTCCTGCATGATATTCTTCGATTAAATAAAGTGGTCGATTTTTGGTTTCGTTAAAAATTCTGCCGATATATTCGCCGATAATTCCTAAAAATAACATCTGTGCGCCACCCAAGAACAAGATAATCGCCAATGTTGATGAATATCCAGCACCCGTCGAGACGCCAAAAAGTGGGCGAATTAACAGATATGCGATGTAGATAAATGCCGAGACAGAGATGACGAGCCCGGTCATGGTAGCGATACGCAGCGGCGCAGTTGTGAAGCTCGTGATACCGTCGATGGCGAGATTGATGAGTTTTTGGTAGTTCCATTTTGTCTCACCAGCCAACCGCGGGTCGCGGTCATAGAAAATCTCTTTTTTCTTGTAGCCAATCCAACTAAACATGGCTTTAGTATTGCGCTGTGACTCACGAAACTGTCGTAGAGCGTCGATACAGCGCCGACTCAGCAGGCGAAAATCGCCAGTGTCGACCTGAATCGGTATATTGGTCGACGACTGAAGAACTTGATAGTAAGCAGTTGAGGTTTTTTTCTTCAACCACGTCTCGCCTTCACGGCTTTTACGCCTGGCGTACACGTCATCGTAGCCCTCTTCCCAGAACGTAATCATCTCTGAAATGAGTTCGGGCGGGTCCTGCAAATCAGCGTCGATAACCACCATCGCATCGCCCTGAACGTGGTCGATTCCGGCAATCATGGCAATTTCCTTACCGAAGTTGCGTGACAGGTTGATATACGACACCCGGTTGTCTTTTTCTGCCTGTTTTTTGATTATTTCAAGCGTACTGTCACGACTGCCGTCGTTGACAAACAGAAATTCGAATATATATTTCTTTTCCGTCTTCGCCAGCGCATCAAGCCGCTCAAAAAGTGCGTCAAGAACAACTTCTTCATTATAGGCGGGGATGAGGAGGGTGATGGTTTTCATAGTTCTTAGTGTACTGTAAAAAGGTGAAATCTACACTAGGTAGTTTCCGTAACCTGACTTTTTCAATGGTGTTGCTAGCACTTCGAGCTGTTCTTTTGCTATAAACCCTTGCTGGAAAGCTATTCTCTCGGGACTGGCGATGATTTGCCCAGTCCTTTTTTGGATGACGCGAACGAAGTCACTTGCATCTGTTAAGCTATCGATTGTACCGGTATCGAGCCATACATCACCTCGTTCTAGTGTTGTTACTCTGAGCTTGCCTCGGCGTAAGTATTCGGCATTTACAGAAGTAATCTCTAACTCACCACGTTCGGAGGGTTGGATATTTTTGGCAATCTCAATGACGTCATTGTCATAAAAATACAGCCCAACAACTGCAAAATTCGATTTTGGATGGGATGGCTTTTCCTCGATAGACATAGCGTGATGGTTATCATCGAACTCAACCACACCATAACGCTCGGGGTCGGAAACTTCATACGCAAAAACAACACCACCATCAGGGTCGGTGCAAGACTGAAGCGAATCGTCAAGTTCATCGCCGTAGAAAATATTATCTCCAAGCACGAGTGCAACTTTATCATCGCCAATAAATTCCTCGCCGATAATAAACGCCTGAGCGAGTCCATCTGGACTTGGTTGAATAGCATATTGGAGATTAATTCCCCACTTAGAACCGTCACCGAGTAGTCGCTTAAATTGACCTTGATCTTCGGGTGTGGTGATGATGAGAATGTCACGAATCCCCGCTTGCATGAGTGTTGTGAGCGGGTAATAAATCATCGGCTTGTCATAAATCGGCATAAGCTGCTTTGATATTGCTTGTGTGATGGGCCAAAGTCTTGTTCCGGAGCCACCTGCTAAAATTATACCTTTCATCATGAAACCTCCTTTTTGACATACTCTGCTAATTCATCTAGCCAATTCTGGCTACTAAACCCAGTTTTATGAATTTTCTCAAGACTCATATTACTGCCAAGTGGGCGATGGGCGATACCTTCTTTTCCAGCAAAGTATTCGGCTGTTGTTGTGTTGGTGACCGTTAAGTTGGTATACCCGGCAAGTGTAAAAATCTGCCTCGTGATATCTGCCCAACTGACCAGTGGACCGTCGTTTGTAACGTTATAGGTGCCGAAATCGGCTTTTTTGGTTAATAAATAATCAATTGCACGAACTAGTTCATCGGTAAAGGTTAATCGACCAATTTGGTCAGCAACAACAGTTGGCGAAACTCCCTTTTTAGCAAGTTCAAGCATGGTGCGGACAAAGTTCTTACCTTCGCCGATAACCCAGGTTGTTCTGAGGATATAATGTTTTTCGAGCAGCGAGACAGCGAGGTCTCCAGCAGCTTTCGATGCCCCGTAAACACTAAGCGGACTGAATGGCTCTGACTCAGTATGTGGCTCCACGGTGCCATCAAACACATAATCGCTCGATATATGTACTAAAGTTATATTGTATTCCTGAGCAATTTTTACTAAATTAGCGACTGCCGAAGCATTAACGTTCCACGCAGCAACGCGCCCTTCATTCGTTTCAGCACCATCGACATTTGTGTAGGCAGCTGCGTTTAAAATAACTTCTATTCCAGACCAGTCAAAATTCTCAACGGATTGCCGATTGGTAATATCTAGCTCGGAAACATCAGCCGACCTAGCTTCGGGATACTGCTTTCGTAGCGCGGTGCCGAGTTGCCCATTTGCGCCAATAATGAATATTTTTGAATTGTCCATTTACACCTCCATGGGAATAACGTCTTTTAATACCGGGTGATTAGTATCTTTTTCGGAAACAATTGCTTCGTTTTCACCAATAGGCCAATTGATAGCGATATCTGGGTCAAAAAGGTTAACAAAAGTGTATTTTACCTCGGGTGACCAATGAGCGTTAACTAAATATGTGTATGTAACATTGTCTTCGAGTGTCTGATAGCCGTTAGCGACACCGCGCGGCACAAACACTGCTATGCCGGGATTTATCTCGATAGAGAAGCTTGTGCCGAAGTTTGGACCTTTTCGTAGGTCAACCCAAGCCCCAAAAACCGAACCGTTAGCAACAGAGATGAATTTTTCCCATGGTTCGGCGTGAAGTCCGCGAGTTGCTCCACGTTTGTCATTGAAGCTGAAATTATTTTGCACGACATCAAATTTTGGTAAACCAAGCGCTTCCATCTTTTCTTTCTGGTAATTTTCCTTGAACCAGCCACGATTATCACCATGAACTGGCATTTTGATGACATAAAAACCAGGAATAGGCGCCTCAGTAACAACCAAATCATTGTAGTCCGAAGGATTAAAATTCATATTTATTGCCCCTGCTTTGCATAATTTGCTTCAATTTCAGCTTTTTGTGATTGCCACCAATCTTGATTATTTTTGTACCAATCAATCGTTTGCAAAAGACCGTTTTTCATACCATCCTGGTCAGTATATTGTGGTTTCCAGCCGAGTTCACGACGAAGTTTTGACGAGTCCATAGCGTAGCGCATGTCATGACCTGGGCGGTCGTTAACATGTTCGTACCAATCCTGTCCTTTACCCATGAGCTCGCAAATCATTTCGATGACAGATTTGTTGTTGACATGGTCATTATCAGCACCAATAATCCACGTTTCACCCATCGGGCTTTTGTCGATAATTAAATGAACCGCTTCGTTGTGGTCATCGACATGAATCCAGTCACGGACTTGCTCACCAGTTCCATACAGTTTTGGTTTAATGTCGCTCACGATGTTGGTTATTTGACGTGGGATAAATTTTTCAATATGCTGACGCGGTCCGTAATTGTTTGAGCAATTAGAGATGGTTGCTTTAATACCGAACGTTCGCACCCACGCTCGAACCAAGTGGTCAGAGCCGGCTTTAGTTGCTGAGTAGGGGCTTGACGGTTCATAAGGTGTTTCTTCAGTGAAGCGATTTGGGTCGTCTAACTCGAGGTCGCCAAAAACTTCATCGGTTGAGATGTGGTGTAAGCGTTTATCATATTTTCGAACAGCCTCGAGTATTGTATAAGTTCCGACGATGTTTGTGTCGAGAAACGGGCGAGGGTTGCGAATTGAGTTATCGTTGTGACTTTCGGCAGCAAAGTGGACTACGATATCAGTGTTACTAATTAGTTTATCCATCAACTCAGTATCGCAAATATCTCCCTCGATAAATTCAATCTGGCCGCTAACTGATGACAAATTGCCCATATTTCCTGCATAAGTCATCTTATCAATGATCGTTATTTCGTATTCTGGCCGATTTTTTAGCGTGTAGTGTACAAAGTTTGACCCGATGAACCCCGCACCACCAGTTACTAATAATTTCACAAAACATACCTCCTTATTCTCTGGTTTATTTTACCATATTTTGCTCTCGTAGGGTCTTACTGTAAAAACCACACAAAAAGTCCTAGGGTAAAAGTGTAGCATAAGTACAAAAAGTCCTAGGGTAAAAGTGTAAACATGGTATAATTAGTTAAATACCTAGCATAAACGTAGGAGATTTTAAGTGCGAAGGCAACAACTTACATTTTTACAAAACTGGAAGAATAGTCCATACAGAAAGCCTCTTATTATTCATGGAGCACGTCAGGTTGGAAAAACGTGGTTGGCTCGTGAATTTGGTAAAAATCAGTACGAAAAAGTTGCCTATATTGATTTTTTGAATAATCCGCGCATGCAGGAACTATTTAAGCAAGACCTGGATGTCGACAGGATACTCCAGGGCCTTAAAGCAGAGTCTGAGACGGATATTGAACCACAAAACACACTGATAATTCTTGACGAGATCCAGAATGTACCAGAAGCCCTAACGGCATTGAAATATTTTTATGAAAATATGCCAGAATACCACATTATCGTTGCCGGCAGCTTATTGGGCTTGAGCGTGAATCACAGCGTGTCGTTCCCGGTTGGAAAAGTTGACTTTATGACGCTTCGACCACTGTCGTTTATAGAATTTATCGATGCGCTTG
>CALMCP010000069.1 GCA_937863095.1 uncultured Candidatus Saccharibacteria bacterium | reverse complement strand
GATAGATGATTACCCACGACAGAACCCGGCTTATCGGTGGGCTGTGCTAAAAACGCACTCTTTCGAGTGCGTTTTTAGTTGTCGAGGAGGGGCTGTGCCCCTCCTCGTAGCTAGATAGCTTCTTTGACGATTGCGGCGAAGGCTTTTGGCTCTTTGACGGCAATCTCGGCGAGAACCTTGCGGTCAAGCTCGATATTCTTTGCCTTCAACCCTGCGATAAGCTTGGCATAGGTGGTGCCTTCTTGACGTGCTGCAGCGTTGATGCGGGTAATCCACAGAGCGCGTAGGTCACGCTTCTTGTTGCGGCGGTCACGGTAGGCATACTGTAGCGAGCGGATGACGCCTTGCTTTGCCATGCGGAAGCTGCGCGTACGGTTGTGCTGCATGCCTTTGGCTTGCTTCAAGATTTTCTTGTGCTTTGCACGTGCGGTAACACCTCGTTTTACTCGCATATTACACTCCTAGCGCTCGTTTGGCATTTTTTGCCATCGAGCCAGTTATAGTTGCTGGTTGGTTAATCGCGCGCTTGCGACTCTTTGACTTCTTGGCCAACATGTGACCGCCAAATGCGCGACGACGGGTGAGCTTACCGGTGCTGGTGAGCTTGATTCGCTTTGCGGTACCCTTGTGGGTCTTGAGCTTCGGCATTATGTACTCCTTATGACAACGCTCAGATTTCGTCCAGCCATCTGTGGCTTTTGCTCGACGACCGCTTCTTCTGAAAGCAGTTCAGTGATTTTGTCCATCAGTTCGTACCCAATCTCTTTATGGGCCATCTCGCGTCCTTTGTAGACTACTTGTAGGCGGACCTTGTGTCCGTCGGCGAGGAAGCCGCGGACCTTACGAAGTTTTACGTCGAGGTCTCCTGAGCCAATCTTGAGGCCAAATCGCATTTGCTTTAAGTCGCTGGCTTTGGCCGAGCGCTTATTGCGTTGTTGGTCTTTCATCTTTTGGTACTGGTATTTACCCCAGTCGATGATTTTTGCGACAGGCGGATTAGCATCTGGAGAAATCTCCACTAAATCCAATCCCGCGTCCTCGGCAGCTCGCAAGGCGTCGCTCAGCGACATGATTCCAAGCTGTTCTCCATCTGCGCCAATAACGCGCAGCTCGCGGGCACGGATTGCTCCGTTGATACGAATTGATTTGTTAATCGTCGAACTCTCCTTTGTCTGAGTGTTGATTCGTTATGATTTGTTTCATCAGTCATTTTAACAGAAAAAACAGGGGAATTCAAGAGGTGTGGGCAAAAAACTCAGGCAGCGGTAATCTGTCTGTACGACAGGGCTTCGGCGAGGTGGCTGGTCGTAATGTCGGGGTCGCCGTCGATGTCGGCGATAGTGCGAGCGACTTTGATGATTTTGAAATAGCTCCGGGCGCTCAAATCGAGCTTCTTGGCAGCAGCGACGAGGAATGCGTGCGTGTCGGGTGAAAGGGGGATGTAGACATCGACGTCTTGGCTGGACAATGAACCGTTGTATTTGTTACTACATTTATATCTGTTATGTTGAAAAGCAATAGCATTTTGAATCAAAGATGTATGCAGCTTATGTTGTGAATTTGACGACGTTTTATTGCCAAGCAAGTCCTCATGTGCAACTCGTGAGACAGTCACCGTGAGGTCGATGCGGTCGAGAAGAGGCCCGGAGAGTCGCTTCTGGTAGTTAAGGATTTGCATGGACGTGCAGCTACAGGCTTTTTCACTGTCGCCATAGTAGCCGCACGGGCACGGATTCATGGTGCCGACAAGTATGAAATCGGCCGGGTACTGGTACTTTCCCTGAGCACGGCTGACGGAGATGACGCGGTCTTCGAGCGGTTGACGAAGTGATTCGAGAATCGACCGAGGATACTCGAGTAGTTCATCGAGGAACAGGGTACCGCGGTGGGCAAGTGATATTTCGCCTGGTTTGGCTTTTGAGCCACCACCGATGATAGATGCTGCACTGGCGGTATGATGTGGCGAGCGGAAGGGGCGGCTCGTGACGATATCGTCGATTGATTCGCCGCCCAGGGTGTGCAGTTTGGTGACTTCTATGATTTCCTCGTTCTGCAGAGGTAGCAACAGGCCGTTGAGGGCGCGAGCGAGCATGGTTTTTCCTGAGCCAGGTGAGCCAGAGAGGAGGATGTTGTGGCGGCCGGCTACGGCAATGGTGATAGCGCGCTTGGCTTGGTCTTGACCGTGTATGTTGTCGAGGACGATGCTCGTTGCCTGAGTATAGTGAGGGCTTTCTAGTGGCGTCTGCGCAGGCGCAATCTTCACTTCACCCTTGAGATGAAGGAAGAGCTGCTTGAGGTCACGCACCGGTATCACTTCTAGCCCGTCGATAAGCAGCGCCTGAGGGGCGTTGGCTTCTGGGACGAAGATGGTCCGTAGGCCTTGTGCTTTGGCGGTCTCCGCGGCCGATATCGTGGTTTTGACGGGTCGTATCTGCCCGTCGAGAGCTAGTTCACCGACAAAGAGGGCATTGTCGAGGTCGGCTGAGGTCAGTGCCTCGCCGAGGCGTAGGATGGCGAGGGCAATCGGCACATCAAACTGTGTGCCGTCTTTGGGAAGCTCCGCCGGGGCGAGATTGATGACAATCTTGCCTTTAGGAAAGTCGAGCAGGGAGTTCTTGATAGCGCTGCGAACGCGGTCTTTGGCTTCGTCTATGGCCTTGTTGCCGAGGCCGACAATCTGGAGGCTTGGGAGACCACTCGAGAGGTCTCCCTCGACGTGAATGAGCTGACCCTGAAAGCCCACCGGGGTTGCGGATAATACTCGACCTACCATGGTGTTTCTAGTTAACCATAGTACATCTAAATCTCAAAACCTAGGTGTGGTACACTTCGGTGACCACACCGGAAGTGGTCTGCTAGAGTGGAGGGTTGGAGATTTAGGCTCGTACAGGTAGATTTGAAAGGGGAAGTGTGCTATGCTTAACAGAGATGGGGCTGATATAGCTTTCGACGATTGGACCTTAACAAGATATTTTGCAAGTCGACTTTGCACGATACGCATATTTTTAGTTGCAAACTTTATTGCAAAAGTTAAGAGCTTTGTAGCGTCTCTGATGCCACAGACTCTGGCGACAGCTGTAGCCTAGTCTAACAGCCATCTCTCCGTTCAGGCGACATAGGACGGACGGGGTGTTATACCCATGTCGCTTGCCGCGTGTAGGGCAGCAGCTGCTCGTGGGACACTTTCTGCGTAACTCTCCATGGTATTTTTGGACGATTTTCGAACCATGCGGGAGTTATAAAACAACCTAAATCGGACTAAGCTTGTAGACAAATATCATGTTACCATTCGGACGCGGGGGTAGTACCCGCCAGCTCCACCAACACAAGTTCCCGACTCGTTAGTCGGGTATTTTTGTTGGCAAAAATAGGTCACTGCGACAAATAAAACAACCACCTGCGAGTAGTGGTTGTTTTGGAAGTGGAGTTTTTTACATTCTTTTTTGTTTTTGGCTTCTGTAAAGTGTTGGATAACTTTTTTATTCAGAAGCTACCCCTATAATAAGCTGTGAAAACGTTTATGTCAACAGTTTTCGCATAAAAGTTTACGTAAAAAATACCACGGTTTTTACGAGTATCTGTGGATAACTTTACTACTCGTATGGCAACATACCATGCGTAGTGGTCGTACTGCGAGCGAGACACTATATGTGACCTTGCAGCTCAAATCTAAGACGCCTGAGCCTCCAAGCCCCCTCCGCCATTACCCGGTTTATCCGGGTAATCCAGTGAACATGAATTAGTTACTTGTTTTTAACTGGATTGCCCAAACAAGTCGGGCAATGACAGGAGTGCGTGGATACTCCGAACGGGCCTGTCCTCTGACTTATTCAGGGGGTCGGGGTATGACGTGGCTGGGGAACGGGCGGTTATGGGGCTTAAAACTAAGGCGTGCTGTATTAATTGAATGGACTCAAACGAGTTGGAGGGTGGGCTTGTTTGGGATATTTACGCTTTGCGTTATATTGCCCGACTCGTTCGGGCAATCCAGTTGAGACCTGACTCTTCAAGCCTCCGACGCATATTTATTGGGTTACCTGGATAAACTGGGTAATGACGAAAAGGTACACTGCCCGGACAAGCCGCCGGGTAATGATGGGGAGGCGGGAGAGGCGGCTCGGGCAATGACGGAGGGGTCTGGAGATGCAGAATCTATTGATGCTAGACTGGCCAAATCAAGCTCGACACAGGGCCTGGCATGACGGGGTCGATGTGGTGCGAGGATGGGTACTTGAGGTTTGGTTTTGAGAGGAGAGCTTCAGGCCGTGGGGTGCATAGGGGCACATAATGGCCGGATTTGTATTATAAAAGTTGTATAAAAAACAACAATGTAAAATACACATACCGAAATAA
>CALMCP010000068.1 GCA_937863095.1 uncultured Candidatus Saccharibacteria bacterium | reverse complement strand
CCTTGTGCTTGTAATTGTTGTGGTCAAATTCATTAGGATAAACAGGATAACTATTTCAGCAGGAACCTCCGGGCTCCTGCCTTTTTTCTGTTCTGCCGCCGTTTCGTGCATAATGCCGCAAAAAGCGTCATTCTTGAAAACTTTTTGCCACAAATTGCCAGATTTTACTTGACATTGTCCCTTTTAGGGTCTATAATAAGGGTACAAGAAAGCCAATGACCCAAAATGAAGCAATCGAGGATAAAACAGAACGCGGAAAGCTCCACTCGCCGATAAAGGTTCCAAAGTGGTATCGCTCGCTGGGAAACGAAACCTCTCCTGCTCCGGGTGGTAAGGACAAAACAGAACGTGGAAAGCTCTACTCGCCCACAGCGGTTTCAAAGTAGCATCGCTCACTGAGAAATGCAACCTTGCCGGATTTCTTGCTTTTTGATGAAACGCCTGTTTGGAGGATAAAAAGATGTTCAAGAAAATCGTGAAAGCCATCGCCGCCATCAAGACCGAGAACGACCGCGACGATTGCTACTGGCAGATTGACCGTGCGTTCGAGGAAGAGCGCATCTCCTTTGAGGACCACGAGCTCCTCTACGGTCTGGTCGGTATGGTTGAGGTCGCTTAATTTTTTTGCTTTCGTGTGTCCCTTTTAGGGACGTTAAGCAAGCAGTAAGACCCGTTTCGGGTAGGAGGTTTTTATGGAGCTCTACAAGTACACCGGCAGCGTTGCCGCCCTGACCGTTCGTTTCGGCAAGGCCGAGACCATCACCCTCTACGACAGCTACGACGACAGCGTCGCTCCGGTTCGTCTTGATGTGCGCGGTGCTCTGGCCGAGTACATCAAGGAAATCGAGAGCACGGACAGCGAGGAGCGGTACATGAATCTCGACTGGTACTACGACTTCAATATGCTGCTCCGGCGCATCGAGGTTCCGGGCGTCCCGTCCGAAAAGTTCCAGATGACCGGTGTCCCGGCCAAGGTTCTGACGCAGACCCGCAGCAATCCGGACGAGCTCGTCTGCTTCGGTTGCCCCGACTTCATCAACACGAGCAAGCCGGTCTCGATGGGTCAAGATGATTACCAGAACTTCCTCATGTGGAAGCGTGAGAATAGAGATTAAGGAGGTGCGGACGATGAAGCGTTACCAGATTTTGTACAACAAAGCCGGTTTCCCGCTCTGCGTTTGGAAGTCGTCTGAGGAGGAGGCCCGCAGCTTTGCAAACAGGTTTCGGGCTGCTGGATACTCCGTCGACGT
>CALMCP010000067.1 GCA_937863095.1 uncultured Candidatus Saccharibacteria bacterium | reverse complement strand
GATCTCCTTGAGCTCCGAGCCTGCCGCCGCCGAATTCACCTGTGCGGGCTCCGCGTCAGGGCGCAGGAACTGTCCTGCCAATCGCCTATCGCCCAGGGTGGCCGAGAGGCCAATGCGGGGCACCTTCCGGTCCAAGGCGCGCTCGATGCGGTGCATCAGGGACTGCAGCTGTTTGCCGCGCTCCGAGCCGATAAAGGCGTGAAGCTCGTCGACCACGAAGAACGTGACGCGCTCGAAGACAGCGCCGACGGAGGACCCGCGGTTGCATAAAAGGGCCTCCAGGGATTCGGGGGTGATAAGGAGCACACCCCGGCGCTTGGCCAAAAAACGGGTTTTTACGCTCGCCGATACATCCCCATGCCAGGGCCAGACGGGAATCTCCAGCTGCGCGCACAGCCGCTCCAGGCGCCCAAACTGGTCGTTGATGAGCGCTTTCAATGGGCTCACGTAGACGATGAGGCCGTCGCCGTCCGTGGCGAGCAGGTGCGTGAGGGCGGGGAAAAATGCGGCCTCGGTCTTTCCGGCGGCCGTGGCCGCCGAAATGATGACGTCCTGCTCCCCCTTGACGATGAGCGGGATGGCCTTTTCTTGCGCGTCACGCAGCTCCTCCCAGCCTTCGGCCCAGATGAAGCGCCGAATGCGCTCGTCCAGGAGGTGAAACGAGGAGCTTTTGCTGGCCATGCGCGCCTTCAGAGCTTGAAGGATGCGAGTTCGTCGTCCTCGTCCACACGCAGGTCTGCGGCGCCAGCCGTGTCCGGCGTTACCTCCAGACCGCCCAAGAGCTGCTGCCAGTCCGTGCCCGGGTTCTGCTCCAGCACCGCGAGCATGTTCACGAAGGAAGTGATGGTCGTGCGTGGCGTGCGGAAGTAGGTGTCTCCGATGCGGTTGGCGCAATGCTCCATGAAACTGAAAATGCCTTGGTCGGGCAGTAGGTGTTTGGTGGCGTCGCCCAGGGCGTAGACATGTCGAATTTTTTGCAGCAGGACGTAGAAGTCCTCCGGCGTCAGGCTGGACAGACGCACCACGGGTCCGCTGAAGTCCACGAGACCGTCCGCAGCGAAGGTGTTCTGTGAAAGCCGGCTTTGCAGGGCCGAGTAGCTGTAGAGACCGCGACGGGTATCGAGAAGGAACTCGGGTGTGCCGCCCAGGATGAACCCGAGCCCCACCGCCGTGCCCTGCAGCGAGTCGTTCAGAATGCGCAGAATCTGTTCGTAGTTGGAGTTGCGGGCCTGGGCGTTAGCCAGCTTGTAGAGGTTAACCAACTCATCGAGACTCACCAACAGCCCAGAGAATCCCGCCAGCCGGACAAAGCGCGCCATCAGCTTGAGTTGGTCGAAGACCGCCGCGTCATCGACGATGGTGCGCACGCCGAGCGCCACGCGCGCGTCTGTCTTGGTGCTGAATTCCCCGCGAAGCCAGCGGATGGCATCCGCCTTGAGCTGCTCATTGCCTTCTTCAAACCCGCGGCAATATGCGGCGATGACATCGGCGAAGTCAAAACCGTTGACGAGCTCCGTGAGGTGCTCGAGCTTCTGGCGGATGACCGCCTCGGTGGACACGCCGGCAGCCTTGGCTTCCGCTTTGGCCGTAGCGATGAACTTCTCCACGATGCCGCCCAGGGCGCCGCCGTCCGGTTTGGTGCGGGTGGCAATGTTGCGCATCAGTTCCGCGTACAGCGACCGGGCCTGGCCGCCACTGGCGTGCAGGCGGCGGTCCGGGTTCAGGTCCGCGCTGGCCACCACCAGCTTCTTCTCCAGGGCGACAGCGCGCACCAGGTTCAGAAAAAACGTTTTGCCAGCACCGTACTCGCCAATGACCAAGCGGAATGTGGAGCCGCCGTCGGCAATCCTGTCGATGTCGCCGATGAGCGTCTCGATTTCCCGCGTGCGGCCTACCTGAATCAGGTGCTGCCCCGAGCGTGGCACAACCCCGGCGCGAAGCGACTGAACGACCGCGTCCCGGTCTCTGGGGCGGATGATTGGGGCAGCAGCGGGGGCGTTCATGTGGGTTGACTCTCCAAGATGTCTCGATTGATGGTGATGGGGTCGTCGCCTTCGGTCAGCGGGTCGTCGTGTGCATCGAATGCAGCCTCGTTGACGCGTTCCAGCGCGCCGTCGAGCATGAGGTCCAGGTCCGACGCCAGGTCAAGGAGTTCCTCGCGTGTCCACTGCGGCCGGGAGAGGAGCTGATGCACGAAGGCAGTATGCGCGGCATCCAGGCCCTGCAACCCCAAGGGGGCATCAGGGACGTGCGCCTCGGGCTCAGGCACCGCAACAACGGCGGGGGCAGGAGGCTGCGCCTCCACGGGCTCTTCAGTAAAGATATTGGACAGCAGCGCCGAGACTTTGTCCGTGTCGTGCTGCAGCGCGGCGATGCGAGCGGCATCGAGCTGGAATCCAGCCGTTGCAGGTTTGGGCGCGACCGAGGATGCGGTCTGAAAGGAAGGCGTTCCAAGGGGAGTGGCCGCTGCCGCATGAACGTCCCCGAAAACCTTCTGGGGGTCCACGCCCAATACCTTGTAGACCTTCTCCAGCATCTTGATTTCTGCGGGCGAGACGGCTCCATCCGCCTGGGCCACCGTCACCATGAACTTCGCAATGGCCTCCTTCGCGGGCGCGGCAAGAGGCTCCAGCTTCTTCTTGAGCGCCGTAAGCGAGGGAGGCGCAGCCATCAGGTATCGCAAGTGCGCGCGCAGCCGCTGTTGGTGCGCCGCCGTCAGATGTGTCCAGCCCTCAATGTTCTGCCGTAGGTGCCTGAATTCTTCGGCGCCCAACTCTCCGTCTGCAAAGGCCACGGCGATAGCAAGCTGCACCGTCAGTGCGGCGGACTGGTATGGGGTGCTACTGCAACTCGCGGACTCGCCGTGCGGTATGGAAAACAGCACCACGGTCTCTTCTGGTTTGGGCGTCCTAGCACCATTGAGTACGTCCGGCTCCATGCCAACGTGCAACGCCCCTAATGCGCGGGCCAAGCCGGTCACCGTGGCCCGCTCCAACCGCTGCGCTGTGCCAAGGCAAGCGGCTACCTCCTGCAGCTGCATGACCACCATCCCGCCGGCGATACGGGCCAAAAGCGCATCGAGCTTGCGCCGGGCATCGGAGGGCCATAGGTTGGCAGGGAGTAAGAGAAGGCCTTCAAGCGCGTCGGTGGCCTCGGGCGAACGGCCCAGAAAGCGACTGTAGGCGTCCAGTTCGCTGGTTGTGACGTCCACCACCTCCTGGAGCTTCTTGACCGGCCCGGTGAGCACCGTCACATCCGGCGTATCACCAAATGTTGCCTTGATTTCTCCGTACTCCGCAAGGGTAGCGGATGCAGCACGGTAGAGGAATTTCAGTTTCGTCTTGTTCTTGGAAAGCACCAACCCGCCATTGAGCAATGCGAGGTACCTCTCGTGAAACAGCTTCTCAAATTGTTCTGCACAGCGTGTGACGGGGGTTCGCTTATAGATGTTCGGGTCCCGGCGCACCCAGGCCAATGCCAGGGGTGCGGGAACTGGAACACCGTCCATGGCGCACTGCCCCAGCGCCAGGCGCAGGTAAAGGGGGAGTTCGTAGCTGTCAGGGAATTCGGGCAGTGGCTGCGCGTAGAGCTTGTCTGAGTAGGTGTTCAGCTCCACGACCGTGAGCAAATCGTTGGCGTACCGCTGGAACGATGCGCTTTGACTACCGTAGATGCCCAAAAGCCTGCGAAGCTCCTGCGCGATAGCCGGACGGACCGCTTGAGCCGCCTTTGCCTCTTCTCCTTTGCCTCTACCGTCAAGAATGACGCGACGCTCCAAGCCGTAGAAAAACAGAAACACGTAGCCGATGTCCGCTGTGGGGTCCTGGCGCCCCCCGGCTAACCACTGCAGATAGGCACGGCGCGCCTCCGGAGAAATGTCCGAGTAACTCGGCCAGTAGTTCATGAGATGGCGGTCTGCGTAGTCGCCCCGTGCAGCCACTTTTTTGGACGGGTCAATCAGTGCCGCGTCAGGCCGCCCGGACGGGGCGCGCAGCGTGGTTCCCACATAGACCAAGCCCCCTGGGATGAGCGTATCTGCGATGGTGACGGGCTGGCCAGCCGAAATCCAGGTGGCTGCGCCGTAGCCAGCAGGAGGGGG